>NZ_JBKIWZ010000002.1:0-123373 GCF_050157905.1 Pantoea sp. NSTU24
TTTAACCAACAGCACAGAGTCATCAGATAATAGGGATTTGAAGTGTAATTTATTAGTGTGTTGTAACTAATAAACTGTCCGGCTGGATGGCTGGAAGACAAGAGGATACGGTCCTGTGAAAGAACTCTGTATCAGCCGCAGCCAGGCGTTCTGGTGTCGGATAGCAGGCCCACCTTATGCCGTGAGAAAGCAATTGTTATAAAGTCCGGTTAACTGATTCCTTTCCTCGTCTTATTCCAGCAACAGATTATAAAACGCTCAGAAGAAGATCCTAAGCGCCGGTTGACATGCCCCTAGCAGAAAATAACGATGAGCACAGCGCGATTAACGGCGGGCAGTCTTTCACGCGATAAATGCACCTGAAGACAGGCGCATAAAGACGCCCCTATCGGCTGCCTGACCCGGAATGTAAGGGTGGACCAGCGCAAAATCTGGCTCAGCAACTTCATGTCTACAGAAGGGAGACTACAGACAGCGGTCCGGCCTTACTCCCCGGCCTGAGCGGTTCAGGCTTTGCTCCGGACTAAACAATTCCTTATCAGGTATCCGGCTCCGCTGATAACCCGTTCTCTCTCTGCGAAGGATTGCGCTGTCGTCGGCAACGTTCCGAGCAGTACATCACTTCGTCCCAGCACCGTTCCCATTTTTTTCGCCATGTCATCGGTTTTTTGCACGTTTTACAGTAGCGAACCGGTAACGACTTTTTATTACCTTTAAACACGTCAGCTTCCCCGTAATAGCCTCTTTACTGCACATTTTCTGTAAGTGTAGCTCATCGCCTGTTGCGGTAAGCGAAAAGGAGGATAAAACAAAGCCAGCTTCAGAATCTCTGTGTCGGCGTT
Organism: Pantoea sp. NSTU24; assembly: GCF_050157905.1. Lineage (NCBI taxonomy): Bacteria > Pseudomonadati > Pseudomonadota > Gammaproteobacteria > Enterobacterales > Erwiniaceae > Pantoea > Pantoea bangladeshensis. Next base: position 843 of record NZ_JBKIWZ010000002.1, read on the forward strand.
CGCAGATGGCACTTTTAACAGGCCCCGGTACGCTGAGATAAAAAACATAATGCGGAATCCTCAGGACAGAATGAATAAACAGCGACAATACCGATGACGCAGACGCTTTAAGATTGTTACCCTCTCTGAGAGGATTACTTATGGTCTTCACAGCTGAGAATTTAAACGCAGCAGGATGACACTTGTCAGCGAAATGTTGTCAGAAAGATTGTCCTGCTACCGTCACATAATCCATGCAGCAGCCTCAGGGCTTGTACCTCAATGTCGAGAGATAAGTTCATCCATCTGGTCTGCAAAGTAACAGGTGTCCTCATTTGCTCACTATGGTTAAAAAATGCATGACATACGTAAATAATTAATCTGAGCATGGAGAAACAGGCCGACAGGGTGACGAGATTCTGTGCATATATTTTTATCCCGGCTCAGCCTGAGCGGCAATTTTCTGAAAGTACAGTACCGTGTACGGATTCCGGATTTTAACCACTGACAAAATAAATAATTATCAGCATGTTACAAATAACCATTATTAATGAGCAACCTGTGAATTATTTTTCCCCATGTAGCCGGTTGCTTTCTTTTTCTCTATTCCCCTCAGCGCAGTGCTCTGCAGACCGGGCACGGTGCGCATGGCGGGCCATTTAACCTGCAGAGTAAAGGAGGCCGGGATTAGCGAAGCGTGGGAGTCAGAAAATCTTCCGCAAGGGACGATAATCCATCACGTGACTAAATTATTCAGCACATCAGGGGAAGCATTCTTTTGACATTTTGAGCGACGACCGTAAAAAAAGAGTAACTTTACTTTTGTTTAAGGTGAATACGTTAATCAGAGTTTAAACTCTCAGAAAAAGAGATTAATATGTCAGCGTTGAACTCCCGGTTCTGTATTATGATTGTTCGAAGGCAAGCATTTAAAACAGCAGGTCTGACGAAAAGCATCAGCGTGAACCCGCTCTTCTGTATTTTATTATCTGAACATGACTATGGTGACTTTGATGAGTGACACTCTCAACAGCTTGAATAATATCCGCACCCTTCGCGCCAATGCTCGCGAGCTTGACCTTGCTGCTCTGGAAGAAATGCTTGAAAAACTGTCGGTTGTCGTCAGTGAGCGTCGTGAAGAAGCACAGGCTTCCGAAGCGGCTAATCGTGAAAAAGCAGAAAAACTGGCGAAATATCGTGAACTGCTGCTGCAGGAAGGTATCGATCCCAATGAACTGTTAAATGGCATGCAGGCTGCACCTACAGAGAAGAAAAAACGCGCACCTCGCCCTGCTAAATATCAGTACACTGATGAAAACGGCGAGGTTAAACAGTGGACTGGCCAGGGCCGTACGCCTTCAGCCATTAAAGCCGCGATTGATTCAGGTAAATCGCTGGACGATTTCCTGATCTAATACCGGCTGCTATGATGACAACCGCCAGCGTTCCTCTCTGGCGGTTTTTTACATTTTTTATTACTCATGCAGACCATTCCTGATTTCAGGACATCCGGTTAACACTGCGCACTGACTTACTCCTGAAGTTTTTCGCTTTTAACCTGATTACGCCCTGCCCGCTTAGCCCGATATAACGCCTCGTCTGCCCGCTCTATCAGCGTTTTTTCTGCCTCTCCTGTTTCAGCGGCGAGATATACGGCGCAGCCTGCACTCAGAGTGACATGCTTTTGTGGCAATTCCGTTGTGAGATGCGGAATTGCAAGCTGACTGACGGCGGCAATGACAGACTCTGCAAGAGTCATCGCCGCAGCGAGGGGCTGCTCCGGCAGAATAATGGCGAACTCTTCACCACCATACCGGGCTGCAAGTTCCTTTTTACGCCGTACTGTATTTTTCAGTACCGTGGCCACTTTTTTCAGACACTCGTCACCAGCAACATGGCCATAGGTGTCGTTGTAACGTTTGAAATAATCGATATCGAACAAAATTAACGACACTGGCTGTCCACGCCGCTCTGCTCGCTTCAGGCTTTCAGCCAGCCTTTCATCGAAATGACGCCGGTTGGCGACGCTCGTCAGCCCATCGTTTTGAGCCATGTTTTCCAGCGCACGATTCGCCGCAGTCAGTTCATCGTGTAACCGGGTCAGCTCCAGCTGATAACGCAGCGTATGACGAGCCTGGCGCAGTACAAATGAGCCCAGTACGAGAATCATCAGCAGCAGTGCCGCATTCAGAATCAGATCATGTACCCAGCTTTTCAGCCTGTGAGTGAAAAGTGCATGCCTGTCATAGCCCGCAGCAACCACCAGAGGATAACGCTGTGAGCGGACAAAACCGAAGATGCGTTTTTTGCCATCCAGCGCGGCGGTCCACTGGCCGCTGCCTTTATCCGAGTTCGCCAGCATTCTGAGAAACAGCGGACTGACTGAAAGATTTTTACCGATGTAACTCTGCGACATCGGACGGGCATAAAGTACCGTACTGTCGGCCAGCATCAGTACCAGCACATCGCCATCGCTGAGTTCATAATAGCTGTAGAAGCGGCGAAAATAGTCCACTTTGATAGTGGCCAGTAAAACACCCCGGAAGCTGTTAAAGGCATCGTTCACCCGAAGCGTAACCGGGATGACCAGCTCGTGAGTCGTGCGGCTGCGCAGCACAGGACCAACGTGAAGATTATCGCGCGGACTGGCGCGATGATAATCGAAATACTCGCGGTCGGAATTATCAATGCCTGGCGGTACGCTGCTCATGGAGGTCGCGACCCAGGTTCCCTGAGCATCATAGTAAAACAGACCGTGAAGCTGCGGCAGGCGGCTCTGCAACAGACGCATCGTCTGGCTGAGCGCCTCACCATCCACCTCAGTCGCGGCCATCTGCTTTTCCAGCTCGCGCTGAACTTCGCGTAACGCGATTTCAGTCTGCAGGAACGTATCATCCGCCTGACGCGCCTGAGATAACGACAGATTAACGGCCATATCTTCAGCTTTACCCACGGTTTCATACCAGTCTTCACGCAGCATCCACAAATTCAGGCTGACGACCGTTGCAGTGAGCACTACCCCTGAGAGTATGATGCTTCTCAGCAAGGGTGAGATAACAGACGGCGGACTATCGTTTTTATGGCGGAACTTCATGCCAGTCCTTAATAAACTCTTTGCACGATTTAAACACAGTCAGCCAGAAGTAAAAGTGCTCCCGCTTTGATCGCGTGTCTGTCGCGCTGATTTTCATTCAGCCAGCATATTTCGCTCAAATCGCGTCCCTGGCTGGCCTATTCAGTATCTCGCATGAAACTATAGTAGCGAATAAAGTTGTGCCGACGCTTCAAATTTCAGGCAGGGTAATGTTACCCTTGCCTGCTGAATAATTTGCACTTGATTGATTGGCTTGAGTATTTGAGGAATTTTATGAGTAAGAACCTGAACAACCTGAACAATATCCGCACCCTCCGTGCTGAGGCGCGCAATATTGAGCTGGCTGTGCTGGAAGAATTACACCAGAAATTTAAGACCGTGGTAACCGAACGCCGTGAAGAAGAGAGTGCGCGGGAAGCCGAAGCACATAAAAAAGCAGAAAAGCTGGCGTTTTACCAGGAGCTGTTAATGGAAGAGGGAATTAACCCTGCGGAACTGGTCAATAGCCTCTCTCCTGCCGGGACCGCGAAAAAGAAACGTGCGAAGCGTCCGGCAAAATATCGCTACAGTGATGAGAACGGTCAGGTGCATGAATGGACCGGTCAGGGGCGTACCCCATCCGTGATTAAAGCCGCCATCGATAACGGCGGATCGCTGGATGATTTCCTGATTCCGGTGCCATAAGTTTCTGCCGGGCGGGTAATACGCGACACCCATGTGACAGTGGATACGCCGGGAACGAATCTGCTGGCTGAAAAGGAAAAAAATGCCGCAGCGTGCTGCGGCATTTTATGTCCCAGGGTCGTCAGAAATCGGCTTTCAATACCACACGGTAATTCGCTTTACCGGCACGGACATGATCCAGCGCGTTATTGATGTCTGACATCGGGAAGAACTCAACCTGCGGCGCAATATCCGCGCGAGCAGCAAGTTTCAGCAGCGACCGCAGCTGACCCGGTGAGCCGGTTGATGAACCGGTCACGGCTTTATCGCCCATGATCAGTTCAAACGCACTGACTTCAATCGGCTTGAGCACTGCACCCACCGTGTGGAATTTACCGTGCGGAGCCAGCGCCGCAAAATAAGGTTTCCAGTCCAGATTGACTGCGACGGTGCTCAGGATCAGATCAAAACGGCCCGCCTGCTGCTTCAGCGCTTCAGGATCGCGGCTGTTAACCACTTCATCCGCACCCATGTCCAGAATGGACTGTTTCTTCTCCGGCGTAGAGCTGAATGCCACGACTTCTGCGCCCATTGCGCGCAGAATTTTGATCGCAATATGACCCAGACCACCGATACCGATCACGCCGACGCGGCTGGAGATCGAGATGTTGCTCATCAGCAGCGGTTTGAAGACGGTGATCCCGCCGCAGAGCAGCGGGCCTGCCGTCTCGGCGTCCAGTTTTTCGGGTAACGGAATTACCCACTGCCAGTCTGCGCGCAGCTTCTCGGCGAATCCGCCTTTGTTCATGATAGTAGGGATGCTGCCCTGATGGCAGTTAACGTGCTCACCATTTATACAGGCATCGCAGTGCTGACAGCTTTTCGCCGTCCAGCCAATACCTACACGCTGCCCCACAGAGAGACCTTTGTTTTTAGCCGCTGCGCCCAGCGCAGAAACGCGGCCAATCACTTCATGTCCTGCAATCACCGGGAACTGCGAGATGCCCCACTCGTTGTCGATCATCGACAGATCCGAGTGGCAGACACCACAGTACTCGACCTGGACTTCGACTTCTTCGGCTGCCAGTTCAGCGGCATCGTATTCGTAGAGTTCAAGGGCCTGGCCAGCCTGCATGGCTGCATAACTTTTAATTTTCATTCTTACCTCTGCGTGGTTAATCACCGACAAGTGTAACAACCTGACGACTGCTTTGCCTGGCCGTTACGCTTAGACCGCATTTTTTTGTCACTTTATTCAGTTAAATCAGGCCTTAACCTGTGCGCCGGAAAGCGTTTGTAACACTTTAAGCTGTGCGACGGCCTCCTGCATCGCGTCCATCCCCTGGGTCAGTTCGCGCAGGCTGCCAAGATGTTTCGCGATATCGGCGCGCTCATGGCGGGTCTGCTGACTCATGACAGCCAGCGTATCGGCTGCACTGATGCTGCGTTCTGCCATCTGTGCCGCAGTCTGAGCTGAATCGCTGGCCACCAGCCGGATACGTGAGATGGTTGAAACCGCCTCACCGATATTGCTGGCTGTGGCTTCAGCCTGCTCTTTTGAGGAGTGCGCCAGTCGACGGACTTCCCCTGCCACCACCGCAAATCCCCGCCCCGCTTCACCGGCACGTGCCGCTTCAACAGCGGCGTTCAGCGCCAGAATATTGGTCTGGAAAGCAATGTTACTGATGCCGTGAGTAATCTCGTTAATTCCGTGAGAGATCTTTTCCAGATCGTCCAGTCCGTCATCCAGTCGCCCCTGCGCCTGCTGACTCTCAGTGGCAATGTGGCTGATGTTACGGATGCTGCTTTCGGCCAGGCTCAGCGTTTCCCCCTGGCTCTGAGTTGCCGTTTCCAGCACCGGCAGTGCCTCCATCAGCGGCGTCAGGGCCTGCTGATAGTTAATGACCCGGTCCAGCACGCGTGTCTGAATACTGTTCAGGGCTTCCCAGCGGCGTAACGCGCGCTGCGCATAGTGGGCGGCATAGCCGGCATACTCAACCGGGAATTGACGCATCGCTTTGACATCATGGTTAAAGAACACCAGTGCAGAGAGTGTCTGATTAATCGGCACACCCAGAATTTCGCCAAAACTGGAAAAACCGGCGGCCGCGATCCCCTTAAAAAAATGGGCATTGTGCAGCTGTGCGGCATTTCCAACCCGACGCAGAATACAGTCGTTCATCAGGATGGCCGCCGGTTTGCCATGCTGAGCAGTAAAAGCCTGCCACTCCTGCTGCGTTGTCTGACGGAAATCCTTCTCCTGCATCAGGTAAAGTCGATCGCCAAACTCAAGATCGCAGAAGAAGGTTACGCCGCCTGGCTCAATTTTGGCGATAGAGCGAATAAAGAACTCGCCACCGACTTTCACGCCGAAGGTTAACCCCTTCAGCCGGTCAGTCAGTTGCGCTTCGGTACAGCTAAGATAGTCACACAACGTTGCAACAAACGGTTGCTGCTGCCCCTGGCTGTTAAATACGGAGGTAACACTGCGTGCAACAGGATCGGCCTCCGCAATCAGCCAGCTCTGATCGCGGGGCGTAAAGTTCTGGCTTTTGAAAGGTGCAAATGATTTTCCGGGGGCCATCTGGCAGAAGACAATCACGGCTTTCCCCTGCAGTACCCGGCCACCGGTACCGATCCAGGTCCCATCAAATGTGACTTTTCCGCCCGCTGAACCCCCAATCGCCAGGCAGGGAAAGCGTCCGCTGTTATACCAGGCCTGCATCAGAAAGCCCTCTGAGGCTGACAGTCCATCGCAGTAAATCATCGCGAAGGTGTGCTCGGCCGACAGCGGCATCCGGACCGGCAGTCGCATCAGCTCCTGCTGTATGGCGGTAATGCGCTGACTGGCGGTCTGCGAGTCATTAACGTGCAGATCGACGATATGCATCTCATGACGGGCTATCAGGCTGTCTGGCAGCCAGAGATAGCTTCCTTCCGGACCATTGCCGTCGCAGTAGGTACTCTCCGCGCGGCTGCTGCTCAGCGCACCGTTTGAGGAGAGCGTCAGCACCGTCAGGCTGGTGGAGTTAAAACGCTGCCATGCCTGGCTGACGCGATGGAAATCCGCTTCGGGCGGAACGAACGTCATCAGGATCCCCCCGCGCGTGAGCTTAATCCAATCGCGCTGAGTGAAGCCGGCAAAGCACGGCAATCCCAGGTGCCATTGGCTGGCTGACTGCCCTGCCGGAAAGAGGAAGCAGCCAGAGATCTTTTGATCGTCTTCAGGATGGACATATTATTATTTTCGCTTTTATTTAAGTAATCTGCGCTGAATCAGCGCTTTCTGGTGTGTGTAAAAGGAGGGCTAAAGGCAGGTCCGTTCGCATTCAGAACTCGGCGCTGAAGGTCAGATTCATCAATGATCGACCTGTTCAGCGCCAATGGATTATCGCCAGCAGTGTAAAAATCTTTAGCGATTGCTGTAATGAGTTTACTCCGTTATTTTGTTGCAATTATGTAGCGTAAAATAAGCTGTATCGGCAGTTGTACAGAGTATGATAGTCCATCTGAGTTACACTTTTTTACATCCTGCGTGCCAGACGAAATGTTACCTGTCAGGATTTGCAGAAGCAGATTTGTTGACGGTTTGCTGAGCGCAAGCGGAGGCAGGTGAAGGCTGATTCGGAAAGCGGGCTGAAACCCTTTTTCACTGCGTCAGGATGAGAATCGGAACGGGTATTTGGTGCCGATCCTCTTTGCCACACACCGACGCTTCCGGTGATAACGACAGTGGCAGAAGGGAAAAAAAACGCGTACGGTGGGGGGGTTACCGTATCCGTACGTACGGGCAATCGCGGGCAGATTTAATGCTTATGCTGCTCATGCCAGTGCCTACCGAAGCGCGCGCGCTTCGGCAGCCAGATCACGTAAACCGGGCAACGTATCGCCGGAACCGTAACCCATCGATCTGGTCGCTTTCTGCTGCTCATCCTGCGCAGCAAAGGTAAGCGTCTCCGCCAGCGGCTGCCAGTCACTGCCCTGCTGCCGGTAAATCACCGCATAAGCGGGCGTCTGTGCATCCTCACCATAGATTTCATATTTCTGCTTCTGATTCTCAGAACCCAGCTCTACTGTGTCGATCAAGGTCGCGTCAGCTATAGCCTTCTCCTTTTTCTTCAGGCCTTTGAGCGTAGTTTATCCGTCGCTCTCCTGCCGCAAAGAAACCAGGGCGAGAAATAAATTGCCCGCTTATCAACGATGTCGCGTCCTGTATTTGCATAACCGAAGCGGAGGGCTATGCTTCCTGCTGTGACTAGCTAGTCCTTTTTATCTCACGGAACATTGATATGAGGTCTTCCTATGACACAACAGAAATACAGAGGTGGCGCCGGCAATTTTGCCAACGATCCCGAACGAGCGAGTGAAGCTGGCAGTGCAGGAGGCAAAGTCAGTGGGGGCAATTTCAAAAATGATCATGAAAAAGCCAGGGAAGCCGGTCGGAAAGGAGGCAAAGTCAGTCGACGTCCTTCTAAGTAATTCTGAATAAAGCGCTTTAGGACGTTTTACGCCATGGACAGGCATTTTCCATATTCCCTCTCCTGTTTGTTAACTGAGTGCTTTTCTGGGCAGAATCCATGCCTGTGTATTAATGACCTCGCGATACAGAGTGAATCTGATAATAGGCTGACCAAAATGCCGATACCTGACTATCCTGATATTCAGGACATGAATCAGGAGAGAATAATGAAATTTTTTTACTTCGTTTCGCTTATCGGCTCTGCACTCTATTTATTAATCTTTCTGCCCAAACTGCGTACCCGTCGTGAACCTATAGCCTATTGGGGATCCTGGGTATATCTTGGTGCAAATGCGATTTTCTGGGCTGTGTATGGTGTCCTGCATTATATTTAGCCCGGAGGGTTAAACCGAACCCGCAAAGCCATTCCTGTGTGCCGACGTGCTCCTCAACACAATATAACGCCGTTATAGTGTGTTAGGCGTTATCGCTTCGTTATTTCACCTTCACTATTATGAGCCTCTGCCAGCCGGAGGCATGACGGAAAGCAAAAGGGCATCAGACGTTATGCAGCGGGAAGCAATCATTTCTCCTTCTGTTCCGTTGTGGGATATAGTGGCCGCCTTATCGTAAACATCTTTGCATAACAGGTAACATCAGCAATGGCTCTGATCCCAAAAAACTATTCGCGGCTGGAAAGTGGCTACCGTGAGAAGGCGCTTAAACTCTATCCCTGGGTCTGTGGACGTTGCTCACGCGAGTTTGTCTACTCCAACCTGCGTGAACTGACAGTGCATCATATCGATCACGACCATACTAATAATCCGGAAGATGGCAGTAACTGGGAGTTACTCTGTCTTTACTGTCACGATCATGAGCACTCGAAGTACACCGAGGCCGATCAGTATGGCACCCGCGTAATTGCAGGTGAAGATGCTCAGAAAGATGTCGGTGAAGCAACCTACAACCCTTTCGCTGACCTGAAAGCGATGCTGAATAAAAAGAGATAACGCTGGCACCTGCAGCCTGTCAGAGACGTGAGTGCTTTGTGCCTGGATCCGTCCTCTTCTGAATCGGGGATATCGCATCCTGTGGCTGACATGCTGGCGCGCAACCTTTTTTTCATAACGTCAGCGCGACTCAGGCATCTGACCTGATGAGCAGCCCGGCAAGAAGACAGACTCAACATTCAGCGATAAACACGGAACAGACGCATGATTTCAAAGAAGAATGCAGAACATTATAACTGGGGAGAAGGATGCGACGGCTGGTACCTGATGAACCGTCCGGATATGTTAATTATTCACGAGAAAATGCCACCCGGCACCTGTGAAAAAAGACACTTTCATGCTTCCTCCAGGCAGTTCTTCTTTGTTCTTCAGGGGGTGCTGACGATGGAGCTGGATGGCACATTCCACGATATCGCTGCGCATCAGGGTATCGAAATTCCGCCACAGGCCAGTCATCAGGCGCAGAATAAGCGCGATGAACCTGTCGAGTTTATGGTGATTTCACATCCCACGACGCGGGGAGATCGCACTGACGTTTCATGATCGTTAATCAGCCTGGATCATCCCTCCCGCAGATAATGCCCGGCTCTCTGACCTGAGCGGCTATCCGGTTTCCGGACAGGGGAACAGAAGGGTTAAATGCTATGTCAGATCGGCCGGCTTACTGCCCGATGTGGCAGGTTAACAGAGGCCGGTTTCATCTGCTGTCAGCGCGACTGCACCTCAGCCTTCGTCCATTCCGGTCAAAGCAGGAGTGATGTTGCGCAAAGCCAGTAAGGATAAGGCGAGGTCGGGACAATCAGCTTCATCCGGGAGTGACTTGCTCTGCTGAACAGAATGTGCGGTCATCACCTGCCGTTATTTACGATTAAACTTCTGCATCATCCGGCTTTTGAAACGTTAATGATGCTTTGCGAGTGACCGGCTCACACTGGCCCAGAGACAACAGCAGGCTAACATAAAGGCCGCATTATTTTCCGGGCAAGGTTATTACGCTGACTAAGCTTTAAAAAAGCGGGTTACTTATCTCAGGCCGTCGCATTTGATGACAGCGCATCTGTTTCTGAACCATTTACTGGCTGGCCTTTCCGGCTGTCTTTCCCTTATCCCCCATGCGGTGTTTCTTATTCGGTTCGTTAATCAAGCCAGTCAGGGTGTATCGAAACATTTTGAGAAAGATTTTCAGTAAATACCTGCCAGAACCACCGTCGCTCTGCGTTTTTATGTACCAGGATTATCCCACAACTAAATAGAGACAATGTGGGGCATTATGAAAGAGCAAAATCGCACAAACGGCATCGCACCCTATGACGGTGCGGCTGGCGGCTGGGGCGCCTTAAAGGCCGTTGCCGATGCGATCCGTGGCCAGATGGCGGTAAAACAGGATGTGATCGCCCTGTTCAAAGTCAATCAGCCTCAGGGCTTTGACTGTCCGGGCTGCGCCTGGCCCGATCCGCAACACGCTTCTTCATTTGAATTTTGTGAAAACGGTGCAAAAGCCGTTTCATGGGAAGCTACCAGCAAGCGCACCACACCGGATTTTTTTGCCGCACACACGGTGAGCGAACTGTGGGAACGCAGTGCCCTGCATCTGGAGGGAGAAGGCCGGCTGACCCATCCGATGAAATATGATGCCGCGACCGACACCTATCAGCCCATCGAGTGGGAAACAGCCTTCCGGGAGATCGGTGAGCATCTGCGCAGCTACGATGACCCGGATAGCGTGGAGTTCTATACCTCAGGCCGCGCCTCGAATGAAGCGGCATTTCTGTGGCAGCTCTTCGCCCGCGAGTATGGCACCAACAATTTCCCCGACTGTTCGAACATGTGCCACGAGCCGACCAGCGTCGGACTGCCGGAGTCGATTGGTGTAGGGAAAGGCACGGTCGAACTGGAAGATTTCGATCACTGCGACCTGGTGCTCTGCATTGGCCATAACCCCGGCACCAACCATCCGCGCATGCTTGGCACGCTGCGGGAAGTCTCTAAACGCGGGGCCACTATCGTCGCGATTAACCCGCTGCGGGAACGTGGCCTGGAACGCTTTACCTCACCACAGAGCCCCATCGAGATGCTCTCCATGAGCTCGACCGAGCTGGCTTCGACCTACTACAAAGTGCGGGTCGGTGGTGATGCGGCGATGCTGAAAGGGGTGATGAAGATCCTGCTCAGCATGCATGAAGAGGCGCTGAGCGCGGGCAAACCGGGTGTTATTGATGACGCATTTATCCGTGAACACACGGAAGGCTTCGATGCGCTGAAAGCGGACCTGGAGAGCACCGACTGGGCGCATATTCTGAAAGTCTCCGGCATGGCGCGTGAAGAGATCCAGCATATTGCCCGTCTCTACGCCAGCGCAGAACGCACCATCATCTGCTATGGCATGGGGATTACTCAGCACCAGTACGGCACTCAGAACGTACAGCAGATTGCTAACCTGCTCCTGATGCGCGGCAACATCGGCAAGCCCGGTGCAGGCATCTGTCCGTTACGCGGTCACTCCAACGTGCAGGGCGACCGCACAGTCGGTATCACCGAGATCCCGCCACAGTCGCTGCTGGATAACCTGGAAAAAGTGTTTGGCTTCCGTCCGCCGCAGAAGCATGGCCATGGCGCGATTGAGGCGATCAAGGCGATGCGCGATGGCAAGGCGAAAGCACTGCTCTGCCTCGGCGGTAACCTGGCGGAGGCAATTTCCGATCCGCAGGTGACCTTCCCGGCCATGCGCAGCCTCGACCTGGTCGTGCACATGGCAACCAAGCTGAACCGTTCACATCTGCTGCTCGGTAAGCACAACTATCTGCTGCCGGTACTCGGCCGGACCGAGACTGACATGCAGGCAAGTGGTGCACAGAGCGTTACCGTGGAAGATTCAATGTCGATGGTGCATGCCTCGCGTGGCTCACTGAATCCGGCGTCGCCGCATCTGAAATCTGAACCGGCGCTCGTCGCCTCACTGGCAAAAGCAACCCTGCCGGACAGTGTGGTTGACTGGTCAGCCCTGGTTGCCGACTACAGCCGCATCCGCGACGCAATCGAGGCGGTTTTCCCGGCGTTTGAAAACTTTAACCAGCGTATCCAGCATCCTGGTGGCTTCCGGCTCTATAACGCGGCGTCTGAGCGCGTCTGGCTGACGCCTTCCGGTCGTGCACAGTTCAAAGTGATGCAAGGCATCAATGAAGACCCCCGATCGTTTAAGTGTCATGATCTGGTACTGACCACGCTGCGCAGTCACGATCAGTACAACACCACGCTTTACGGGCTCAATGACCGCTATCGTGGCGTAACGGGCCGTCGCGATGTGCTGTTTATCAATGCCCAAGAGGCAGAAAAACGACAGCTGCAAGTCGGCGATCGCGTCGATCTGGTGGCGCTGGACCCGGAGGGTAATCCCACTTCGCGTCAGATGAAAAACCTGACTATCGCGATTATTGATATGGCACCGGGTTCAGTGGGGACTTACTACCCGGAAGCGAACGTGATGGTTCCGCTTGACAGTCACGATACCAAAAGCGGCATTCCGGCTTACAAAAGCATACCGATCGCCATGACGCGCGTTACTGATAAAACCGAAACCACTTCGGGCGTATTACGGTAACCTGCGGCGTTAACACGGCTGCTTTCAGCATGACCGGCTAACCGGTCATGCTGTTTCAGGTGTCTGCCTTTCGTCTTGTTCTTCCGCTTTCTCTTCCAGCATGCCTCTCATGAAGCACTGCGCGTAAAGCATCACCTGCTCTGGCATCGTATACACTACAAAGCGAAAACCGCTTTCATAAACGATCATCTCTTAACTGCCTGCGCTGACGCTCAGCGCCCTACCGGAAGATTGCCATGTTTCACCTGATTTTCAGCCTACCCAGCTGGTATGTTATTGCGCGCGTTATCATTCCTTTGTCTCTGCCTCTGGCCCTGAAAATCCTGCTCTCCGCCCTGGTACTGCTGGCTTCGCAGTATCTGCTGGTGAGTCGCTTCACGTCGGGCGGCCTCTTTTCCGCTGAAATGCCCCGCATCATCATCATTCTGTTCAACTGGGCCTACAGCACTGTTCTGCTGCTGGCGATATTGCAGATGCTGATGGATGCCGTGATGCTGCTCGCCCTGCTGCTGCGTCATCCGCTGGAGCTGTCACCCGGCGTGCGTTATCTGGCCGCTGGGCTGGCGATGGTGCTGGCGGTGATCGGTGTTCAGCAGGCCATCCGGGTTCCCCCCGTGAAAGAGGTGACGCTGGTGTTGCCCAACCTGCCCGCGGCGTTCGAGGGTTATCAGCTTCTGCAGCTCACGGACCTGCATATCACCCGACTGTTTAATGCTGCCTGGACCCGCGCAACGGTGGCGCGGGCGATGTCCCTGAATGCCGATCTGATCGTGGTGACGGGCGATGTGATCGATGGCAGCCTGGCGCACAGGCGGCAGGATGTTGCGCCGCTGAGCGGGCTTGCCGCCCGTGACGGCGTCTGGGCGATTACCGGCAACCACGAATATTTTTTTCATCAGGCCATCTGGACAGCGCATCTGGCGTCGCTGGGGCTGCAGCCACTGCTTAACAGCCATACGGTTATCCGGCGCGGCAATGCAAAACTGGTCATTGCCGGTCTGCCGGATGTTTCCGCGAACGGCAGAAATGCGACCGGGCCCGATCTGGCGCAAGCGCTGGCTCAGGCGCCGGACGACGCGCCGGTGATCCTGCTGGACCATCAGCCCCGTAATGCCCGACAGAACGCAGCGCAGGGCGTGGATGTTCAGCTCTCCGGCCATACGCATGGCGGCCTGATTATCGGACTGGATCGGCTGTTTGCGAAGCCCAATGGCGGATTTGTCTCCGGGCTTTATCAGGTCGACGGGATGCAGCTCTATGTGAATAACGGCACAGCGCTCTGGCCAGGGATGGCGGTCCGGCTGGGCCGCCCCTCGGAGCTGACACGGATCACCCTGCGTCGTCAGCCTTAGTGGCTCATGTTAAGCGATCGGTGGGCGGTTTTTGCCGGGCGGCATAAGCTTAAGTGAAATAAAGGAGATCTTTATGACGATGTTGTGTACTGCCTGCGGCACCGCCTACCCTCTTCAGGCCACCTATCCGCACTGTAAAATCTGTGAGGATGAGCGTCAGTATATTCCGGCCAGCGGTCAGCACTGGATCGCGCTGGATGCGCTGCGCGCCAGCCATGCCAATCAGTGGAAGGCTCATAGCGATGCGCTGCTGAGCATTAAAACCGTGCCTGCGTTTGCTATTAACCAGCGTGCCTTTCTGCTGCGCACCGCGCACGGTAACGTGCTCTGGGACTGCATTGCTAATCTGGATGACGCCACCTGCACTCTGATTTCGGCGCTGGGCGGCATTGATGCGATCGCGATTTCGCATCCGCATTACTACACCACCATGCAGGAGTGGGCCGAAGCTTTTGACGCGCCCATCCATCTGCACGCCCGCGATCGGCAGTGGATTGTGCGGGAAAGCCCGCATATCCGCTTCTGGGAGGGCGACTCACTGACGCTGATGCCGTCCGTAACGCTGATGCGGCTGGGCGGACATTTCCCTGGTGGCTGCGTCCTGCACTGGGATGAGCATGGCGGAGTCATGCTGGCAGGTGACATTATCCAGGTTACGCCAGGCGCACACGGTGCGTCGTTTATGTGGAGCTACCCCAATATGCTACCGCTGTCGGCCGCGACGGCAGGCAATATTCTGCATCGGCTTGCCGGCGTGACGTTTGATCAGCTCTACGGCGCTTTCGAAGGGCAGGATATGCGTCAGCAGGCTAAAGAGAAGGTCATGCGATCGGGAGCGCGCTATCTGGCCTGTCTGCAGGATCGTCAGGTGTAGCGGGGTATATGGACAGAAAGAGAACAGCCACCTGCGGGTGGCTGTTCGGTACAGTTATGCTGTCTGGAACACGGCAACCATCGTACGTAGCTGCCCTGCCCGCGCGGCCAGTTCCTCCGCCGACGAGGCCGACTCTTCAACCAGCACGGCGTTCTGCTGCGTCACCTGATCCATCTGGTTTACCGCAATATTAACCTGCAGGATGCCACTGCTCTGCTCTTCCGATGAGGAGGAGATATCGCGCATCAGCTGAGAGGTCTGCTCAATGGCGCTGACGCTCTGCTTCACCTTGTCGCCAGCATTCTGCGCCATCGCAATCCCTTCCTGCGCATGACCCACCGACTGTTCAATCAGGCCCTTAATCTCTTTTGCAGCACTGGCTGAACGCTGTGCCAGCGCCCGGACTTCGGAGGCGACGACGGCGAACCCCTTGCCCTGCTCACCGGCTCGCGCTGCTTCAACCGCCGCATTCAGCGCCAGAATATTGGTCTGGAAAGCGATGCTGTCGATGACTGAGGTAATCTCTTCGATTTTACCCGAGCTGCCCCGGATTTTATGCATGGTCTCCATCACGGAATCCATCGCAGCGCCACTGGAAAGTGCCGCCTGCGTCGCGGACTCTGCGCGATCTGAAGCAAAGCGGGTGTTATCCGCATTCTGCTTAATGATGGCCGCCAGCTGCTCCATGCTGGCCGCGGTTTCTGCCAGTGACGCCGCCTGCTCTTCGGTGCGTGACGAGAGATCACCGTTACCGCGCGCGATCTCTTCTGAGGAGTTAGCAATCGTGGCGGCGTTACCTTTGATATCCGATACCAGCTGGGAAAGGCGTTCCTGCATGCGCAGCAGTGCATTCAGCAGTGCCGCCATTTCATTGCTGCCGGAGATAGTCATCTGCGTGGTCAGATCGCCTGCCGCTACGCGGCTGGCCACGTCGACCGCTTCCTTAACCGGACGGGTAACGGACCGGGTGATCATGACGGCCATGCCAACAGCCAGCAGCGCCACTGCCAGCAGTCCTGCCAGCAGCAGATATTGTGAGTATCGCTTCTGATCGATCTGAGCGTCCATCATCTGCTCCAGTCGGATGCTGCTCTGGTTGCCCAGTTCGGCATAGCGGTTAATCGCCTGCGTAAAGACCCTGACATATTCAACCGACGCCACGCTGGCGTGTCCGCTGACAAAAATGCTATCCGCCAGCTGCAGCGCATCCTGAGCCTGCTGACTAGCGTCCTGAGCCAGTCCGGAAAAGGCACTCTTCAGCCTGGGCTCAATGGAAAAAACTTTATCCATGTTTTTGCTGAACTGCGTCAGGGCCGTTTTGCCATTGTCGATCTGGAATGCAAGACGACTGCGATCCGTATCCGATATATTTCCGGCTGCAATCAGCGAGGTGCCATTCGCCCGAATCTGGCCAAGCGTTTCAGTCAGCAGCGGCAGACGACTGTAAATACTGACAATCAGCTGATAGGTATTTAAATCTGCATCCAGCGACAGCTGATAGAAGTCGAGCACATCCTGATTCATATCCAGCACACCCTGAATCAGATGAGCATGGCGCGCCAGACTGGTTGCCAGCGTCAGCTGACCTCCATTGATAGCATTCTGCAGATCTTCCCATTCCTGAGTGATCCGCTGCAGCGACTTCAGCGGAGGCGCCTGCGCATCATCCCTGTGCAGATCGTCCCCGATGGTCCGGGATAACGTGTTGATTTGCGCCACCAGCGCCATACGGGGCGCGTTATCCGCCTTATTAAGGGAGATGGCGATAGCGCTCTCTGCACGATGGCGCTGTAACAGGTTGAGAAGTTTCAGGACTTTTTGCTCTACCGGTATACCGGATAGTTCGACTTTTTTCGTATCGACAAGCTGATTACCCGTCTGAATGAACAGGAAGGTAGGGAGAATAAACAGTATCAACGCAAAAGACCCCAGCAACAGGAACTTCGCAGGTAAATTAATCCGGTCGAGTATTTTCTTCATTCTTTCCGCTCTGATGTGTGTGAGGAGTGCCAGGCACTAAATGTGTCATGTGATTTTATTTTTAACCTTTCTGAGACATAGCCACACGCGCCTCATCCGGCGAAATATCGCTATGAAGAAAGGTTTTCTTTAAAGGTTCAGAAATGTGTATCACAACGAAAAGAAGTATAGTTTGCGCCCTGTTATTTTACAGTGAATAAAATGACAATATTTACTGCAACTTTCGCCTAAGCCAAACCCTTAAATAACATTAAAAATCAATTATATTAATAAGTTTTTCCACTCAGGACCAATGAAGCCGTTAGCCTGGCTTCAGCATAACGGATTTGAAAAAAATAAATTCAAGATAAATAATTCGCTGCCGATAACAGAGCTTCGCGCTGTATCTGATTAATTATTAGTTCGCTATTAATCGCTGCGCTTCTCCCTGGCTGAAATGTTATTCACGCAGGCTATACCTCTAAAGAGGTAATCTATTCCTTCCTTTTTAAAAATGAAATCGTTTTCATCTTTTTTTAAATCATCTGTGTTAATTTTGTCATCCGGCTAAAATAAAAAGCCTCCAGAGTATGGAGGCTGTTATATTACTGCTCAGCTATCAGAAACGTTCCCAGTTTGCCTGCGCCATGTCCATGCTCTGGCGCTCAGGCTGACGGGGCTGGAATGACGGGCGACGCACAGCCGCCGCCTGCGGCTGAGGTACGGCACGCCTGTTGCTCTCCAGCGTAAAGTTGGCGACCAGGCCTGACAGTGTTTCCGCCTGCTCCTGAAGCGATTTTGAAGCAGAAGAGGCTTGTTCTACCAGCGAGGCGTTCTGCTGCGTAACGTCATCCATCTGACCAATCGCCTGATGCACCTGTTCAATGCCTTTGCTCTGCTCGGACGTTGCCGCCGCAATCTCATTGACCAGGTCAGCAACCTGCTGAATCGCCTGACGAACATTTTCACTGTTTGATCCGACACCGTTGGCCTGTTCTGATCCATGTCCGACCTGCGAAACGGAAGTTGAAATCAACTCTTTGATCTCGCGCGCTGCTGAAGAGGAGCGCTGAGCAAGGTTACGGACTTCTGAGGCGACCACCGCAAAGCCGCGGCCATGTTCACCGGCACGCGCTGCTTCAACCGCCGCGTTCAGCGCCAGAATATTGGTCTGAAACGCAATCCCCTCGATCAGGCCGGTAATTTCAGAGATTTTTGCCGAGCTGGCGCGGATATCATCCATCGTCGTCAGCATCTGTTTCACCGCCGCGCCATTCTGGATCGACATCTGATTGGCGTTATTTGCCAGCATACTGGCCTGATTTGCCCCTTCTGCATTCTGTCGCACTGTATCGCTCAGCGTCGCCATACTGGCGGACGTCTGCTCCAGTGAAGCCGCCTGTTCTTCGGTACGGGCTGAAAGATCTTCGTTGCCCGCCGCAATCTGAGTTGAACCGGCACTGACCGACTGTGCTGCGTGACTGACGGAAATAAGCGCGCCGGACACCCGTCCCAGCAGCTGGTTAAAAGCTGACGCCGTTTGACTGATTTCATCCCTACCGCGGACCTCAGCCGTGTGAGTCAGATCAAGAGTCTGGCTCACCTGCGTCATGGTATTAACCATGTGTGTCAGGCTTTTTCTGATGCCGAGAATGACTCTGGCGGAGAACGTGGCCAGTATCAGAATAAGCAGCAGCGAACCGCCCGACATCGCCCACAGTGTCCGGCTGTAAACATGCTGGTTCTCAGCGCGGAGCTGTTCGCCAATATCGATATTGAGCTGAATCTGGCGGGTATAGTCAGCTTCCATCTTACGGGCAGCGGCCCCTATACCCTTCTCACCCTGCAATAGCGGCAGCGTGATGCTGTCATCATGGGCACGCGAGGCAGCCAGAAAAGCCGGAAGTGCACGGCGCACGGCATCCAGGTTTTTTTCAGCCTGCTCAGTTAATACCTTATCTTCTTCATTCGAGATGTCGTTTGCCATGTAATAGTCATTGAGTGACTTGATCTGCTGCAGAATATGCCCGATACGCGCTTCAGCATCCGCAAAATTTTCCGCATCACGCGTGCTGTAATGGCGATAAAGCGCAATACCCAACTGATTGGTCACGCTGATTGATTTGTTCAGGTCGCGAATGCTGGGTATGGCATTTGTCTGGACATATTCGAAACGGGACTGAAATCCCGAAATCACGGACAAAGAGAAAATCACTAATGCAATCAGCGATATCGCAAGTAGTGACAAAATCAGCACAAGACGCTGCGTAATAGTCATGGAGTGGCCCCTGGAAGAAGATAAAACTATAAATGGCTAACATGCCGATCGTTCTTATCGGCGGCTGAATGCGGGGCTTTAACAAATTGCGGGCCCGATATTTTTTTATTTTTTCGTGCATTTATCGCAAAGTGGGCTACGCAAGAATCTGTGCTGGCAATGGATTTTGTCCGACGTCTGTGCCTGCCAGAAAGTCTTTCCCGCCGTGTCACCGGACATCTCACCACTTTTTGCTACAGCGCGGCCCTGCGTATCCAACGTTATTCCGCCCCTGACCATTCCCCTAACGCAGAGCGCACGGTCGATCTTAAACGTGGTCCGCAATTCGGGCTTCACTGATGCAATAACCCGCCGGATTCAGCCAGGACGGGATGAGGCAGCTGAACAGTCACAGAAAACAGACGTATCAGTATGCCGCCAGCCTGCGCATTCTCGCTAAACGGCGGCTTCAGCGGACGGCCTGTTGACCGCGGCCGGTTAAGATTTTAGCCATTTGTGGCAGGACCAGATTAAATCAGTAAATCGACTGGCAGAATGCTGATTCTGGTCTATGCTCACTGGCCCGACCAGGTTTATGCCTGTCAGGTAGCAATAACGCTTAAAATAAAAAAAGGTCGTCGTCATGAATTTAGCTCAATTTGAAACCAGAACCGGTCTTTGGCCACACATGCAATTTACAGACGTTGAATATGAAATATGTAGCAGAGGCGTGGAGATTTATGCCATTGATGTCAGCCGCCAGACCAAGAGCAAGCTGTTCATCTGCCGCGTTACCAGTGAGCAGCAGGCCGCGTCGCTGACAGCACAGTTCAAAGAAGGGTTGCCGAAGATAAAGCTGAAAAAGCGCAAAAACGCAATGAAGCGGGCCGGCATTGCCTGCGAGAAAAGCCCTGTCACCGATGCAGGCTATCAGGATCGCACAGCCCTCAGATCGTCAGCTTCCAGACTCTGATCGTCAAATCAGTCTGCGTTTTCTGCGACGAGCCGCCTGACATGTTGCCTGTGCACGTCAGTTCAATCCTGCAGGGCGTTTAACCGTGCACTGCAGGAACCTGAAACAGACGGCACTCACCCGTTTCAACGGAGATGTCACGAAAGGTGGAGATATGTATTTCAATCCACTGGTTTGCTGCCCACAGTGAATGCGGTACGTTGTGATGCTGAAGGGCAGTCACAAAATCGCGGGTACTGACCGAGTAATCGCCTGCGTCATCGCGCCGTATCGCTTCTCTGAACGCAATCCAGATTTCATCATCCTGCGACATATCATTGACTCCGGAACACCGTCTGAGGGGTACAAAGCTGTATATATAAACAGTATATCTCTTCGCTGGCAGGGTCAAGTCAGGGTACTCAACCGGTAACTGTCGTATAAAAAAAAGCAGATTATGGCCATTCATAGTCGCAGCGGCAGGCTGGAGCAGACTTTAATCCAAATCTTAGAAATCGTTTTCATAAAAATTTAAGTCAATGATTTTATTAAAATTAATCTCTGGTTAGTTGTTTAATGATTTGAATACTCATTAAATAAAAGACTAACCGTAGCGGCATCACATGCTGTTTTGCCCTATCTTTAAGTGGCGCGGTAAAGAAATCCACATCTTTTACAGCGCATTCTGACTCCTACCCTTGCCCCCTTTAAACAGGGGGCACTTTTTAAGACAAAGCAGTAAAAGGCTGTATTGTTTCACCGCTTACTCTTCATACCCTAAGCGTTATGTTAAGACGCTATATGAAAAAATGGCTGATTTGTAACCCGATGATTCACAGGCTTCACCAGCGAAGTCCCGGATGGTGCGTAAACGCATGAATGATAATGAATTTCCTCAATGGCTCAGGAAGTTTAACGCAGCCTGCTTTTCAAGCCAGCCAGAACGCCATGGCAGGGGGCATAAAAAGTGGGTAATAATCAGTTCCTGCCCGATTAACCGGCGCCTCACCAGGGATGCCGTGACGTGACAATAATGAGTTGTATCCACTTTTAGCCCCCGTTTTTACGGGGGCTTTTCTTTATGCCTGCGCTTTTGATCGGCTGTTTTACACCTGGCGACCAGCCTGACTGAATGACTGCGCCAGTTAATGCCGCAAGCAGAATCACATAATGGCCGCAGTTATGCGCTAAGACCGCGATCGTTCTGTGTTATGTTGAGTCGGCCATTATCTGCCACGTGAGTCCGCTTATGCTCTCCACCCTGATCTACCGTAGCCAGCTTGCAGGTTACGTTTCGCCAGCACAGCTAAAGGCGCTGGTGGAGTGCGCCCGTGTTAAAAATGCTAAAGCAGAGGTCACCGGGATTCTGCTCTGCGACGGTCAGCATTTTTTTCAGGTACTGGAAGGCAGTGTCGATAATGTTCAGCAGGTTTACCAGCGCATCAGCGCGGACGATCGTCACTTCAACCTGATTGAGCTGATGTGGGACTACGCACCTGCACGCCGCTTTGGCGATGCCGGTATGGCTTTGTTCAACTTAGGTGATTATCCGGAACATGCTGTGATAGATGCCCTGCTCAAACGGGTTACACTGAATGAAGAGCGGATCAGAGATGACAGAGTCGTGAAGTTCCTGCGATCCTTCATCAAAGGGCGGGACAAAGAGACTTTTATCGAAATCGAACCTGCCAGCGAATGGACGCTGATCACGCCATCACTCATCCCAGCACAGCCTGTCTTTCAACCAGCGGTGGACCAGCACTGCGAATTTGCATTACAGCCTATCGTGGATGCCACAAACCGCCAGATTGTTTCCTGTGAAGCATTAATTCGCGGTCAGCGCGGGGCATCACCCGCAGATTATTTTGCACAATTGCCTGTAGGTGAGCGTTATCAGGCCGATCTCAACGCCAAAAGTTACGCTTTTCAGCTTGCGCAGCATCTGGGACTGGGGGAGCAGACACTTTCCGTTAATCTGCTGCCAATGACACTGGTGATGATTGAAGATGCCGTCGAGCACCTGATCGCTCAGATCAGGCAACATGGTCTGCGGCCAGAGCAGATTGTCGTTGAGGTGACGGAAGATGAGACCATCTCTCGCTTTGACGCCTTTCATCAGGCAGTCAGGCAACTTAAAGCGGCCGGGATCAGTCTGGCGCTTGACGACTTTGGCGCGGGTTTTGCCGGTTTATCTCTGCTGGCCGACTTTCAGCCCGATAAAGTGAAGATTGATCGTAAGCTCATCACCGACATCCATCGCAGCGGCCCGCGTCAGGCCATTGTACTGGCGATTCTGAAATGCTGTCAGGCTCTTGAAATTACCGTAATTGCGGAAGGCGTTGAAAAAATTGAAGAGTGGCTCTGGCTGGAAAGGGCCGGCGTTCGCTATTACCAGGGCTTTCTGTTTGCCCGTCCAGCCCTGAACAGTCTGCCCCAGGTATGCTGGCCAGCACGTCGCTCTGCATAATACAGACAAAGAAACCCCGTCTCTGTTGCACTTTTGTTGAGAGTTTGATGCCGCTCACACCGCTTTGCTGCAAAAAGCAAACCCTGTGCCATGCTTGATCCATCTGACAGCCATCAGGCAATACAGATATTCATCAGGTCCCTGGACTAAAAACGTAATCAGGAGAATCACCATGAACGAAGATCGCATTGGCGGTAACTGGAAGCAGTTCAAAGGTAAGGTGAAGGAAAAATGGGGTGATCTCACGGATGACGACATGACCGTTGTTGAAGGGAAGCGTGACCAGCTGGTCGGCAAAATTCAGGAACGCTACGGCTACGAGAAAGACCGTGCCGAAAAAGAAGTGAAAGACTGGGAAGATTCTAACAAGTACCAGTGGTAATGCGTTTCCTCCCGCCGGGCGTTTGTGTGCCCGGCAACTACTCTGCCCGCCGCTGCTTCTGCCTGCCCATCATCACACCCTGCACCACTTATTTTAATAAAAAATATTTTGGAAATGATGGTTTCTTTATTTAACCCGCGCGCGCATAATTCGCTCATCTTCCCTGGACAGGGGATCGTTAAGTATTCCGGATATCCACTATGCCTCATCACTCTACCGACACAGTTTGTGGTCTCGTCGGTGTTCTGCCTGAAACTCTGCGCCGCTGGCGCAGAGCCGGATTGATAACGCCGCCGGGAGCGAACGGCTATTCCGATCAGCAGCTTACGCGCGCGCTCTGCGTACGCGAAATGACGTCAGGCGGCCATACACTTTTTGATATTCACGCGGCGCTTAACTGGCCTGGTGTGACACTGCCCGGAGGCTGGGCCTGTCGCGAGGAGGATATGTTGCAGCTGCTGGACGCTCATCCGGACGCCGACATCGAACGTGAACTGCAGATGATGAGCACGGACTACTGTGGCGATGATTATGTTAACCGCTATCTGCGGCCGCTCAATCTCTGGCTGCGCAGTGACCTCAGCGAAGGCGCAAATCAGCGTCAGGCGCGCTTTCATCAGGCGGTACTCAGGCAGTGGGAACGTATGGCGCTGGCTGCCCGACGCCGCAGCACTGTTCCGCTGTTTCTTGAGGCAGTCAGCGTTAGAGATGAAACTGAAATCTGGATGGAGGCGATCCGTCTGAATGGGCAGGGATTTCGGGTGGAAGTGGCTGCGGAAGCCTCCGGCATTCCTGCCAAAGCACAATGCCGCTTTGAGCATCATCTGATGTGGTGTGGCGATGGTATCAGCGCATCCATGAAAG
The DNA here is from genome assembly GCF_050157905.1 of Pantoea sp. NSTU24. Taxonomy (NCBI): domain Bacteria; kingdom Pseudomonadati; phylum Pseudomonadota; class Gammaproteobacteria; order Enterobacterales; family Erwiniaceae; genus Pantoea; species Pantoea bangladeshensis. Next base: position 24,753 of record NZ_JBKIWZ010000002.1, read on the forward strand.
CGGCCTTTCACGCCAGTCTTGAGGCGGGCGAGCCGATTATGCTCATCGGCACCAACACCACTTTGCGAACGCGGGTTGAGGTTGAGTCTGCCAGCGCCTGACCGCTGTTTCCCTGTGCCCTTTTTCTGTTTAAAACGGGCGGTAAGGCCCCAGCCGTTTCCGCCCGGACAGGATTAGTGATGTTCAAGCGTACGGGCACCGTCAGTCACAATCGGGATGCGACGCGGTTTTTCGCTCTCCGGGATCTCCTGATACAGGTCAATTTTCAGTAAGCCTTCCGTCAGCGTGGCCCCGGTTACTTTCATGTGCTCGGGAATCGAAAAGCTCAGCTGGAAATCGTGTCGGGCGATGCCGCGATGGAGCCAGCTATGCTCCTCCTGACGAGAATCGCCGGATGTCTCCTGACTTTCTTTCTCTCTGTGTCCCGACACGGAAAGCCGTCCTCCGCGATGCTCAATCTCCAGCTCCTGCTCTTTCCAGCCCGGTACGCTGAGGGTCAGGGCATAACGCTGACGATCAAACCGTTGCAGATCGTAAGCAGGCGCTGCGGTGACCGGGCTGTCGCCAGTCAGCTGACTGAATAATTTATCGATACGGCTGAAGCGGTCTGAGAATACAGAGTCCGCCAGCGAAGGAAATGCTGAGAAAGGTTGTAATGACATAGTGATAATCTCCTGAACAGATTCATCCAAAAGTTCATCCGACCGGTTGATACATGCCGGTCATCACCTTAAATAGGGGCGCGCTGTCAGCTTTCAAGTCAATAAAACGCACTTTTTTGACCAGCAGCTGATAGTCATGATCCTGAGCGCGATTTCAGGCTTTTACACAGCCCTACTTCTTATTCTGCGGCGCCAGAATGTAATGCGGATGACGCCCGGCCAGCAATAGCAACAACTCATATTCACCCTGACTTAATAAGGCCGGATTACCTGCGGCCTCTTTTGTTTGCCAGACGCGCAGACTGAGATCAAAGCGCTCAGCCGCACTCTGCTGAGACAGTCCGGCGGCCAGGCGAAGTTCACGCACATTACTCTGAACAACCACAGGCGGTTGGGGGGGACGGTTAACCAAACAATGCTCCTTCAATAGGGTGAAACCGCCAGCGATCACAGCATCATCATGACGTAAAGCGAAGCGATCCGAAAGCGGGCAGAGAAAAGACCTGTGAATAATTAACTATTTTAAATAATTGTCAAATTTCAGATCCATTATTTATACATAATCCTGACACAAACGAAGCGGTATATTTTGACATAAAGAGGACTTTCCTATTTTTTTGAGTGCGTTATCCCCCGGACCAGGAATTATCCTGTTATTCCCCCTGGACGCCATTCAGGGATTAATCCGCTACCTCGCAGCATCTTTCTTCATCAGGATAAGCGCTTCGCCTGAAGCAATTTTTCCGGCGAATCATTGCAACCTGAGGAGAAAAATAAATGAAACACGCTATCCAGCGTCGGTCGCCCGACGATTTGTCGCAGGTCGACATCCGTGAACAGTGGCAAATCACCTACTGGACACAGGAGCTGGGCACCACACAGGAAAGGCTGACGCGTGCAATTCGTGAAAGCGGGCCGCAGATTGAACAGGTACGTGCGTGGCTGGAGCAGAATCCGCCGCCTCGTCGTCCGGCCCAGCCTGTGAATGGTATGAAACGCTAAACAATCCGCTGACTGATACGCTGTTTGAATGACAGCCTTACTGTGGATTGACCGCTTTCAGCCGGGTTTACGCTGACAGAACGTTTTCGCTTTTCTCTGTCCCTCCCCGGCTTTTTCCTGATATTTTAATAGGTTAACTTTTCAGAACAATACTGTCAGCGTTCTGCGGTCTGACTTACGCAGATGACTGCTGTCTGAACCGGGTTAATATCACTATTAATCTGTCCAAATGTTAAATGTTCATGGAAGAAAATAAATATTCACGATACTGAACGCTTAGTCTGAAATATAAAATCAGCGACGACGCGTCGTAGCTCCGTGCTTCAATTAAATTTTCGAATCGTAAATCCCTTTTTTATGCGTTAAAGAAAATAATAAGAGACACCTGCCGCATAGTCACCTATCATCTGGATGAAAATAAAATATAAGCTTTATTTCCTGCCGCCCGAATGAAATTTTGCTCCGGACAGTTTTCTTTTTCGCTCCGTAATCAGCCGGCGCGGGAGTTTTACACACATGCTCAACCATTTAGACGGCGACAATGAACGCCGAAGCCGTGCCCTGCAAGCGCTGCGTGACCCGGATGAGAGTCGCGATGATGTGCTGCGCAAATTTGTCCGGCTGGCCAGCCAGGCTCTGGGGATCCCGGGCAGTTTTATCTCAGTGCTGGATGATGAGTTTCAGACCATCCGCACGTCACACAATTTTGATCTGCAGCGCTCAACGCGCGCGGATTCACTCTGCCGCCATGTGGTTGACAGCGACAGCGCGGTGATTGTCCCGGATACCTATCACGATGCGCGTTTTGTTACCCACCCGCTGATCACCGGTGCGCCCTTTATCCGCTTTTATGCAGGGGTGCCCCTGAAGACCCGCGACGGAATCATTCTTGGCACACTCTGTGTTACCGATACTGAACCGCATGCCTTCGCTGATGAAAAGATTACCACACTGAGGCTGCTATCGACCCTGGTGATGTCCTTTCTGGAGGCCTGGCACTCGGCAGGCTTTACCGATCCGGTGACCGCATTGCCTAACCGGCAGCGCCTGATCCGCGACTTGCAGTATCTGGCCGTTGCCGGAGATACTGCGCCACGTCGCTTAATTCTGATCGATTGCATTGATCTGTCGAGGGCTTATGAGATGGCCCGCACCATGGGCATGAGCCGGGTCGAGAGCCTGCTGAAAGATATGGCGACGCTGCTGCCGCTGCGCCTGCGGCCGGCAGTAGGAGAAATGATCTATACCGTGGCCACGGGCCGGTTTGCCATCCTCACCCGGGCAGATAGCCGGCTCAGCGCGGCCTGGGTTGCCGGTCGTCTGGAAGGGATCAGCGCAGACATCGATGAAGGGCTCTCTGTCGCCCTGACGCCGCATACCGGGGAAGCCAGCTTTGTAGCTGGCAGCCTGCCAGCGTCTGAAGTATTACGCCGCGCAGGCATGGCGCTTAGCGAGGCAGCAGGCCGGGGAGTGCCTTCACAGCGCTTTGATGAAGAGGCAGAAACACAGCGATCAGCAGATTTCCTGCTGATGACCGATCTTAAAACCGCGCTGCGTGAGAACACCGGTCTTTATATGGTCTATCAGCCGAAAATCTGTCTGATGAAGGGTAAGCCGGTCGGCCTGGAAGCGCTGATCCGCTGGAAGCATCCCTGCAGGGGGGAACTTTCTCCTGGAGCGTTTATCCCACTGGCTGAGCAGACAGATCTGCTTTCTGTATTGACCGTATGGATTATCGATCAGGCCATCGAACGTCTTAGTCGTTTGCGAAACCACTGCATTCAGCTGCCACTGACGATTAACGTCAGCGTCAAGGATTTTGCACGCGAAGGATTTGCCGCCGAGCTGGAAAGTAAGATGCAAAAAGCTAAGCTGCCGACCTCTCTGCTGGGCATAGAATGCCTGGAGACAGAACGTATTCTGGAAAGTCCGACGGCCCTGCGCGGGCTGGAGATGCTCAGAGAACGGGGATTTACGATTTCACTTGACGATTTTGGTTCTGGCTACAGCAATATCAGCTATCTGCACCGCATGCCGCTGGATGTCATTAAGCTGGATCGCTCCCTGATCAGCGAGCTTTCCTCCGATACGGCTTCACGTATCATTGCCCGTAGCATTATCGCCATGCTTAAAGAGCTGGACTATACCGTGGTGGCTGAGGGTGTCGAGTGTACGGATACAGTGACCTCACTAACGGAATATGGCTGCGATCAGGCGCAGGGTTTCTTCTATTCGAAACCGTTAGGTGAAGAGGCTCTGGACCAGTGGCTTCACTGGAAGCTGCGTGATGACTGTTATTAATAAGACCCGCCACCTTTGATTTCCGTAACGCAGTTGATCGCTCTGCGGACGTCGTGACCCTCCTTCCTTTCCTGTTTTACGATCCACTTACCGCCGCCCCGGGTGGTGCAGGCAGTGCGGGTTTTAGTAAAGAGAGATGAAACATTTTTTGAACAATGTTAGCGTGTGCGCAACAACCATTTGAACAGGAGCTGCCCATGTTAACTACCATAATTTATCGCAGCCATATTTCAGATGATTTTCCTGTCAGAACCCTGCCAGAAATGGTCGATAACGCCAGTAAAATCAATACGTCTCACGACGTGACTGGCATTCTGCTTTTTAACGGTACGCACTTCTTCCAGCTGCTTGAGGGCCCGGAAACAGGCATCCTCGCGGTCTATGAGCGAATCTGTGCTGACCGCCGGCATCATAATATTGTGGAACTGATGCGTGACTATGCGCCCTATCGCCGCTTCGGTAATGCAGGCATGTCACTGTTCGACCTGCGTGAACATGATCGCTCATCACTGTTACAGGCGGTGCTGGATAAGGGAACGTCAAAATACCAGCTGACCTATGATGATCGGGCACTTCAATTCCTGCGGACATTCGTCGAATCCCGTGAGAAAGAGAACTATTATGAAGTTCTCCCGCCAGGTTACTGGGAATTTATTTCCGAACACAATGAGGTGCCCGCGTCGTGTCCGGAGACAGAAGGCGTCAGCTTCCGCCCGGTGGTTGACCCACTGGCGCGTCGTGTAACCGCGATTGAAGCGACCCTGATCCGGCCAGCGACGTCTGATGAAGTTTGCGACGATGCGCTCTACATCGAAGATCTGGAAACGCTCAAGCAGACATTCACGCATGCCGGCAAGGTCTGCCCGGACGGCATGACACTTTACGTCAGCCTGCTGCCGATGACGCTGGCTATCGTTCCCAATGCTGTCGGACAGATCCTGACCGCGATTGAGCAGGCAGGACTGGTGCCTGAGCAGGTTGTGATCGGCGTGAGTGAAACTGCTGTGATTTCGCAGCTGGAGGCTTTCTCTGAAGCCGTACGCGCCTTGAAAGCAGTAGGTATCAGCCTGTCCATTGACAATTTTGGTGATGGCTCAGCCGGATTATCTCTGCTCACTCATATTCAGCCTGACCGCATCCGTATCGATGCCGGTATTACACGCGACGTTCACCGCAGTGGCCCCAAGCAGGCAGTGGTTCAGGCGATCATCAAATGCTGTTCAGCGCTTGAAATCACCGTCATCGCGGCGGGCATCGTTCAGCCTGAAGAGTGGATGTGGCTGGAAGCGGCGGGAGTTATTAACTTTCAGGGCACGCTGTTTGCGGCTGCGGGCCGCTATGAAGCGAAATCTGTCGCCTGGCCGGAATACAGGGAAGCGATGTAGACTTCGCTTTGCACATTACAATAAAGCGGCACCTCTGAGTGCCGCTTTTTTTGCTATAGACGTACCGACAGGCTGCCTCACGCACGCCGCTGCCCAGCGATATCGCCCCCATTTGCTGATTCTTTCCTGCGCGATTACAGCGCGAAATTCAGGTGGACCTGTAACTGCAGCACAGCAGCCATTTTGTTGATATCCACTATAGCGAGTAATCCTGCCAGCAGACTACATGGATCCTGAAAGTCTGTTCATGGCTCCATGTTGCATAATGCGCCAGATATCCACTGTAGCGAGTGCGCTTCTGCACTGTTCGTTATTAGCCGAACTGATGCAGAACAGAGGTCAACGCGTATCAACAGGGCTTTGCACCCGTTCTGGCAAGCTGATAGTTCAGCCGTCAGCCTGACTGACTTCTGCGATAACCACTATAGCGAGAAGACAAGCAATAGATACGGTAAAAGCCTGATTAGGCTCGCTGTTCCGCAAACAGTTGTCTGAACGGCGCTAAGCAGAGCCTGTAGTAATGTTGGCAATGATTCAACTGACGTCAGTCCTCTCCCTGCTAACCACTGTAGCGAGTAGTTAACATGCCTAGCAAAAAGGGGATAGCCGGGAAAGAGCCATATCATTAAGGGTTTATAATGATAGTAAGCACTTACATAATAGATTTGATTGGTAATCAAATCATAGCGTGCAAAGGGTGACAACCACTATGGCGAGCAAATTGTTCTTTTTATATTCTCATCTGATAACCACTGTAGCGAGAATGTAAGCTCTTGCAGCATGGAAATGGGTGTATCAGACAGAGAATTGAGAAAAAATTGAACAACTAACCACTATAGCGAGTAGTGAAAAGGTGATAATCAAGCTGGGACAATGGGTGTAGCCGTTCTGAAAAGAGAGAAAACCACTATAGCGAGTAAACACGACTGAACGCAGGCTGAATTGTGACTTCGGAATCTTGCAAAGTAGTGCGCGACCCGGGCCATAACCAGGGTAACGAAAAAATAACCACTGTAGCGAGTAAACATCAGAAGCTCTATGGGCCCTCTGTCTGCTGATGATAGTAAGCAACCACTGTAGCGAGTAAATGTCATTTATCTCTGTCACGATGCTACGCCCCGAACACCGGATGAACTCTCACGTAGTAACAGTGCATCCCGGAGGTAACTTTCACTGATAACCACTGTAGCGAGTAGTGTACTCGCTACAGTGGTTACTGAAGTGTGCCGGTTTCGTTAAACGTTTTCTCAGATAAAAGATAGCAAAAATGCTGCTGCAAACCGGGAAAAAGACGGCATATACGCCTTATGTATCACTGCTTTTTTTGTCTTCGGATTTTATTCAGTAACTCTTTTTCTTCGCGTGAAACCATGACCAGCTCACTGCTCTCCTCATGAATTAACGGTTCCGGCAGGCTGATGTCCATTACGCCGGCATCAATATCCAGATCATCAAATTCATCCATCTCATCATCGATAAGACCTGACTTGCTGATCGGTAGTTCGGCGGGACGCAACTTTGGATGACGATAGTGAACCCAGAAGTAGACAGATGAGCCGCGACGCGTTTCGGTATAATCAAGATAACCAATCTCTTTTAACTGCTCCATAGCCTTTCTGACGGTGGCATTCTGAGTAATTACGCGCGATGTCAGGTTCAGCCGGGCGCGCAGACGGGCCATCGATATCGGAGCTGGCTTTGGCGGCAGACTTTCAATAAAGGTGTAAAGCGCCTGAGCAGACTCTTTGCGTGCCAGTTCATTGATCGCTTTCAGCTGCAGCAGAACCTTTCTGTCAAACTGATAGAGTTCAAAAATTTTAGGATCGGCCTGTAACGTGACCGTATCCTTCTTGATACTGTATTTAGCCGACTGCACCAGATGCGTGGTGTAGTTTTCTCCGCCTTTGCTGGTAAAAGTGAGGGTATTAGAAGCAATACGCGTCAGCGACGCATCCAGACGGCCTCTGAGCTTTGAGGAGAGCCTTGCAGAAGGTATGCCACAGAGTTTGGCAAATTCAACGAATGAGAGCGTTACCGTGTCTCCCAGACACTCATGTGTAGCAAATGCCCGAATGATCCCGACCCAGGTTTTAAAATCATTATCCATATCCAGGCGCGCGCCCAGAATTTTGATGTTGTCATAGCCTTCTGACCTGACAAGGGATAACTGTTTGAGATCCTGGGTCACATCCATGGCATTCATCTGGTTTTTCTGACTGCGTGCGGTGGATTTAAGCGTGGGAACAAACAGGCCGAGTCGCATCAGCGCTACCGGCTGCACAGTGTTATTACTGTTAGGAGTCAGCGTAACAACTTCACCGGTGCGTTTATCCGTTTCGCTAAACGCGTCCGCTATGTTCAGGATATCTGGTTCTTTTCTTGGCATGGTGAAGATCCGTGATGTGAACAGGCAAAAACCGCCGCTACTCGATACAGTGGATACTATCACTCACTATAGCGGTTGATCTACTTACCATAGTGGTTAATTGGCTCGCTACAGTGGATGTTTTACTCGCTATAGTGGTTGGCCACACGGTCCGAAGGCAAGCATACCAGCGTCTCGCAGCATGGTGGGATCTCCCTGGAACTATCAGGGATCTTATGAGGATCTGTTATTGGATCGATTCAGTGGATAACCCAGCATATCTGACTGAAAATTGCGTCACTCTCTGACACACCTGTTTTTATTTTTATCTGTTCCTCTGGCCTGATCCTATAAAAGTACCTGAGTAATACCTGACATAACTTACTCACAGTCTGAAAAGGCATTTACTCGCTACAGTGGTTATCAGTCACTCGCCAGCGCGGTTGCTTAACTCGCTATAGTGGTTGTTATGCTCGCTACAGTGGTTATTTTTCTCGCTATAGTGGTTACTGATCCCCTCTGATGCCTTGTGTGGCAAGGCCTGGAACGCTATGGGGATCTATTTAGGATCTCATTTTGATCTATAAAGGATCGAACGATTGGATCTGGCCTGTGGATAACGGGGATAAGAATGAGACGCTTTGCCTGCGTTACAGGTGCAGCCCATCTCATAGGACCTGCAGAAATCAGTCTGATAAAAGAAGAGCAGGTAGAGTTGAAAATAGGCTAAAAAGGGTGATAACGATGAGAGAATTGGTCATCTGCCACGGCATCCTCGCTAAACTAAAACAAGGCCTCAGTACGCTAAACCAACACTGAGATCTTTAAACTGTTTTCACCGTAAAGAAATTTTAATTAACTAATTGATTATAAATAGTTAAATACTAAAATTTCATAATGAAAACACCATTGGGAAAGTTTCTGTTAGCTTTATTCATGGCGATTAACAAACAAAAACAAACATGTAAGGCACGACATTTCCGACATCACCTTTTACACCTGGCGTAAGAAATATGGCGGTACGGAGATGCCCGGGGTTAAGCACCTGAAATCACCTGAGGAGGAGAACGCAAGACTAAGGAAGCTATTTGCCAAGACCATGCTGGACAGGGAGGCACTTCAGGTGGCTCCGGGGCGAATGTACTGACGACAGACCAGAAGCGGGAAACCGTTGAGTTTATGTGTGATGCGACCGGTCTGTCGCAATGTCGTGCCTGCAGGCTTACAGGTTTGTACCTGCCGACATGCCGCTATAAGGCTCAGCGCCCGGCGGTTGATGCGCAGCTATCTCTAAGCATCACAGAGCTGGCACTGCAGCTCAGGCGTTTTCGCTACCGCCGCATCTGGCAGTTACGGCGTCGTGAAAGCCTTCTGGTTAATCACAAGCGCGTGTACCGCCTTTATCATCTCAGCCGGCTGGGCGTAAAAACACAGACGGCATTGTAAAGGACTGGCAAAGGAACGTCTGCCGCAGCTCTGCCCGATAACGCCCAAGCTGACTTGGTCGATGGATTTTGTCATGGATACACTGGCCAGCGGTCGCAGGATCAAGTGCCTGATCTGTGTGGATGATTTCACGAAGGAGTGTCTGACGATCACCGTTGCTTTCGGCATTGCAGAAGTTCAGGTCACGCGTGTTCTGGACAGCATTGCGCTCTTTAAGGCTATCCGGCGGCAATAAGAGCTGATCAGGGCCCAGAGTTTACCTGCCGCGCGCTCGATCAATGGGCCTTTGAGCATGGTGCGGAGTTAAGACTTATTCAGCCAGGTAAGCCAAAGCAGAACGGATTTGTTGAGCGTTTCAACGGTCGCTTTCGGAATGAATGTCTGAATCAAAACGGGGTCAGCGATAATCTTCATGCCCGGAAAATCATTGATGACTGGCGGCAGAACTATAAGGAGTCCAGACCTCATTCATCGCTGAAATACCAGACGCCGGCTGAATTTATAGCAAGCTGGAGAAATGGAAAATTAGAAGGTAAACAAACCGACATTACTAACTGAGCGTTGTATCTAATACTGGGGACAGGTCACCATTTTGATAAACCTGGACCAAGAAGTCGCAGGACATTTTTGCCATACGTATACAAATGTAAGAGAATAAAAGTTAATGCAAATCAGGCCAATCGCAGAAGGCCGACGCATTGTTTAACTCGATAAGGCAGGAAGCTTAATGGACTTAAACCAGCTGAGAACATTCGTTACCGTCGCTGAGACATCGAGCCTGACCCGGGCGGCCAAGCAACTGTTTCTGAGCCAGCCGGCGGTAAGTGCTCATATCAAGTCACTCGAAACTGAATTTAATGTACGGCTTTTCAAACGTACCCCACGCGGTATGGAACTTACTGCATCCGGTCTGATTATGCGGGACGAAGCCCACATTGCACTTGATGCTGCCAGTAAATTTTTAAGTCGTGCTCGTTCAATTAATACTGTCGGAACCTGTGCACTCGGCACTATTTCCGTTCCTGTAATACTTAATCTACCGCAGGTTCTTTCTCAACTGCGTCGGCGGCATCAGAACGTCAGCTTGACAATCAGGCAGAATATTTCTGGTAATATAATTGATAGCCTTCTTGCGGGAGAGCTTGATGCGGGTTTTATTATCGGAGAAGTACAGGAGAACCGGCTGGGTGTGATCGCGATTTCTCCAATTACTCTATGCATTGTTGGCCCCTATTCCTGGAAAGCTCAGCTTGAGGTTTGCGGTTGGGACACACTTGTGGAATTTCCGTGGATTGCTACACCGGAAAAATGTTCGTTCAGTTCAATAGCTCGTGATTTTCTACAAAGACATGGTGTGAGTGTCCAGCCGGTAATTGTCGCTGATCAGGAAAAAACGCTGGCCGAACTAGTTGCCATAGAGGCCGGCATAACTCTAATGCGTGAAGATATGGCTTTGGTTTACCAGGATAACGAAGAGCTTTATATCTGGCCTGGGGAGAAAGCGGTGAGCCAGCTTTGCTTTGTCTGGGATCGTGAAAAAGAGTCATCTCCCGTAGTGGCAGCACTGATTGATTCGGTGAAAGACATCTGGCAGGTTACGGTCTGATTGTTGAAGCCCCCCCCGTTGGGAAAGGGCTCGGAATATTAACGGCGGACGGTAGAGACTTTCAGCACAGTATCTGGTACGGCCTGCCGTAACATTTTGCGCTGGCTGAGATTGTTGAGCACCAGTGCGGTGGCGGTGAGTGCGGCACCGGCAATCTGTACATGCGTCGGCACCATGCCGTTCAGCGCAGAGACAATAAAAGCTGTGACAGGAACGACATCCATAAAGAGCACGCCATTTGTGGGCGTGATTATACGGTTACCAATGTTCCAGCACAGTACCGCCATCAGGCCTGCAATCAGAGCCATGTACAGCAGATGCGGGATCACTACTGTGACTGCCGCAGCATCCGGTACCGTAATCAGACCAGTTCCTATCAGCACCAGGTCTGTGGCAGACACGCTCGTCATACCCAATAGTGTGGTCAGCGTAGTGTACCGTAGCGGACTCCAGTCGGGAAAATAACTCCCACCGATCGTATAAATAACCCAGCAGAGTGCACCGGCAATCAAAAGAAGGTTTGCAGTTAAACTAGCCGGAGAGTTCAGGATTGCAGACATATCACCGTTTGTGATTACAAGCATCACGCCGCTAAAGGATAACAGAATGAATCCGAATGTACTGGCATGTGGGCGGACTTTTTTGAGCGCCCAAATCGTGAGAAGGCCTAGCATAGGCATGGTGGCCATCATGATGGATGCGGTCAGTGCTCCGCTCGGGCCCGCAAGATGCTGACCAAGGAACACAAGAAAACCGAATCCTGCAAATCCCAGAGTTCCGAACAACCAGGCTAAGCCCCAGCGTTGGTTCTTCAGCTGGAAAGCTGGACGTCCTTCACGGAACAGCAGCAGCAGAGCAAAAGCAATTCCCGCAATACCATAACGGAGTGTGGTAAAGTTAAATGGATCTATTCGGGTCAGTGCATGTGTCATAACTGGGAACATGGCTCCCCATGACAAAGTGGCTAGCAAGCAGCAGAGCAGCCCTTTGATATAAGTATTCATAAGTACATCTTCCTTTTATATTCAAAATGTCATGACAAATAGTGGGCCTTAATAATTTCATGGTCATTGAAAAATGACTATTCGAGAGTATTTATTTTGCTATCAGAAATTCTGATAGGCATGTGTTATGCCGCATCCAGAATTTGTACTATTTCACTGAAGCGCACTTTCCCACTCGGGCTGTAGGGTATTTTATCTACCGGATGTGCTGAGAAATTAATGACGCCTGTTGTGAAAGCCTGCTCATTTATTTTTTCAATCAGACGCATAAATTTTTGTTTGTTGCTCTGGCAAGTGCTAAAAATACATTTGACATGGTTGACCCCTTGAAGCTGCACGGTAACTAGTGCCACATCCCTGATGCAGGGTAGTAAACGAATTTTTTCTTCAATGAGGTAAATATCATGGTTACTGTGGATTTCACCGTTGCGGTTCATCAGAAACAGCCTGCCACTATCATCCAAATAGCCATAATCGGCCATCAGAAAATAACGTTCATCGCCTATCATAATGAACGGCCTGCTTCCGTCACTGTACTCATCCATGAGCATATAGCTTGATATGGCTACTCTTCCTTTGTCACCCGACTTGCGCGGTTCATTGTTCTCATCAAGGATAATTACTCGGTTACCGTCAAAGGGGCGGCCAACACTCTCAGGACAGACTTGCATGTCGTCCGGCTCTGAAAGTACATTTACTCCGGTTTCTGTGCAGCCGTAATACTCACAGAAAATATTACCAAAGGCTGTACATGCGGCGTGTTTGCTTTTGACAGGGAAATAACTGCCTCCGACAAGCACCCAGCGCAGGTGATGGCTGAGGTTGATTCGAGCTGCAAGACCTGTCATTCGGGCGACAAGATTAGGTGTCATTACCGTGGCTTTCACGCACTCCTGGGAAAGCGTTCGCACAAAGGCCTGTTCATCTTCCTGGTCTACCAGATGAAGGGAGGCCCCTAGTCCCATAAACATTCGTGCCCAGCCGTTACCGGCAGCATGATAGAGAGGCAGAATGAGCATGAACCCATCCGCGTTGTTAAAGCCAAACTTTTCGGTAAACCATGCGAAACGGCGTGTATCAAATGACTGGTAGCGCAGGGCTATTTTGGGTATAGAGCTGGTTCCTGATGTCAGGGAAAGACCACGATATGGCGACGGAGTGCGCGTTAATTGCAGGCAGTTCAGTTCCGGGAGGTGACGTTCTCCTATACTGTCGATAACTTGATCCGCTGAGGCATCAACGTCCAGAATGTTTGTGCCAGCTATATTAAGATAGCTGAGTTCATCGCCAGTAAAGAGATCGAAGGAAACCAGCAACAAACCGGGTTTTATCCGTCCTAAAAGCGTGTTGAGTGTTTTCACAGAAAGTGAGTAATCCAGCCCATTGGCTGGAATGCCGAGCGTTATAAACGCAGCAAGCCAACAGACCAGTTCTGAACTATTTTTAGACACATAGCAAACCGAGCGTAGTTGCTCCTCACTGAAAGTGCGACGCAGGAATACTATGCGGGATTCGGTCTGTCGAATAATCTCATTCCATGTATACTGTCCATTATTATCGGTAATACAGGTTTGATTGCCACGTAAGGCAGCAATCTCAGTCATTCTGCTGAGCGTAATCATGATATATATCCGATTAAAAAAGATTAAATTCAGGCTGCAATAATTAGGAAGCCATTTTTGCGGTATTCATTTATTTTATTTCTTATAGCGTCATCAATGATTTCTCCTGGAAAAACAAGCGGCACACCGGGAGGATAAGGGATGATAAAGCTTTCCGAAACTTCCATTTCGGAAGGCGTATTTACAATTTTACTTTGGCTTATTTTATTCAGTGCTGAAAGCAGCGAATTGACTGCCTGATTATTGATGCCTATGTGAAAATTAAAGAGGAGCACGTTATTCAGTAATCGCTTTACATATATATTTTCTTCACAGAGGTACTTTTTAATCTCTGCACCTGTACCGAGTGAAGAGACATTAAGCATCACTTTTGTCGGATCATAATGAATGTGATTGTGTGAGCTGAAAAAATGTGGGCATACTACTTCAATACCAGCAATTTTAAGTGAAGACAGGCCGTTAAAAAAGTTGCTTACCAGATCGCGTGCATGCGCAGCAAGCTCACTCCCGTGCTCGGCCATTACTGCCTGTGCGGCATCGAGTGAGGCTATTATCGGGTAGCTCGGTGAAGTGGTATGGATGCGGTATTTTGCTGTTTCAATTCTGTCCGGCAGACCGGGGGTACCGCGACAGTGGATAATAGAGGCCTGCCGGAGACAGAAAAGGGATTTATGCGCGGAGTGTGTACAGACAACGTCCAGGTCAGGATATTTATCAAGTAGCGGAGCGATATTCATTGTAGTCAGGGGACGGGTGTCTTCGCTGAAATAATTCAGACTCCCCCATGCCTCATCAATAAAAAAACGTCGGGTGCTGATGCCGGCGGCCAGAAGTCGTTCAAGAACACTTGGAATATCATAAATGATCCCTTCATAGGACTGCGCGGTGAGGATAACCATATCACAGGCTTTACCGTTCTGCTGCAGCGTAAGAAGAGTCCGTTCAAGATGTTCATAAGACCAGGCGCTAATTTCACCATCCTCTGTTCGAAGATCCGGGTAGAGATAATGGACTTCAGCATCGCTTGACTGCGTGTGGAAATGAACTGACTGGTGACAGTTGCGGTCAGCCAAAATAATATAATCCTTCTCGCAGAGAGCTGAAATGGCGATCTGATTAGCGGTACTGGTTCCCCCGGTTATGTAGAATGATGCATCCGCATTATAAAGTCCGGCAGTCAATTTCTGTGACTCTGAAATAATACTTGTAGGGAAAAGAAAGTGTCGAAAATTTCGCCTGTAAATGAGGCTTCAGGGCATTCAGAAATATCAGTTGTCAGGTCACCGATAATGTCGCTATCCCCGTAACTGGATATCGGAAGCGCATGGAAGGAAAAGATTTTCCTATTACTAAGAGATTGAAGTCTACTAAGGACTGGTGTGGAACCGGTCATGTTCACTAGTCTGGCGTTCATTTCCTTCCCCGACGTTATGTTGTGTGGGTAAAATATGCGGTCATTATTTTTCAATGAATATTTGTTTTTTTTGATTGTGCTATCAGGATAAGTGATATTGCTTCTTTCACTGTCCTGGTCTGAGGGGGGATATACTGTAAGAGAATTTTTCGAGCAGATGATAAATTACACCACTTGTAGGGTTTCTTTTCTAATCGCGAATTTCTATTTAAGGATTAAAATAATTATCATGATAATTATTTTTCTGCCATCAATTGTATCCTGCTCACTTCTTTACAGTTAATTTCCTAAAGTCTGGAAAGTGTTATGTTAGAAAATTAACAGGCCGATAATTAGTAAATTCTGAAAGGAAGGCACCAGTGATAAAATGCCTGAGGGGTAATGCCCGATATGGGTCAGGCGGTGTTGACAGTAACCGTCAATGGGCTTTGTTGAATAAATCGAACTTTTGCTGAGTTGAAGGATCAGATCACGCATCTTCCCGACAACACAGACCGTTCCATGGCAAAGCAAAAGTGCAAGATCACCAACAGGCCCACCTACAACAAAGCCCTCATCAATCGTGGCTCCCTCACCTTTTGGTTGGATGATGAGGCTATTCAGGCCTGGTATGAGCCAGCAACGCCTTCATCCCGGGGAAGACCTCAGCGTTATTCTGACCTTGCCATCACTATTGCCCTGGTGATTAAACGCGTATTTGGGCTGACCCTGCGGGCTGCTCAGGGTTTTATTGACTCCGTTTTTACCCTAATGGACGTTCCGTTGCGCTGCCCGGATTATACCAGTGTCAGCAAGCGGGCCAGGTCGGTTAATGTCAGCTTCAAAACACCCACCCGGGGTGAAATCGCACACCTGGTGATAGATTCTATCGGGCTGAAGGTTTTTGGTGAAGGCGAGTGGAAAGTCAAAAAGCACGGCCAGGATCGCCGTCGTATCTGGCGAAAGCTGCATCTGGCAGTCGATGGCAAAACACATGAAATCATCTGCGCAGACCTGTCACTGAACAACGTAACGGACTCAGAAGCCTTCCCGGGTCTAATCCGGCAGGCTCACAGAAAAATCAGGGCAGCAGCGGCAGGCGGGGCTTACGACACCCGGCTATGTCACGATGAACTGCGGCGTAAGAAAATCAGCGCTCTTAACCCACCCCGAAAAGGGGCAGGTTACTGGCCCGGTGAGTACGCAGATCGTAATCGTGCAGTAGCGAACCAGCGTCTGAGCGGGAGCATTGCACGGTGGAAATGGGCAACAGATTATAATCGTCGGTTGATAGCGGAAACGGCGATGTACAGAGTAAAGCAACTGTTCGGAGGTTCAATGACGCTACGGGACTATGATGCCCAGGTTGCAGAGGCTTTGGCCATGGTGCGTGCGCTGAAAAAAATAACAAAGGCAGGGATGCCAGAAAGCGTGCGTATTGCCTGACAGCAGCAAACAGCTATAGGTATGTTTACCCCAAATCTGATTTATTCAACAAAGCCGTAGCTATCCTAAAAAATAAAAAAAGTGTTTGAGAACCATGAACTCTGTATTAGAGAGACAACACTGATTGTGGGACATGCAAAAACAATCAAAAGGAATATTTTTACTTATTCAGACAGAGGGTTATTGGAGATCATACCAAACGGGCATCTCAGGGAAATGATGATTACGCCTGCATGCCTGGCAAATCCAATAATATCAAAATGCTAAAGTCTCATGGAGGTAACGGTGAAGTCAGGGACATGCCGCTAAATGAAGCCTAAATTCTGACTCAGAATGTGATTTTAACTGGTAACCTGAAATCAACCCTAACCAAAATCCCAGCTCCTTTCGCGAAGAAAATCAGAGGGCTAAGACTTTGGCGCCCGCGCAAATTGCTGACAGCTTTGCATCAACAGTTTCTCAACTGGATATCGGTCAGTAGCTTAAACAGAGACCGCGGATTTTCCCGACCCGGATGCACCAGCAGAAAACTCCACGAAAGGATATTGAAACATGAAATGGCCATCATACTTGTTCAGCTGTATTGTCCAACTGGCCGCTACGGCGTCCCGCGCCAGCGCTGCGACTTATGAGGAAGCCGCACGTCTGGACGATGCGTATCCACCGGGAAGTACAGCGGTCTGTATTAAGAACCTGCCCGGAGACGGAAAGAACATCCTGCCGACCCGACTTTAAGTCAGGGCGACGATTGTCAGCCGGACGGCAGACCTGACCACAGGACGGGGTGTCGCTACCTGGATAACGCATGGTAGCACCGCACCCGGTCTGACGCTCACATACACGTTCAAGTAAAGGAAAAATGGGACGGGTTACTATTCACGAATCGAACCTGTCAGTATGGCCGTCTTAATGCCCGCTGTCGGGCCGGAAGGGGAGAAAACCGTTCTTGAAGGTTTTCGCAGGCGTCTGCCCGCGGGAGAAGAATTCAGCCTCTATAGCATTGTGGAGATTACAAATTTTCCTTCTTATGTAACTCACAAGCCTGGCGAGCCTCCTTCCTCCTGTCATAAGGAAAATCAGAAATGACCATGACGTTGTCTTCACATTATATCCGGGCACCCGCTCTGCAACTGCCGATTGCGATTTATTATCCGGCTGCGCTTGCATTGCGGCAGATGGCTTCATAGCATGATGAGTATCCGCAGTATTTGCTGGCTCCCGAGGTCAGCGCCTTTCTCCATTACGTGCCGGATCTGCACCGCAAGACGCGGTTCACTACCCTCTGAAATACTGGCGTGCGTTTTAATGAAGCGCTGGCGTTGATGAGAGGAGATTTTAGCCTGGCACCGCCCTACCCTTACGTGCAGCTGGCCACGCTCAAGCAGCGCGGCGAAAAGGCCGCCCGCGGTCCGGGACGCGCTCCCGCCGGTAGTGTGCCCCACCATCTGGTGCCGCGGTCCGATCAGCAGTACGTGGCCCAGCTGGAGATGATGGTCGCCACGCTGAAAATTCCGTTTGAGCGCCGCAATCCGGAAACGGGGCGGACCGAGAAGGTCAGGCTGTGGACCGTGACAGACAGGACGGTGCGTAACTGGCTGAACAAGGCCGTCGCCGCAGCTGCCTGTGACGCATTCACGTTCTCAGTGCCAGTGACGGCGCATACCTTCCGCCACAGCTATGCCATGCACATCCTCTATGCCGGGATACCGCTGAAAGCGCTGCAGAGCCTGATGGGGCACAAAAGCATGAAGTCCACCGAAGTTTACACTAAAGTGTTTGCGCTGGACGTGACAGCCCGGCACAGGGTGCAGTTCCATACGCCGGGCAATGAGGCGTTAGCAATGCTGGTTGGCTTCATTAATAAACATGTTTGTTGGCGTCATGTTCGAAACGAGATAGCCGCGAACTTATTCATTGAAATCTTTTGCTGCGGTAAATACTGAGCAAGTATGAGACACAACATCTGGCTCCATTCGAAAAGGTCTGAGAGGTGAAATGAAGACATCTGCTGCCATCAATTCACTACGCATCTCAGCGCTGTCACGCCCTGCACAATCGGCAATAACAAAGTCGTAAGTTTTATAATGCTCTTTCAGCATTGCTTTTATGTTACCTGTGGCCTGTAAGCCTGCAGGCACGACGTTGCGACAGACCGGTCGCACCACACATAAACTCAACGGCTTCCCGCTTCTGGTCTGTCGTCAGAACTTTCGCCCCGGAGCCACCTGAAGTGCCTCACTGTCCAGCATGGCTTCGGCAGGCAGCTTCCTGAGTCTGGCGTTCTCTTTCTCAGGCGACTCCATGCGCTTGACCCCGGGCACCGCTGTACCGCCATACTTCTGACGCCAGGTCTAAAAAGTGGCGTCATGAATGGCGTGCTTGCGGCAGAGTTCACGGGCAGAAACCCCGGCTTCAGCCTCGCGGAGAATACTGATGATCTGTTCGTTGGAAAAACGCTTCTTTATGGGGGAGTCCTCATGTGACTCATGAAGACATTACTAACATCTCGGTGTGTTAATCAACGGGGAGCGGGTCATAACATCGCTACCACAACTGTTTAAAACGGACTTTTCACCAGAAGATTTCTTTATCAAGCTTATGATTTTAATGTTATTTTTTTATATTTTCAGGCTGAAAACACCATAGGAAAGGCCTGCATGATGTTGACCGGGAACTCAGCCATAGCAACTATAAACGTTTTCTGCATAAAATCAGTCACGCGGTTTAAATAGTCATCTTTTTGCAGCTCTGTCTGTTCAGATTTTAAAAACAAAAAAATCCTCCCACCCTGTTATCCCTGCCTCCATTTCCCTCTCTTCACATCACTCCCTGACGAAAAATCCAGGTTTTTAGCTTTTTTCTAAAAAATTGGCAGGTCCCTGCTTTTTGTGTAGTATGCCAAAAACATTAATAAAGAGGGGCTTATGAAGCGCGATTATGGTGGAGTGCTGGAGATGGCAACCCGTGCCAACTCCATGTTGCATGGACTCAGCGATCATATTGAGCAGCAGCGTCAGGAGTTTAATCAGACCGGCTTTTATCAGACGTTTTCCCGTAACGCGGTCGCTAATATGCCCCTGCTGAGCAAGCATGCTGTGGTTGCTGCAATCAGCGATATGGAAGCCGCAGGCTATCAGTTTGGTAAGAAACAGACAGGCAGTACATCACAGTACGCGCTGACCATTCAGAATGTGGTCGACATTTATCAGCATCGTAAAGTCCCTAAATATCGGGACCGCCACGATGGCCCTTTTGTCGTGTTTGTCGTCAGCCTTAAGGGTGGTGTATCTAAAACCGTAAGTACTGTCACCCTTGCACATGGCATGCGCGCGCACCCTTCTATGCTGCACAATGATCTGCGCATTCTGGTTATTGACCTTGATCCTCAGGCTTCAAGCACCATGTTCCTGAGCCACACTAACAGCGTCGGTTCCGTACTTGAAACTGCCGCGCAGGCAATGCTCAACGATCTGGATGCCGATCAGCTGCGTGAGCAGTTTATTAAGCCGACCGTGATGCCGGGTGTGGACGTCATCCCGGCCTCAATTGACGACGGTTTTGTTGCCAGCGACTGGGAAGAGCTGGTGGCTGAACATCTGCCTGGCGTGGCACCTTCAGAAGTATTACGCCGTAATGTGATCGATCGTCTGGCGGGTGACTATGACTTTATCTTTCTGGACACCGGCCCTCACCTCGATTCCTTTATGCTGAATGCGATTGCAGCCAGTGACGTCCTGCTGACCCCGACACCACCCGCGCAGGTCGACTTCCATTCCACCATGAAGTACCTGACACGTCTGCCTGAAATGCTGGAGCGGATTGAATCGGAAGGCGTCGAGCCTCGCCTTAAGGCGAATATCGGTTTCATGTCCAAGATGACCTCCAAGCACGATCACCTGACTTCCCAGAGCTATGCACGTGAGGTCTTTACCAAGTCGATGCTGGACTGCGGTTTACCGCGCCTGGATGGATTTGAGCGATGCGGCGAATCTTTTGATACCGTCATCAGTGCTAACCCGGCTTCATATCCGGGCAGTGCTGACGCGCTGCGCAAAGCCAAACATGAAGCCGAGCAGTTCTCCAGGGCTGTTTTTGATCGAATCGAATATATCAGGAGTACCCTGTGAGCAAACCTATACAGCGTATCGGCCGAAAATTCGGGGATTCTGCTATTGCCAGCATGATAGACAGCAGCAGCCAGTCACGCACTTTTACGCTGAAGTCGGGAGCAAAGGCCACCTTTGTTCGCCAGCTGATCCCGCATGATGACATTGCAACCCGAACCAGCGTTGACCCCGGGATTAACGGGCGCGACCAGAGCACGCTGACGCCCGAGTCGCTTCAGGAGATCACCCGGACCATTACGCTGCAGCAGTTTTTCCCGGCCATTGGTCGCGTAAACGGAAACCAGATTGAGATCATGGATGGTTCGCGCCGCCGTGCTGCCTGTCTGCTTTCTGGTGCCAGTCTTGAAGTGCTGGTCACGGCTGATGCGCTGAGTCTTAGTGATGCGCGTCAACTGGCTGCAGATATTCAGACGGCTAAAGAACATAACTTGCGTGAACTTGGTCTGCGCTTCAAACTTATGCACGAAAATGGCATGAGTAAAACAGAGATCGCCAAAGCTGAGGGGATCTCGAATGCTAAAGTCTCCCGTGCTTTTCAGGCGGCCGCGGTGCCTGCCGCATTTATCGAGCTCTTCCCGGTCGTTTCTGAGCTGACCCTGCAGGACTATCAGTTGCTGCTCGACATCGGGGAAGAGGCGAAAGCAGAAGCTATAGAGATCAGTGAACTGGTGGATGAGATCCGTCAAAAACTGAATGACGATATGGCGCTGCAAAACGCGGGTATGGATGAGAAGAAAAATGTCATTCTGAACGGGTTTAAAACTGCCCGCCGGCAGTTAAAGAAGCCGGTACCTGCCAGCAAAACGGTCACGGAAAAACTGGCTACGTTCAGCACGGCAAACGCCTATGCGCGTCGTAAAATTAATGATGAAAAGCGTACGATACAATACGAATTCAGTCGCCTGCCAAAAGAAATTGCCGAGCAGATCGATGCTTCAATCAGGCAGATACTCTCCACCCTCAAATAACCTGCCTCTTTCTCTGAATAAAAGAACCGGCCCTGTGTCGGTTTTTTTGTACAGGAAGAGGCTGGCCGTCATATCGTGCTGACCTGATCAGAACAGGTTTCTGCGCAGTTTCTGTTAAGCACGCTCCAGTTCAGGCGGGTTTAGCTTGAAGTCGTCACCATTTAGCGTTATAGCTAAATCGGTTTAGCTTTCCGATTTAATCAGAGGAGTATTCTATGTCTGTTCGCGTATGGTGCCTGGGAGATGCCGTGGTGGATTTGCTGCCCGAAGCGCCAGGCCGGCTGATGCAGTGCCCGGGCGGGGCGCCCGCCAATGTGGCGGTAGGTATCGCCCGCCTTGAGGGAAACAGCGGTTTCATTGGCAGGGTCGGGGCTGATCCCTTTGGTGAGTTTATGCGGCAGACGCTCAGAGAAGAACAGGTTGATACCCGGTACATGGTAGCCGATCCGGCGCACCGCACTTCAACGGTTGTGGTCGGACTGGACGATCAGGGAGAACGCTCTTTTACCTTTATGGTGCGGCCCAGTGCCGATCTGTTTCTGGTGTCTGCGGATTTGCCTGCCTTCCGTTCCGGCGAGTGGCTTCACTGCTGTTCAATTGCCCTGGCTGCTGAGCCTTCACGCACTACGACACTGACAGCGATGCAGCAGATCCGGGCTGCAGGAGGGCACGTCAGCTTCGATGTAAACCTGCGGCAGGATCTCTGGCCCGATACGACGCAGTTGCATGCGGTGGTGAATGAGGCGCTGAACCTTGCTGACGTAGTAAAACTTTCGGATGAGGAGCTCGAGTTCCTCTGTCCGGATCAGGCGCCCTCAGTCAGCATGCCGCAGCTGGCAGCGCAGTTCAGCATTGAATTGCTGCTGGTCACCCGGGGCAGGGAGGGGGTTATCGCCTGTTTTCAGGGCCAGATTAAGCACTACGCTACCTCGCCAGTGAACAGTATCGACACGACAGGCGCAGGTGATGCGTTTGTGGCGGGACTGCTCTGGAAACTGGCACAACACGGTCTGCCAGGCAATGAATCGCAGTTAGCCCTCTGTCTTGCCAGCGCACAACGCTGTGGCGCACTGGCGACCACGGCTAAAGGCGCGATGACGGCGCTTCCCTGGCGCCACCAGCTGGACGATCCCACTGGCTGACGATCCTGCATTCCCCCTGTTTTGCGAGCTGACTCACAATCACTAAACCGGTTTAGCTATTTTCATTGCGAAGGGAAATTACCCATGGCTATGATTTACGCCTAAACCGGTTTAGCAACATCCGGTGATGATAGCCTCTCTCCTCAGGGACATAAAAATGAAAAAAAGCACATTGGCAGTGACCCTCTCTACGCTTTTGCTTTCCACCCCCGCCTGGGCCGATCCCAGCATGAGCAGCATTGAAGCACGTCTGGCAGCGTTGGAGCAGCGGCTTCAGGCGGCCGAGCAGCGGGCAAGTGCCGCTGAAATCCGGGCAGAGAATGCCGAAAAGCAGGCTCAGCAACTGGCGGCGGTGCAGCAGCAGAATCAGGCGGCTGCCGCTCAGATCACAACGAACACCGCAAAAGCGCAGCCGCGACCTGTGGATAACGGCGGCTTCGAATTTCACGGGTATGCCCGCTCCGGCCTGCTGATGAACAGCTCAGCCGCCCGGACGCAGGGCGGGCCAACCGTCACCCCGGCTGGTGAAACCGGCGGTCACGTCGGGCGTCTGGGTAACGAACCAGACACCTATGTCGAACTCAATCTGGAGCATAAACAGACGCTGGAGAACGGGGCGACGACCCGTTTCAAAGCAATGCTGGCGGACGGTCAGCGCACCTACAATGACTGGACCGCTGCCAGCAGCGATCTCAATCTGCGTCAGGCGTTTGTCGAACTCGGACAACTTCCAACCTTCAGTGGCGCCTTCGATAACGCCACGGTCTGGGCGGGTAAGCGCTTTGATCGGGATAACTTTGATATCCACTGGATCGACTCCGACGTGGTGTTTCTGGCGGGAACCGGCGCGGGTATCTACGACATGAAATGGAGCGATCAGGCGCGCAGTAATATCTCACTGTATGGCCGGACCTTCGGCGATATTGAAAACAATGAAAACACCGCACAGAACTACATTCTGTCGCTGAATAACTTCGCCGGACCCGTGCAGCTGATGGTCAGCGGAATGCGGGCGAAAGATAACGACGATCGCCGTGACATTGATGGCTTCAAAGTGAAAAGCGATGCGGCAGAAACCGGCGTTCATGCCCTGCTGGGACTGCACAACGACAGCTTTTACGGGCTGACAGAAGGGACCTCAAAAACCGCGCTGCTTTATGGTCATGGACTGGGTGCGGAAGTCAAATCCATCGGCTCCGATGGGGCGCTGTTACCGGAGGCGAATACCTGGCGTCTGGCGAGTTATGGCATTACGCCGCTGGGCGGCGGCTGGCACATTGCACCTGCGCTGCTGGCACAGCGCAGTGACGATCGGTATGTCAAAGGCGACAGCTATGACTGGGCGACAGCTAACCTGCGTCTGATACAGGAGATCACGCAGAACTTTGAAATGCAGTATGAGGGATCGTATCAGTACATGGATCTGCGCCCGGCGGGCTACAACAACCGTAACGCAGTCAGCGGCAGTTTTACCAAACTCACCGTCGCCCCGACCCTGAAAGCGGGGGATGTGGGGGACTTCCTCAAGCGGCCTGAAATCCGTCTTTTCGCCACCTGGATGGACTGGGATCACCGGCTGGATAACTACGCCAGTGACGACGCATTCGGCAGCAAAGGCTTCGATGCCGGCGGCGAATGGAACTTCGGCGTTCAGATGGAGACCTGGTTCTGAACAGACGGCCCCGGCATACGGGGCCATCACGCCATGCGGATAAAAACATAACAAGACTGAGGTATCTATGGATTACGTAAAAATCGCCCGGGCACTCCTGCCGCTGATGGGAGGCAGGGAGAACATCGCCAGTGCCGCCCACTGCGCCACACGCCTGCGGCTGGTACTGGCAGATGATGAGAAAGCGGACACTGCCGCTATTGGCCGTGTTGAAGGTGTCAAAGGTTGCTTCCGCAACGCCGGTCAGCTGCAGGTTATCTTCGGCACCGGCGTGGTGAACAAGGTGTACGCGGCCTTTATCGCCGAGGCGGGCATGAGTGAATCGAGCAAGTCTGAAGCCGCTGACATTGCCGCCCGTAAGCTCAACCCTTTCCAGCGTATCGCCCGCCTGTTATCCAATATTTTCGTGCCGATTATCCCGGCAATTGTGGCATCAGGCTTGCTGATGGGCCTGCTGGGTATGGTCAAAACTTATGGCTGGGTCAATCCGGAAAACGCGCTCTATATCATGCTGGACATGTGCAGCTCGGCGGCCTTTATTATCCTGCCGATTCTGATTGGTTTCACGGCAGCCCGTGAGTTTGGCGGAAACCCGTTTCTGGGCGCGACCCTGGGGGGCATCCTTACGCATCCGGCACTGACTAACGCCTGGGGCGTTGCTGCCGGATTCCACACTATGAACTTCTTCGGCATCGAAGTGGCGATGATAGGCTATCAGGGCACGGTGTTCCCGGTACTGCTGGCCGTGTGGTTTATGAGCCTGCTGGAAAAGCAACTGCGCCGTTTTATCCCGGATGCGCTGGATCTGATTCTTACGCCGTTCCTGACAGTCATCATCTCCGGGTTTATCGCGCTGCTGATTATCGGTCCTGCCGGACGCATGCTGGGCGATGGGATCTCGTTTGTCCTCAGCACCCTGATTACGCACGCGGGCTGGCTGGCCGGACTGGTCTTTGGCGGACTCTACTCGGTGATAGTGATTACCGGTGTGCATCACAGCTTTCACGCTATCGAAGCGGGGCTGCTGGGCAATCCTTCGATTGGCGTAAACTTCCTGCTGCCGATTTGGGCGATGGCGAACGTCGCCCAGGGCGGCGCCTGTCTGGCCGTGTGGTTTAAAACCCGCGATGCAAAAATCAAAGCGATCTCGCTGCCCTCTGCGTTTTCCGCATTGCTGGGGATCACCGAGGCGGCCATTTTCGGTATCAACCTGCGCTTTATGAAGCCCTTTATCGCCGGATTAGTGGGCGGTGCGCTGGGCGGTGCCTGGGTCGTGTCGGTGCATGTTTATATGACGGCGGTAGGGCTGACCGGTTTGCCAGGCATGGCAATTGTTCAGGCCAGCTCTCTGCTGAACTACATTATCGGTATCGTCATCGCGTTCACGACTGCGTTCGTGATCTCCTATCTGCTGAAATACAAAACGGAGGCAGAATAATGGCCTCATCAACCCATCTGGCCGCTATCCTGCAGGCGGTCATGCAGGGGATGCCAAAGGCGCTCAGTGACAGCCACTATCCTGGCTGGCATCTGGCACCGGTCACGGGGCTGCTCAACGATCCCAATGGCTTCATCCACATCAACGGTGCGTATCATCTCTTCTATCAGTGGAATGCGCTGGGCTGTGCACATCAGCACAAATGCTGGGGGCACTGGCACTCAGCCGATCTGCTGCACTGGGAGCATCAGCCTGTCGCCCTGATGCCGGATGAGGAGTATGACCGCAGCGGCTGCTACTCCGGTAGCGCGGTGGATGACGAAGGCATTCTGACGCTAATCTATACCGGCAACGTGAAGTTTGAGGATGGCTCGCGCACCGCGTGGCAGTGCCTGGCGCAGCAGAATCCCGCAGGCGGCTTTGACAAGCTCGGGCCGGTCATCGCGCTGCCGGAGGGCTACACCGGCCACGTCCGCGACCCGAAAGTCTGGCGGCATGACGATAACTGGTACATGGTCCTGGCCGCGCAGACGATGCAGCGGCAGGGCAGGGTGCTGCTGCTGCGTTCACAGGATCTGCGGAGATGGCAGAATCTCGGTGAGATTGCAGGCAGCGAACGCGGAGGACTGGCTGACGCAGGCTACATGTGGGAATGCCCGGATATGTTCACGCTGGACGACAGCACTTTTCTGATCTGCTGTCCGCAGGGAGTGCCGCGCGAAGAGAAGCGCTATCTCAACAGTCACGCCTGCGCCTGGCTGAGCGGTTCGCTGGATTATGCGCAGCCTGCCTTCCTGCACGGGCCGCTGAACGAGATGGATGCCGGATTTGAATTTTATGCCCCGCAGACTACGCTGACTGCTGACGGCCGGCGTCTGCTGGTGGGCTGGATGGGCACCCCGGACGGGGAAGAGATGGCCCAGCCAACTGTCGCTCAGGGGTGGATCCATCAGATGACCTGCATACGCGAGCTGAGCACGCGCAATGGCCGGCTCTGCCAGCAGCCAGTTGCCGAGCTGCAGGCGTTGCGTGAAAAGGAGCAGCACTATCTGGGACGCGCCGGTGATGCACCAGCAATCTCTGCGCGTCGACTGGAGCTGATACTGGAGAGCGAGGGTGGCATCGAAATCAGTTTCGCAGATACGCTGATCCTGACGTGGCAGCAGGATGAACTGCGGCTGACACGTCGCAGCCTGGTGACGGGCGAGTGGATGACCCGTTACTGGATTGGGGCTGCCCGCCGGTTGCAGATCCTGTGCGACCACTCCAGCGTTGAGATCTTCATTAATGACGGGGAAGGGGTGATGAGCAGTCGCTACTTCCCGGAACATCCGGCGCGGCTGACCCTGCGCGGAGACGCAGAACTGCAGGTGCTCTACTGGTCGTTACGTCGCTGCATGGTAGACTAAGCGTCTGTTTCCTTAACCGATGCCTTGTCGTGCGAAAAACAAAACGCGTTACCATCAGTGACATTGCCGGGCTGGCCGGGGTGTCAAAAGCCACGGCCAGTCTGGTGCTCAATGGTCGGGGTGAAGAGTTACGGGTTGCGAAAGAGACGCGTGAGCGGGTTCTGGCCCTGGCCCGGGAGCACCATTACCAGCCCAGCATCCATGCCCGGATGCTGCATGATGCCCGCAGTCATACGCTGGGACTGGTTGTCCCGGAGATCACGAATCACGGTTTCGCCGCCTTTTCTCACGCGCTGGAAAATCTCTGCCGTGCGGCGGGTCTGCAACTGCTGATCTCCTGCACCGACGAAAATGCCACTCAGGAGCGCGTCGTAGTCAATAATCTGGTATCACGGCAGGTTGACGGGTTAATTGTCGCTTCCAGCATGCTGAACGACAGTGACTATCTTAGCCTCAGTGAACAGATGCCGGTGCTGCTGTTTGACCGGCACATGAATAATACAACGTTGCCCTGGGTAATAACCGATTCCGTCACGCCAACCGCTGATCTGGTCGAAAAGCTGGCACGTGCCTCTCCGGAAGAGATCTATTTTCTGGGCGGTCAGTCAGCGCTCTCGCCAACGCAGGATCGAC
This sequence comes from Pantoea sp. NSTU24, assembly GCF_050157905.1. NCBI lineage: Bacteria > Pseudomonadati > Pseudomonadota > Gammaproteobacteria > Enterobacterales > Erwiniaceae > Pantoea > Pantoea bangladeshensis. The sequence goes on from NZ_JBKIWZ010000002.1 coordinate 52,374, forward strand.
TGGCCGGATTCAAGAAGGGCCTTGCGCAGGCAGGGGTGACAGCGCGGCCGGAATGGATAATTCAGGGCAATTATCACCCCGGCAGCGGCTATGAGATGTTTGCTGCGCTCTGCAGCCAGCTGGGGCGTCCGCCGAAAGCCATGTTCACCGCCGCCTGCGGCCTGCTGGAGGGGGTGCTGCGCTACATGAGCGAGCATAATCTGCTTAACAGCGACATCCGTATCGCCAGCTTCGACGACCATTATCTCTATGATTCACTCTCTATTCCCATCGATACCGTAGAGCAGAATGTTCCGGAGCTGGCGCAGGCCTGCTTTTCTCTGCTGACCACCATGATTGCGGGTGAGGAACCACCAGCCAGCCAGCTGATACTGCCTGCCACGCTGCGACTGCGCGGATAGTGGCCAGATTGTTTTCCGGCCACCGGCACAACTATGTCTGGCGCTGAATACGGGCAAGTGCGGTCACCAGGCTGGCTTTATCGGCCTCACTGAGGTGAGGCGCTGCCAGCGCCGCGATCAGCCCGCGTCGATCCGACGCCGTCAGCGGGCCTGTCTTCAGGCGCTGGCCGATCGCGGTAAGCAGTTCGGTATCCAGCCGTTCGATCTGTTGCCGGGTTTCTGTCAGGTCGGCGGGCGCGCGGGAACGTTCAGGCGTGGAGAGCCAGTCTGCCAGATAGCGATACTGAATCGCTTTACTGGCGTTCATCAGCGCATGAATGAACGGCGCTACCGACTGCGGTTCAAGCCCTGCCTGCTGCGCGTTGCTCAGCATCTTATCCAGCACGACCTGCTCGCGAGGCAGATCTTCCACAGGCAGATGCTGCCGGGCTTTATAACCGGCAACGGCCTTCATAATCTGCATACGTTCATTCAGCGCTGCTGAGATAGCATTGGATGACACCGATCCCGCGAAAGCGTTGCTGCATATAAACAGTGAAGAGAGAAAAACGGCTACAAATTGTGTCATCTGCCTGCTCCGTTAATGAAAACTGACACTGATTCAGGCATAAAAAAATAACTCAGTGTGATTATTTTTTTTTTCAAAATGTGAACAACCACCCTGATACAACATATTCTTCTATGTCGTTAATCAGGTTGTGTTTTCCTGCCTTTCGTTCATTAAAAATTCATCTGTGAATGCCAGACTGGCAGATTGTTTCAGCGCAGTCTGACGCCGGATCCGGTCGTTTTCCGGGCCGTATGCTTTCTGGTCTTCAATCGCTGCGCAGATAAACAGGTCCGTTGTCAGGAGGGTGGGACGGCCGTTGACCGGAGAGAAAAGGGCAGGAGGAACAAAGCGGGTGAGATCGCGGGCGAAACCGGGGTGCAGTTAAATAGCGCGCCGGGCAGTGCGCAGATCTGCAGGCGTAAAAAAGTGATATTTCAGCAGACAGCGCCGCCCGGCATTCTGCGCGCTGCGAAGAGAGGGAAGATTGCCAGGCAGGATCGTGCCGGTCAGGAGTGCCGCCGGACCGTATCGCTGACTGAGCTGCTGCTGCAGGCAGCGCTGTGCGCGTGCGGCCAGCCCGCGGCCCTGAAACGCAGGCGTAATCACCTCATCCATAATCTGGAATCCCTCCATAAAGGCCAGCCGCCGCGGCACGCAAATCATCAGCCCGGCCACGCGGCCCTGCCAGACGATCAGACAGACATGCCCTCTGGCAATATCGTCACGCAGCTCCTGACTGCTGGATGCCAGCAGCTGGCCGCGCAGGTGAGGCAGCTTGTGCCAGCTGGTGCGATAGGCACGGTTAATCGCCGTCATACAGACCGCATAATCTCTGCGGCTGGCCGTCACCAGCGAAAGCGCCGGATCGTCCGGTCCGCAGGATGATCCGGGATCGCTGACGAAAACCAGCTGATCGGTGACGCCAATATCAGGCGCAGAGGCAGGCAACAGGATACGTAGCTTCAGGGGGCTCAGCGCCTGCCAGGCCTGCATGATGGCGCTGGCAACGGTATGGTCCAGCTCTCCGTCCCGCGCCACGATATCAATAAATGGCTGGGCGAGATCGCCACCCAGATAACGGGGGCCGGTGAGATAACGCTGACCGTTAATCGTCAGTTCACGCTGCAGAAAGGTGTGCTGGGGCAGGCCGGTTTCGCGCCAGGGAAAAGCCGCGGAGAAATGATGATCGTGACATCTTAACGTCTCCTGTGCCAGCCAGCGGGTCAGCCAGTCGCTGAGGCATGCAGAAGAGACCGGAACGGTACGATAGAGCGACACCATATAATTCAGCATAAGGGTCCTTATTTGGCCGCCGTCAGTGATCGCCCGCTTCTCTGCCGCTCAGCCGGAGCGCAGAGGGGCCGATGTGGCTGCTGAGAGTGTAAACGAAGTGCCTGCTTTTTGACCATCACAAACGCATCGGTTCCGCAGGCCGTCCGGTTCACTCCGCCCGTAAGGTTGTGATTAAAATATGAGCAGCGTATCGCAATCAGCGCTCCAGGGTAACCCTGCTGAACCTTACTCCGTCATTCCACGCTGGCGATGGGGGCCGGATTAACCCGGCATGGTCAAATTAATTGATGATATAAGCCAGACTTGCACAAAAATATAAAGAATGTTGGGGTGGAAAAACTTTTACGAAAATATGACGGAATCAGATAATCAGCCAGCAATAAATGGCTTATGCTTTAGGGGCTGTCCGATAATTATAAAGTGTTCTGTTTTTTAACACCCGGGGGTTTTTATGGTTCATATTGATTTATGTACCAAAGAGGGCGTAATGAAAGCTTATGCTTTTCAGACACCTATGCAGGCAATGACTCTGTTAGATAAAATAAAAGATGATGAATTTCAGTGGTTTAATCTGGAGTGGGACGGGCAGCGATTTACCTGTCCCTACCATTTTATTAAAAGACTCAGCAGCCGTTCTTATATCAAGTCGTTCTGGCGTTAACCGCATCCAGATTGATTAGCCGATTGAATCTTTTACCGGCCTGCAGTCCTGCGAATCAGGATCGGTCTTCACTAAAATAATGGAGCGATGTTTGCTCCATTATTTATTTTCAATGCTTACGAAGACAACGCACCCGAATGCGCGAGCCGTCTGCCGCACGCTCTGGTAGTTAAATGCTTAAAGCATTTTATTTGCCGTTTCACTAATAAAAAGTCAGAAGTTATAGTCCGCTGTTTATATCGTTAATCTCTTTTTCTGGTGGAACTCTTATTGTCCTTGCGGATTGAATGAATCAGAGAAAAGCGGCCAGGCAGCATTACCTCACTCTGTCGCTCACATAAAATAAACCAGAATTTAACCGACTGATAATTTCAGATGAGAATATTCACTTTTCATTGTGAAAGAAGCAGTCGTCTGCCTGTGCGGCAGAGTGAGACCGGTATCACGGGTAACCATCCTGTGGTGTTTATGTGTCATCTTAAAAAGTCATTCTATATCAGCTATATGGCGTTAAAATAATCTGTATAAATAAAAGCTGGCACGCTATCCGCAATTACTGCTCCGGAAACCCACATGGAGCAGGTTATATGCGTTATAAAATTCTACTTCCACAGGAAATTATGCAGGAAGGACGAGAATATCTGGAAAGTCGTGGCTATGAACTCATTACGGATTCAGGTAGGGAAGAGGACGATATTATCCGGGATATTCCTGACTGCGATGGCATTATCGTTGGTCTCTCAAAAATGTCGGCGCGCGTGTTCGAGGCGGCCAGCAAGCTTAAGGTCGTTGCCCGCCACGGCGCAGGCTATGACACGGTGAATTTGCAGGCTGCCAGACGTCACGGCGTGACCGTCCTGAACACGCCCCTGGCTAACAGCATGTCAGTGGCGGAACTGGCGATCTTCTTCATGCTGCACTGCTCGCGCAATTTCATGCTGGTCAGGCAGACGATGCTGGAGGATGACTACCACGCAAAACTCCGGACGCCAAAAGTCGAACTGGACGGCAAAACACTGGGGCTGATCGGCGTCGGGAATATTGGTTCACGCGTGGCCCTGAAAGCCCTGCACGGCTTCAATATGAAACTTATTGCTTACGATCCCTATAAAACGGCTAAGCTGATGCCGGAAGGGGTCGAATTAACGCAGGACTTTAACCGGATATTTAAAGAGAGCGATTTTTTTCACTGCATTGTCCGTCAACAGAGGAAACGTTCGATTTTATTGGCGAGAAAGAGTTTTCACTGATGAAGCCAACGGCTTACTTCATTAATACCGCGCGCGGCAAGCTGGTGGATGAAAAGGCGCTTTACCATGCGCTTTCCACGTCACGCATTGCGGGCGCTGGTCTGGATGTCCCGAAAAAAGCCATTCGATCCGGCCGACCCCATTTTTGCACTAAGCAACCTGGTTATTGCGCCTCATATCGGTGCTGCGACGCAGAAAGCGACCGACCGCGCATCGCTGCATTCCGCCATCGGGATTCATGAAGTGTTATCGGGTAAAAAACCATCCTGGCCGGTGCCGGGCTTTTAAGGAGAAAAGTATGGCTATTAGCAATCGAATTTTTATTCTGCGTCCCGCAGGCGATCATAAGGACAGGCCGCGCGCTGACCCCGGCGCGCGGCTGCAAATACAGGTAATGTAATTATGCTTTATCTTAAACTCTTACCCATCATCTTCTTTCCCGTTCTGTTCTGGATCATTCCTCACCCTGAGGCGCTCACAGCCCAGACATGGCATATCGTCGGCATTTATCTGGCGATGCTGTGTGGCTGGTGCTGCGGCCCTTTACCGACGCCGTGATAATGCTGCTTATTCTGGGTTTTACCTCGCTCTGCCATCTCGCCTGTATCACCCGCGAGCCTGACGCCTGCTCTCTTAGCGTGGACGATGAGGTGGATTTATTCAGCAGGCAGAAGCAGAAACTGATTACCGCCGTGATAGAAAAGACCGCGGGCGATCGCGCCAGAGCGGCCGTGATGCTGGGTATCAGCCCGACCACGCTATGGCGCAAAATGAAACGCTATGGCGTCGGCAGTGCCTGACGGTACCAGCCCGTCAGGCCGTACAGCGGCACGAACCGGCGCTCCCTGCGATTGTCATCGTTCATAACGGCAGTGAAATCGCTTTCTGTTTTTGCCTTTGACCCGGGCATCAGCTGTTACACTCAGATTAATCTCAATACGGGTCCCCACTTTAATGTTTCGTGAAAAAATCCGTCTTCGCTCACTGCTGACTTTACTTTCAATTGGCGGGGTTATACTGACCTCGGGTCTGCTGCTGGGCGCGCTGCTGCTGTTTCAGAAGGCCAACATCGAAGAGAGCCTGCTGGAAGGCAACATTGCTTATGCCAGTAAACTGGCAGACACCACCGATCGCTACCTGGCGACAGCACAGCGTGAACTGGCGTGGAGTGCTAACCAGATCAGGGGGCTCAGCGACACGCAACTGCTGAAAGCGGAAACCGAGCGGCTGCGGATGCAGTCAGGCATTTTCAACTCGGTACTGGTGGTCAACAGTCATGCCATCGTGACCGCCATCTCCCCCGAAAGCCTGAATCTGAAGGGGGTCAGACTCGACTCACCCGCCAGTCAGCAGGCCATTGCGACGCAAAAGCCCTTTATCTCCAATCCTTTTACCTCGGCCTCCGGAAATTATGTTGTGTTCCTGTCTCAGCCGCTCTTCAGCCCGGAAGGGCATTATCTCGGCTATGTGGGCGGGACGATCTACCTCAAAAAACACAGCATACTGAGTGAGATCCTGAGCCAGCATTTCTATACCAAAGGGTCGACAGTCAGCGTGGTCAGCAATGACGGGCTGGTTATTTTCAGTCACGATCCGGCGCGCGTGGGCACAAAGATGCCCCTCAGCCCGGCGCTTCAGAAGCAGCTCGCATCGACCGAGAACGGCCATTTCACGCTGGAACGAGACGGACGGGACTTTCTGACCGGTTATGGAACGTTGCGCAGCACGGGCTGGAACATCTTTGTGACCGGCTCCTCTGAAACGGTCAGAACGATTCAGATCAAGTCAGCCGAGAATGCCCTCTGGTTCATTCTGATCATCATCGCCCTGACAGCAGCGATTATTGCGTCACTGGCCGGGCGAATCGCTGCACCCCTCGAAAAGCTGGCGGACCAGGTTCGCAACGAGGACAACGATCCGCAGAGCGGATCTCTCTCGGCGGTGAAAACCTGGTATTACGAGGCCGATCGGCTGAAAGAGGCCGCGGAGGAGTACCGCTATATCGTTGCCCGGCGTCTGGCGGCGCTGAACAACGAGGCGATGACCGACCCGCTGACGGGCTTGTGCAACCGGCGCGGTTTTACGGCGCTGGCGACAGTCTCAGACAGCCAGCATGAGCAGTGCGTAATCGCGATTGATATTGACCATTTTAAAAAGATTAACGATCTCTACGGGCATGATGCCGGCGATGCGGCACTGGTCAGGCTGGCTTCGTTACTGCGTCAGGCTTGTCGCACAGGCGATGTTGTCAGCCGGTTCGGCGGCGAGGAGTTTATTCTTTTGCTGCCACATACCAGCCTGGCTGACGCCGCCGGTATCGCGGAACGTATCCGTGAAACCGTCAGCGCCACGACCTTTCCGTTTGCCGGCACGATGACGATCTCTGCTGGGGTCGCCTCGCTGACTGAGGGGGAGAGTGACCGTGAGTCTCTGATACGGCGTGCCGATGAAGCGCTCTACAAGGCCAAAGCCGCCGGACGTAACAGGGTAGTAATGGCGAGGCCTGAAGGGTTCAGCGCCTTTGCCCCGGCCTGATAACGCTTCAGGGGATGAGGGGGCTCAGCACTTACTGCGTAGTCGCCAGCCAAGCCACTCATCCAGTGCCGTTTCCGGCAGCGGTCGTGCATAGAAAAAGCCCTGCGCCTGATCACAACCAAAGTCGGTCAGTGCCGTTTCGGTTTCTGCATTTTCTACGCCTTCGGCCAGGACTGTGTAATCCAGATCCTTCAGCATGGCAATAATGCTGCGTGCAATAACGCGCGAAGCGGTATCCGATGAAATTTCGCTGATCAGCGAGCGGTCGAGCTTAATCACGTCAAGTGGCATCCGCCGCAGATAGCTGATATTACTGTAACCAGTGCCGAAATCATCCAGCGAAATACCAAATCCACGCAGTTTCAGCATCTCAAGCCCCTGCATCGCCGCCGGGCTCTCCAGGATCCGTTCAGTTTCCAGACACTCAATACCCAGCAGCGAAACCGGCAGCTTCGCTCTGATCATCTGCTCTTCCAGTTCGTCGGCAAAACTGTCGCGGGAAAAATCGCTGCTGCTGACGTTAATGGTGACAGGCAGCTGAATATAACTGTCGCGAAGCCGTGAGAGCCGGGCTATGGCCCGCTCTGTCACCCAGGCTGTCAGCTCACTGAGCAGTTCGGTCTGGCCGGCAAACGGCAGAAACTGAGCTGGCGAGAGCTCGCCGTGCTGCGGATGCTGCCAGCGGATCAGCGCTTCCAGGCCGATGGGTTTGCCGCTATGCAGACAGATTTTAGGCTGATAGGCCAGCCATAGCCCCTTATCCTGACGGATGGCTGCGGCCAGGTCGTGCATCAGGGTGAAATCACGGGTATGGCGGGTATCGGTGTCCTCGCTGAAAAGCATGGAGGCAACATTGCGTGTGATCGCCTCATGCAGGGCACTGACGGCACGTCGCAGGATCTCCTGCGCTGGCAGCTCGCCGGTCCTGAACCCGGCCTCCCCGGTATGCGTCACCAGCGCAACCGACAGCCCGTCGCCGAGGTCGGCGCTGATCCCTGTCAGCTTGTCTGCCACCCAGCTGGCTGTCAGCCTGCTCTCCTGGCGTGTCAGCAGAGCAAAGCGCCCGGTTGCCACAGTGTAGAGCATTTCACCTGGCGCAGGCCGCAGACGCAGCGGCAGCAGGGTCGCCACATCTTTCAGCAGACTTTCGACCGGCCCCATACCCATTGAGCGCGCAAGCTCATAGGCGCGCGGCATATCGATGCAGTCAATCAGGACCAGGCGCCGCAGCGTGGTGTCGCCAGAGGCGGCCAGAAACTGCAAATCGCGAATCAGACGCTGACGGTTAGGCAGACCCGTTACCGGGTCAGCAAAGCCCGCTGAATACCACGCTTCGAGAAATGACATCACCAGCGCCGCCAGCATGGTGAGCATCGCGATTTGCTCACGACTAAAGCGATGAGGCACTACGTCAGTTACGCATAGCGTACCCAGTATCAGACCAGCGCTGCTTTTCAGTGGTACACCCGCATAGAAGCGAATAAAGGGCGCACCGAGAATCAGCGGATGTTCAGCAAAGCGGGTATCGAGCAGCGTATCGGGCACCACCACGATGCTGTCACTGTCTACGGCGTGACGGCAGAGCGAATCCTGCCGGGTGGAGTGCGTCAGCGTGAAATTGTGAGCCGCCCTGACGTGCTGCATCTCATCATCCAGCACGGAGATAAAACTCCCCGGAATACCGAGCGCCTGGCTGGCCAGCCGGACAAACTGCCGCAATACCTGGTCACGACTTTCGTCATAACTCAACAGCGCATTCAGTGTGCGCGCGCGGCAATCGTCGTCGCCGCCAGAACGTGTAAACATGGATCCCTCCGCACCGGCTGGTTACGGAGCGAAATTAAACAGATAACTTTAATAATATGGCGTGATAACTACAGGCAATTTCTGAAAAAGGAAAGAGCCATGACAGTTTATTTTTTTAATTCACTGCGCGCCAGTCCTGACCAGGATAGCAGGGCTTTTTTCTTTGACGAAATAATTTATTAATCACGATTCTATTATTTTGTCGTCAGAAACTTTTAATTTTTGAAATACCCTGCCAGGATAGAAGGCATAAAAATAGTGCGCTATATAATAACGCATTAAAGTAGATGACAAAACTCATTATTGCCTTTTTTAACTACACCAAAACAACATCAGGGAAACCCTCATGAACTCACTCAGGCATTTCACTATCCGCCGCGTTGTGCTGTGGTTGATGATCGTATCCGTCGGCGTGATCGCGCTGGCAGGCGGCTACAGCAATCAGGTCGTGCGTGACATCTTTCGCCAGATAGAACGCTCTGACGTCCTGACGCAGCAGCTGAGCGTGCTGGCGAAGAGTGCTCTTATCATGCAGAGCGGCCGTCCGGCGGATAAAGACGCGCTTATTGCTGCTATTCCCGCCGATCCTGAATGGGATAGCCTGCGTGCCGCCCTCACGGCCGCTCCTGCAGACTTCCCGTCCGCTGCCCGCGAACAGCTGAATCAGCTGACGCAGCAGCTGGCACAACGTCAGGCTCCGCTCAGGGCTGACCGCCGTGAACTGGAAGGCGCACTGCTGGCCGCGCTGCTAATGTCCGTGGCGTTGCTGCTGTTCTGTGACCGCTATCTGGTGGTTCATCTGGTGCGTCCGGTGGGTAAGATCCGCGCGCACCTGAAAGTGATTGCGGACGGCGATCTGACCCGTGAGCCTGAAGATCTGGGGCGTAACTGTGTTGGTCAGCTGGTGCCGCTGGTGAAAGAGATGCAGCACAGTCTGCTGGAAACGGTCAGTGCCATTCACGACAACGCGGCGATTCTCCATCGCGAAGCGGGTGATATTGCCGCAGGTAACGCGGACCTTTCCGACCGGACCTCGACGCAGGCCGCAGCGCTGGAACAGACGGCAGCCAGCATGGAGGAGATCACCGTCACCGTGCGTAACAACGCGCAGAATGCCCGCGAGGCGCGTGAACTGGCCGTCAGCACCACAGATACCACTCGCCAGGGCGTGGCGCTGGTGCAGACAGTTGCAACAGCCATTGCCAGCATTGCGCAGGGCTCAGAGAAAATCCGTCAGTTTACCGCCACCATTAACGGCATCGCGTTTCAGACCAATATCCTGGCGCTGAATGCCGCCGTCGAAGCGGCCCGTGCGGGTGAGCAGGGCCGTGGCTTTGCGGTGGTCGCCAGCGAGGTCCGTTCACTGGCGCAGCGCAGCGCGGCCGCCTCTAAAGAGATTGAAGAGCTTATCACTGAGACGGTTGCGCGTGTCGAAGACGGCAGGCGCGCGGCAGAAAGTGCAGGAACCACGATGGAGGCGGTACTGCACGGCGTCGGCGGTGTCAACGACCGCATCGGACAGATTGCGCTGGCGTCGGATGAGCAGAGCAAAGGGATTGCTCAGGTAACGGTGGCCGTGGCGGAGCTTGACCGCGTGACTCAGCAAAATGCGACTCTGGTTCAGCAGGTTTCTGCGACGGCAGACAGCCTTAGTGGACAGACCGAAACGCTGGGAAGCGTGATTACGCGCTTTACCCTGCCCCAGCAGCCTGCTGTCGCGGTCAGCAAACCTTTAGCGTCAGTGCAACAGCCGGGTGGCTGGGCTGCGTTCAGTCAGGCATAGCGTGTATCACTTTTAATCTGGTTCGTGCTGGCCGTACGCACATCAACAGCGGCCAGCTTTCCCGCTTTAATAACGATGAATAAAAGGGGCATTTATTTTAAGTCATATTGACGCCGATCATCGCAAAGCCCTTTTTACTATTAAGAATGAAAATACTGCTTCAGGCCGGACAGAAATTGTCCGATGAGAGAAAAATATAATTTCACTTAATTGTGGTCTCTTTACTGGCCTTTTACGCTTTTCTGACGCGAATAATACCCGGGGTTTAAAACTTAACTCAAATTTATCGGTTGGTCGTGGACAGGACCTTCTGACTGGCCATCCTGTCGGGGCACCGTATGCGGAGCGTTCAGATGAGAAAACAGATTTTACAGCAGCCGGTCGTTGTGCAGCACAACGTGCGCGAGCTGCGTATGGCAGCCGGACTCTCACAGGAGATTGCGGCAGAACGGTTTGATCTCAGCCAGCGGGTCTGGCAGACCAAAGAAGCGTCAAAAAATCCTGCGCTGCTTAGTCAGGGGGAATATGAGCTGCTGATGCTGCTGGCCGGAGAGCATCCTTACTATCAGCTGGTCCCGAAATCGAAAAAGTAAGGTATTCAGCCTTCATTTTCGCTGAAGTAAAGTTATGTCAGGCCGATATTACTAAGCGAATCGCATTATTCTGCTTGTCTGATATACCCCGGCCAGCTTCAGGCCGGCGCGGTTCGCGAAAAGACGCAGCTGCGATGCGGCCTTTCAGCCGGACAGAACGTATTAACTGGCAATCCGCTTCCAGCGACGCCAGCTTTATCGGGCTCCGTGCAGCAACCTGTTGCTGCCGGGCTCACTGACGGGCCTTTCTTCCGGCAGCGGGGCGGCAGCGTAATCTGTCCGTCCTGTCTGATTGAACGAGTCCTCTTTATGCTGTGTCATGCCGGCCACAGCAGATAACATCAGAGGGGAATAATGTTGAAACGACCCGTTTATCACGATGCCGAGGTGGCTCGCCTCGATGCGCTGAAACAGTATCATCTGATGGATACACCGCCGAATGAAGCGCTGGACCGTCTCACTACGCTGGCCGCACGCCTGTTTAAGGTGCCGGTCGCTTTTGTGTCGCTGATTGATGAGAAGCGGCAATTCTTCGCCTCCCGCTACGGTCTTAATATCTCAGGCACTGCGCGTAACGTCGCCTTCTGCCACCATACGCTGGCGAAGGGCGACATTCTCTGCGTACCCGATACGCTGAAGGATCCGCGCTTCCGTGACAGTCCGCTGGTGCATGGCTATCCGTTCATCCGCTTTTACGTTGGTATCCCACTCTCAACCCCGGATGGCCATCACATTGGCACTGTCTGCCTGACCGACAGTCATCCGCGTGAGCCGCTGACGGCGGTAGATCGGCAGCATCTGGCCGATATCGCTGCCCTGGTGATGGATCGCATGGAAATGCACCGTCTGGAGTTACTGCGTTACACCAGTCAGCAGCGGCTTCAGGCGATCTCATCGACCTCGCCAGACGCCATTATCTGCACCGACCTCCGGCGCGGCATCATCTTCTGGAATCCGGCCGCGACGGCGCTGTTTGGTTACACTGCAGAAGAGATGCAGGGCCAGTATATCAGCGAGCTGATTCCGGCGCGCTGCCAGACGGATTATCGCACTGAACTCGCGCGCATCACTGCTGATGAGGCGGCAATCTCCCTGCCGCGCTCGCTACAGATCTGGGGCGTTACCCGGGATGGTCGCGAGTTTCCGGCAGAAGTCTCATTCTCCGGCTGGTGTGAAGAGGGCGAGCGGCTGGTGGGAATGATTATTCGCGATGTCACGGCTCGTTATGAGAGCGAGGCACGACTTTGTGAACTGGCATCTCTGGATATGCTGACGCGACTCGCCAGCCGCAGCGCCTTTATGGAGCAGGTGGCTCAGCTGACCGAAGCGGGTGTGCCCTATACATTGCTGATGACCGATCTGGATGGATTCAAGGAGGTCAACGACACGCTGGGACATGCTGCCGGGGATGCGCTGCTGTGTCACGTCGCTGAACAGATCCGGGCGGTTTGTAGCAGCGCCGTCACGGCTGCGCGTCTGGGCGGTGATGAATTTGTGATCCTGTTAGCAGGCGGCAGTACCGAAGCAGCAATGATGGCGGAAAAATTGATTGCGGCCATACAGACGCCGTTTCGTTTTCACGACTCACCCGTTGTGGTGGGCGCCAGTACCGGCATCGCCTCTTATCCTGAGCATGGCCGCGATCCCTCTTCGGTGATGTCTGCCGCAGACCTGGCGCTTTATCGCGCCAAGGCTTCCGGCAAAGGCTGCAGCATTCTGTTTATGCCTGCTTTCCGTGATGCGGAACAGCAACGCCGTCGTTTTGAGCGTGAACTGGAAACGGCAGTGCGGCAGCAGCAGTTTACGCTCTACTATCAGCCACGCTACGACGTGGAAAGCGGCAGACTTGTGGGCTGCGAAACGCTGGTACGCTGGCAGCATCCGACGCGGGGGTTGCTGTTACCTGCCGAGTTCATCGGTATGCTGATTAAAAGTCCGCTTTCTGTCACGCTCGGAGAGTGGATCATCCGTAGCGCGCTGGCTCAGGTCCGGCAGTGGCAGGTGCGTTTTCCACAGCTTCGCGTCAGCATTAACCTGTTTCCGCGTCAGCTGACAGGACATACTCTGGAAGCGGTGATTCGTGAAAGTGCGGGAGGCGACGCCAGCTTTGTCGATCTGGAGGTGGATGAGCCGCTACTGGCTGTGCTGGTACAGGATATGCCTGCACAGGTTGAGGCTGTGCGCCGGACGGGCGCCTCCTTCGTGATCGATCACTATGGCCGGACGCTGGGCGCCCTTAATCTGCTGCGTTATAGCTTTGTTTCGGGATTTAAGATTGATAAGTCGCTGACGCTGGAACTGGATTCCAGTGTGCGGGTGCGGATGTTGTTTCGTGCCATGACTGCTCTGGGAAAAAGCCTGGGCATTCAGGTCGCGGCAGAAGGTGTGGAAGAGAAAGATCAGATCGCTTTTGTCACGACTGCCGGCTGCAACGTTATGCAGGGTAATGGTTTGTGTCAGCCACTGACGCCAGATGACTTTGAGGCCATCCTGTGTCAGGAGACCCCTGCACGGCCTGCTGTTGCCAGCGGTTACGGCGTCACGCCACGCTGACTGATTTGGCTTGCCTGGCGGCTGTACACGCTCAGTGACTGCGCGCCAGTCGCTCATCATCGTGATGCTGACCGGTATTCCGCTTTCAGCAAGCCGAAGATCCAGTCATCCTGCCATCTGCCGTTGAGAAAGAAGGTCTGCCGCAGGGTGCCTTCCTGAATAAAACCGGCCGAGAGCAGGGTCTGGCGTGAAGCTACATTACCGGCTGTGACGGTGGCGATCATTTTGCGGTAATGCTGCTGCTCAAAGCAAAAGGCGATCGTGGCTCGCAGCGATTCACTGCCATAACCTTTGCCCTGGGCCCCGGCGGCCAGCAGGAAACCCACTTCCGCAATATCCTCTCCGCGATCGATAAACCCGCAAAGGCCAACAGGATGGCCGGAGGTTTTTTCTTCTATTACCAGACAGAGCCAGTGCGGGCAGCCCCTGTACCAGGCAGGCAGCCGCACATCAAACGACTGTGTTCTGATCTCATCTGCACTGCGCGGGTCACTAATGTATCTCATCACCGTTCGATCCTGACTGACGGCCAGATAGAAGGGCCAGTCCTGCTGGCACAGCGGGCGATAGGTGAGGCGTGGTGAGATTACCTGTGGCGGCGTTTCAGGCGACGCGTCCATTGACATGCTGTCACTCCGTGCGGGTCAGTCAGGGCTATGCGGCAAAAATAGCAGGTGTCGCCGACGAGCGTGAAGCGATTTTTTTTTGCTGTGAGGCTCCCGTGATACCGGGAAATTTGCCTGTTTCCCGCCTCTGTTCGCTGTTTACGCTGTGTATGGCGCTGTTCAGGGGGGGGCTCGCAGGTCATCCTGCCGCTTCGTTGCTACGCTTAGCCGATAACTGAACGTTAAGCAGAGAAATACGCCTATGGATTTAAGATCGTTTGAAGCCGCTGCCTGGTCGGGACTCATGGCTGCGGCCGCCGACCCACACGCCGGATTCCGCTATGTAACGCTCTGCACGGTCGATGCCGCACAGCGGCCTCAGGCGCGCATTGTGGTATTGCGTGAATGTGATGATGCGCGCCGGATGCTGACTTTTCACACCGATGTTCGCAGCCCGAAATGGCAGGAGATGGCGGCAAATCCCCAGGCCACCGTGCTGGGATATTGCCATGAACATCATCTGCAACTGCGCCTGGCCGGGCAGGTTCACTGTTATGCAGCAGGCAGTGAGATCGCCCGGGAAACCTGGCGTGCGCTACCGTCGCATACCCGCCAGACTTACAAGGGTGGCCCGCCTGGCGAGGTGCGGACAACGGCGCCTCTGCCAGATGAATCAACGGGTCCGGAAGCCGCAGAGTCCCGCTTCGGCGTGGTAATCCTGCAGGTCAGCTCGCTGGACGCTTATCAGCTCCAGCGGAACGACAACCAGCGCGCACTGTTCCGCTATACCGCTGACGGGGTATTGCAGGCAAGCGCGTGGATTAATCCGTGATAAGTTGCCCGCTTCTTTCCCTCAGACATCACCTCTTCGCGTTGTCCATACCGGGATCCCTGACTACCCTTGCCAGGGTGCCGGAGCGGGTTGCATCGCCTGAACACCCGCCAGGCCATCACCACTTTCAGCGACTATCGGCAGGCACCCCTTAGCCTGCCGGAGATGATCAAACAGGGACATCATGAGACAACCGAATTCAACCGATACTGACCGCGCTGATGAGCAGATTGACCCTGATATCTCGGTTCAGGGTGCCAGAACACACAATCTCAAAGAGGTGTCGCTGCGGTTCCCCCGGAATGCGCTGGTGGTGTTTACCGGGGTTTCAGGCTCCGGTAAGTCTTCACTCGCTTTTGATACCCTCTACGCGGAAGCGCAGCGCCGGTTTATTGAGTCAGTTTCGCCGCATGCCCGCCGTCTGATCGATCAGGCCGCCGCGCCGGATGTGGACCATATCGACGGGCTTCCGCCCGCAGTGGCGCTTCAGCAGAGCCGCACCGGAGCACAGGAGCGTTCTACGGTAGGCAGCCTGACCCGCATTTCCGTCACGCTGCGCCTGCTGTTTTCCCGTGCGGGCGCAAGGCCAGAGGGCGTGCCCTTTATGACGGCCGACTATTTTTCCCCCAACCATCCCAAAGGCGCCTGTCCGCATTGTCAGGGACTTGGCCGGGTGCACACCGTCAGAACCGAAGCGATGGTGCCGGATGAATCACTCAGCATTCGCGAGGGGGCGATTGCCTCATGGCCCAGAGGCTGGCACAACAAGAACCTGCGCAGCATCCTGGAGGCGCTCGGCTATGACGTCGAAGCGCCCTGGCACACGCTTTCCTTCCGCGATCGGCAGTGGATACTGCTGACCGATGAACAACCTTCAGTGCCGATTTTTGTCGGGCTGAACGCGGTGCAGCGGGAAAAAGCGCTGGCGGCGGGCGAAGAGCCCGCCTATACCGGCACCTACACCAGCGCGGCAAAAATCGTGCTGCAGGGCTATGCGGGTGGCAGCGAAACCACGAAGAAACGGCTGGCGCGCTTTGTGACGGTCGCGCCCTGTCCGGAATGTCACGGTAAAAGGCTTAACCGGGATGCGCTCTCTGTCACTTTTGCCGGTGAGGATATCGCCAGCCTGAGTGAACGCCCGGTCTCTGAACTGAACGAACGGCTGAAACCCTACGCTCAGGGCACATCACCGGACATGCCCGCCGAAGCGGCGCTGCACGAGGCGGTAATCCGGATGGCCTCCGATATCTGCACGCGGCTGGGGCAGCTTGAGACGCTGGGGCTGGGGCATCTCGCGCCGGGGCGCCGTACCACGCTGCTGTCCTCTGGCGAACTGCAGCGCGTGCGGCTGGCCACCCAGCTGATTTCCCGTCTGTTTGGCGTGCTCTACGTGCTGGATGAGCCGTCTGCGGGCCTGCATCCTGACGATGTCCGTTCGCTGCTGGCCTCGCTGAAAAATCTGGTTCGGGCAGGCAATTCGCTGGTTGTCGTCGAGCATAATACAGACCTGATTGCCGAGGCTGACTGGCTGGTGGAAGTCGGGCCTGGTCCGGGCAGTCATGGCGGCACGATCGTCTATAACGGGGAGCCAGCCGGATTGCAGGAGGTCAGTGCCTCTCCGACCGCAGAGTACCTCTTTGCGCGCAGCTACAGCGGGCTGCGTCAGCGTCATCCTGCTGAACAGTGGCTCAGGCTGGCGCAGATCGTCTGTAACAACATCAACGGGATGGATATCGCTATCCCGCTGGCGAGAATGACGGCAGTTACCGGGATTTCCGGCTCAGGGAAATCCACCCTGCTGAATCGCGTATTGCCCGAAATGCTCGGACGTTTTGATACCCCACCTGACAGCGAAGAGGGCGAGGAGGAAGAACCGGTACCGGACGTGACGGGGCAGATTGTCAGTGGCGGTGACGCCATCGGCCGGCTGGTCAGGATCGATCAGCGCCCGATCGGTCGGACCCCACGCTCAAATCTTGCCACCTATACCGGATTTTTCGACATTATCCGCCGACTCTTTGCCGACACGCCTGCCGCCAAAGCCAGAGGGTTCAGCGCCAGCCGGTTTTCATTCAACCTGTCCGCCGGACGCTGTCCGGCGTGTGAAGGTCAGGGACAGATCTCCATTGAGCTGCTCTTTATGCCAAGCGCGACGGCAACCTGCTCGGTCTGTGGGGGAAGCCGTTATAACCCCGAAACGCTTGAGGTGACATGGAATGACCTCACGATCGCCGATGTGCTGGCGCTCACCGTCGATGAAGCCACCGAGCGGTTCCGGGAGTACGACGGCATCCAGCGTTCCCTGAAGGCGCTGACGTCGCTGGGTCTGGGTTATCTGACACTGGGTCAGCCCGCCACTGAACTCTCCGGTGGTGAGTGTCAGCGCATCAAGCTCGCCTGGGAACTGCAGCGCGTGCAGCGCACCGCCACGCTTTATCTGCTGGATGAGCCCTCTACAGGCCTGCATCCAGCGGATATGGATAAGCTGCTGATCGTACTGGATGAGCTGGTGATGCGCGGCCATACCGTGGTGATGGCGGAACACACCATGCGCATTGTGGCTGAGGCGGACTGGGTAATCGATCTGGGCCCCGGTGCTGGTCTGCAGGGCGGGCGGGTTGTCGCTGTCGGTTCACCGGAAGCGGTCAGCCGCGCGGAACAGAGTCTTACCGCCCCCTGGCTTGCTGCGCAGCTGAAAAAGCGGGCGAGCGATCCGGCGTAAGCTGATTGCACGGGATGCCGCTGCGGCTGAGACGTCTGAACACTCAGGGCTCGGGCCTCCGCTTCTGAGCCCGTCACTCAGGCGATGAACACGAGGCCGTCTTGACGGCATAGGTCACCCGGTCACGCTGCCGCCCCGGTCAGGGAAGGGGGATATGTTATCAGCGCAGCGGTGCATTACTCTGCAAGCCAGCCAGTTCGCGCGCGTCGTGACTGCAGAAAAAGGTAATCTCGCCGCCGTGCTGGCAGGAGAGTTCCCGCAGCCGCTGTTGATTATGTCGTCTGGCCGGGTTATCCATTCCCATCATCCACTGATAAAAGCGCAGCCCCGGCGTGCAGTGCCGCGTCAGCTGCCGCATCTCCCCACGATAGAACCAGGCATCGCCGCCGTGCAGCAGCCAGCCATCGGACAGCCGGATGGCGATACCCGCATGTCCCGGCGTATGACCTGCCAGCGGCACCAGCAGAATCTCTGGCGGCAGGGCACGCAGCCGGTTAACGGCCTTAAAACCAAACCAGGTTTCTCCCTGCGGCGGATAGGTCTCCCCCTGGCCGATCCCGCCCCATTGACCGGGGCGGTAACGTTCACGCGACAGCCAGCTATGACGCCGGTGAGAGGTATCGACCTCCTGCTGTAACAGATGGAGGCGCGCCTGCGGAAAATCGGTTAGTCCACCGGCATGGTCAAAATCGAGAGGGGTCAGAATAATATGCCGCACATCTTCCGCCCGGAATCCCAGTGCCGTGATCTGCGCCAGCGCGGTGAGATCATCACGTCGCTGAATGTTGTTCAGTACACGGAAAAAACCGGACAGACGGCTGCCGGGCGTATGAATATCCTGTCACCCGAAGCCGGTATCGACCAGCATTAGCCCATCGCGATCGGTTTCGATCAGCAGGCAGTGGCAGACCAGGTGCACCCTGAGGCCTTTGCTGAATCCATCGTAGAACGCGCCGCTCAGCGGGCACATACAGCCACAGTTAAGATGGTGAATCTTCACCGGGACCCCACAGCGTTAACAGAAAATGACCAGAGGCTGGCACCGTCCGGCACGCAGATCGCAGGCTGGCTATAGAGTGCAGAAAGGGTTGAAACAGTAGGCGGAGCGGTGAAGCGGATAACCGGGCAAATAATCGGTTATCCGCCAGAAGTTGTAAATTAACGATGGAACAGCGGGAAAGCGCCGGTCAGCAGGCCACCGGCCATCAGGACCAGACTGACCAGAATTCCCCACTTGATGGCAAAGCGCTGGTGATCACCGATATCCACCTTCGCCAGACCCACCAGCAGGTAAACGGATGGCACCAGCGGGCTCAGCAGGTGGAACGGCTGGCCGACAATGGAGGCGCGGGCAATCTCTTCTGCGGTAATGCCGTAACTGGCCGCCGTCTGCGCGATAACCGGCAGAATACCAAAGTAAAAGGCGTCATTAGACATAAAGAAGGTGAATGGCAGGCTGATCAATGCGGTAAAGAGCGCCAGGAAAGGCCCGAAACTGTGTGGGATCACCGCCAGCAGGCTCTTTGCCATCGCATCAACCATGCCGGTTCCTGAGAGGATCCCGGTAAAAATACCGGCAGCAAAAATCAGCGAGGTCACCGCCAGCACGTTTCCGGCATGCGCGCTGATGCGGGCTTTCTGCTCCTCCAATGTCGGATAATTGAGCATGACCGCAATCGCAAACGCCAGCATAAACAGGATCTGAATCGGCATTAAGCCAATGACCAGCAGTACCAGCAGCACGGTGGTCAGAATGAAGTTCGGCCAGAACATCTTTGGACGCCGGTTGGCGGCGCACTCTTCAGCATCGCCCAGACCCAGCCCGATATCATCCAGATGATGCTCTTTTATACTCATCACGCCTAAACGCTTGCGCTCACGCAGGCCAAACAGTACCGCCATTGCCACCAGGCTGGCGCACGCCAGCAGCATGGCGGGCAGCATCGGAATAAAAATGTCGAGGGCGTCGATGCGCAGCGCTGCAGCGGCGCGGGCCGTCGGTCCGCCCCAGGGGGAAAGGTTCATGATGCCGCTGGCGAGGTTGACCAGGCAGGTCATCATCAGCACGTTCATGCCCAGCCGGTGATAGAGCGGCAGGAAGGCGGCGATGGCGATCATATAGGTGGTTGAGCTGTCACCATCCAGCGAAACCAGCAGGGTTAAAACTGCGGTGCCGACCAGCACTTTAAGCGGGTCCCCGCGCACCAGGCGCAGAATAAAGCGCACCAGCGGATCAAACAATCCGGCATCAATCATCAGACCGAAATAGAGAATGGAGAAGGTCAGCATCACACCGGTTGGGGCCAGTTTTTTGACGCCATCCAGCATCATGGCACCCAGGCCCGCGTGAAAACCGCCGACCAGCGCAAAGAGGGTGGGGATCAGGATCAGCGCAATCAGAGCGGACATGCGCCTGGTCATGATCAGGTACATGAAGCAGACCACCATGGAAAAACCCAGTATCGTCAGCAAATTAACAGCCCTCACAATGGTGTAAAAGTTATAAAAAAGTTGTTTTCAGGCAGGAGAATTCAGGTAAATACTTAGTCTGGTAACGATTAAGTTCTTGTTTTAATTAACCCCCGCTCAGAAAGCTGATAGTAAAGTGTTGTCCGGATTTAGCATTTATTTAACAAAGAAAGGTGATCGTCGTCATTCTTAAACGGTTCTTAAACGAGAATGTGTGATCGGGATCAAACGGAACGACAGCGTTGTCCGGCATTCAGGGCCAGAACAGCATGGGATCAGAAGAGGTAACGTGGGCGGAAAAAGAGGGCTGAGAGGGAATGCTGAGCCCTTTCAGAAGGTTAACTGCCTAACAATTGGATGATCATCTCCGGCGTTTTATTCGTCATTTTGCTGACGGCCGTCTGGCCCTGCTGAATGATCTGGCTGCGTGCCAGCTGGCTTGCTTCTTCAGCATAATCGGCATCCTGAATACGACTGCGCGCGGCGGCGGTATCCACACCCTGCTGCGCTAACACGTTACGGTTCGACTCGTAGCGATTGATTTTAGCGCCATAAAGGGACTGGTAACCGCTTACTTTCGCCAGCGCGCCATCCAGCGCCTTCATCGTGACAGTGATATCACCACTGCTCAGCAGCGTAGTGTTGTTCAGTCCCAGCGCTTTGGTGTCTGACGGTGTGGCGGGAATGCTATCCGACTGCACCGGCTGACCGTAGTCGGCGCTGGTGATCACCTCCAGCGGGCGGCTCTCATGGGGCGGAGTGGCGAGCACGCCTTTAGGCTCCGGCAGATTTCCCCAGGTCAGATTGGCGGTGAAGGAGCCATTACCGACAACAACCACAATCAGATCTTCCGTAACGGTATCCAGCGAAATGCGCTCCAGCCGGGTACCGGTGTTGGTGCCGTTATTAAAGTCGCCGCTGGCGACATCTTCATAACGATCGCCGTCACCGCTGTAGGTGATGTTCATGCCGTTGTAGCTGCCGCTGTTACTGCCCGCCAGCGCCCAGCTTGCGCCTCCTTCCAGCAGCTGTGAGCTGTCATAGGTCGCGCCGGGGGCGAAACCATTGTTGCTGGTCAGCAGGCGGGCGTCTGCTGTTGCCGCATCATGGATGCCCTTGCTGGTCCAGGTGTAGTCGGGTGCTGTGCCGTCCAGCGGTGTTCCGGCCAGATGCTTCCCGTCACGGGTAAACAGCTGAAGGTCATCATCCTGTCCCAGCGAGTCGATAGTGATGGCGATCCCCGTCGATCCTGCCGGGATATAGGCCAGCGGGATAACGCCCGAGGTAAACGAGTAGTTTTTGCCCGCTACCGGAAATTTTGTATTTATCGGATCGACGTTGCCCAGCTTCGCGGGGGGCAGATCGGGATTATTGGTCGCCAGCGGGTAGCGGCCAAAAATTTCGGTCTGATCGGCGATGTCGTTAATGCCAGCCAGAATCTGCTGATACTGGTCGTTAACGCTCTGTCGATCGGCATCGGAAAGCGTACCGTTCGCGGCCTGAACGGAGAGCGCGCGCGCCTGGACCAGCATATTGACGATGCTGTTCAGGCCGCCATCGGCGGTCTGAGCATAGCTGATGGCGTCATTAAGGCCCCGCGCCACCACCGCATCGGCATTGACGTTAGCTGACATGCGGTTGGCAATCGCCTGGCCCGCCGCGTCATCTTTTGCACTGTTAATCCGCATCCCTGATGATAAGCGCTCAATCGTTCGTCCCAGAATCGAGTCAGTGCCGGACCGGGCATTGTTCACTTTAGCGGCGGCGTCGTTATGATTAATGGTTAACATGGTCGCTTCAGTCAGGGAAAGGAGTCTCTGTTTTATCGGCAGGGTGATAAGCAGCTTTAATCGCTGTGGCGGCAGAATGCGCAGAAAAAGGGCAACATGCTGATGGATAATCGATTTTCAGATAAAAAAAATTAAAGGTTTATCCGACTGGAAAAGTGCCTGCTGCGCCAGAACGCAACAGGCGATAACCCCTCAGTTAAACACCATCCCCCCATCGATCAGCAGTGACTGACCGGTCATATAATCGGCGTCGGGACTGGCAAGATAGGCCACGCAGGCGGCCACATCCTCCGGCTCAGAGAGGCGGCCCAGCGTAATGCGTTTTGCAAACGCTTCGGTGCCATAACCGGCCGGTTTCCCGGCTGCTTCGGAGATCTGCCGGTCTATCTCTTCCCACATGGGCGTTCTGACAATGCCCGGACAGAACGCATTGACCGTGATACCGGCCGGGGCCAGGTCGCGGGCAGCGGTCTGTGTCAGGCCGCGCACCGCAAACTTACTCGAGCTGTAAACCGCCAGATCCGGGTTGCCGACGTGACCCGCCTGGGAACAGGCGTTGATGATCTTGCCGCCGTGGCCCTCTGCGGCGAAGGCCTGAATCGCAGCCTGCATACCCCAGATCACCCCTTTAACATTGACGTTGTAGACCCTGTCGATCACCGCTTCGGTGATCTCCGCTATCGGCGTGGAGGGGGCGATACCGGCATTGTTGACGATCACATCAAACCCGCCTAACGCGCGGCGCGCCTCTTCGACGGCGGCCATGACCTGATCACGCTGGGAGACATCCACCTTCAGGGCGATCGCTTTGCCGCCCTGCTGGTTGATCTTCTCCGCCACCTGGCGGGCGGTTTCCTCGTTGAAATCAGCCACCGCCACGGCCAGGCCATCTTTCGCCAGACGCAGGGCGATCGCTTCGCCGATTCCCTGGCCTGCGCCAGTCACCAGTGCCACTCTGTTTTTCATCATTCTTTCCTTATTCACATGAGATTAAAGAAGCTGGCTCAGATGCAGCTGACCCATCAGGAGCGGGTTGTCGGCGTAATCGACCGGCACGGCCACGACCGCAGGGCCCTGAACATCCATCGCCTGTCGCAGCATCGGCTCCAGCTCGGCTGCCCGGGTTACCGCAAAGCCTGCCGCGCCAAACGCTTCTGCGTAGGCTTTGAAATCGACCGGGCCAAAGCTGACGCCTGACACGCGCTGATACTTTTTCTCTTCCTGCATCGCCACCATGTTGTAGGCGTTATCCACCCAGACAATATGCAGAATATTGGCTTTCAGCCGCACGGCCGTTTCCAGCTCCATGCTGGACTGCAGGAAGCCACCGTCACCGGACACCGACACCACCTTGCGCTGCGGATCGACCAGCCAGGCCCCAATCGCCCACGGCAGCGCAACGCCCATCGTCTGCTGACCGTTGGAGATCATGATCTGACGGGCGCGGAAGCTGTAAAGGTAGCGGGCGATCCAGATGTGGAAGCTGCCCATATCGACCGTCAGGCTGACGTCGCTGTTGATGATGTCCTGCATGGCGCGCACGATGCGCAGGGGATGAAGGGCAAACTGGTTAAGGCTGGCCCCCTGCATCGCCAGTAATTTACGCTGCTGCTGCCGATCCTCCAGGATGCTGGCTGCTTCCGGGGTCAGCTGCAGTGGGGTGATGATCCGTGCTGCCAGCTTGCGCACCGTAGCGGCGATGTCGCCCACCAGTTCGGCATCCGGCAGGTAACGGTTATCGGTCTCTGCCGGGATGACATCGATATGGATCAGGGTGGCGCTGCCGCTGTTCCACATCGCCGGTTCATATTCCACCGGGCTGTAGCCGATGGTGATGATCAGGTCAGCCTGTTGCAGCAGCCGGTCGCCTGCCTGATTGTTAAACAGGCCGACCCGTCCGGCGAAACGTGAGAAGTGCGCCTGTCTTATCGCTCCGGCCGCCTGGTAGGTGCTGGTCACCGGAATATGACTGCGGGTCAGCAGGTCGTGGATCGCCTCGCTGTTTTCAGGCTGACTCGCCATCAGACCCAGCAGGATGACCGGATTTTTCGCGCCGGCAATCGCCCGGCTGACCGCGTCAATCATCGCATCGGGCGCGGCACCCAGCACCGGACGGCCTTTGCTGCTCAGCGCTTTGCCGGTCACCGGCTGATCCACAATATCCTGCGGCAGGCTGATAAAGGCGCCGCCGCCCCGGCCGTGCTCGGCGTGACGAAACGCGTTCGACAAACACTCTGAGAGTGCCGAGGGATCGGTGACCTCAACAGCATATTTGGTGACCGGGCGAAACATCGCCACCGTGTCCATGCTCTGATGCACCTGTTTGGCACTGTCGGAGCGTCTGACCTGGCCGCCGAGGGCGACCACCGGATCCCCTTCGCTGGTGGCGGTGGCCATGCCGGTAATCAGGTTGGAGCAGCCCGGTCCGGAGGTGACCAGCGCCACGCCCGCATGACCGGTGAGGCGGCCTGTTGCTGCGGCCATAAATGCAGCGTTGGCTTCATGGCGAACCGGAATGGTCCGGATAGAGGAGTCCAGCAGCGAGTCAAAAACCTTGTCGATTTTTGCACCGGGAATGCCAAAGACATGCTGAACGCCCTGCGCTTCCAGTTGCGCGACCACCAGGTCAGCGCCGCAGGTCCAGAGTGTGGTATCGGTTGGCGTTTTCATCATTATTCCTCTGTTTAGCTTTCTACCGCACGAATCGCGGCGTCAAGATTGGCGGGGTTGAGGTCGGCATTCAGAAAGTCGCTGTCCTGTGGTAAATCCACGACCAGCTTGCTGATGGCACCAAAGGTCAGGGTGCCCCGTTCCAGCGCATAGTCGAGAATGTGCCCACCTCCCTGGCGATCGTCGGTAATGAAATGTTCGTGATAACCTGCGACGTTAATTCCCTGCATATACTGCGGCGTGCGGAATCCAATCAGCTCGCCTGCGCGCTGGCGAAAAGCAAAGGTGGGCTGGTCACCGAGAACCTCCGGCATTGCGCGATAGGGACGGCACTGGCACGGCACGGTGCGGGTGTCGACGTGGCTGAAATGACCGCTGATGCGTAACGCACAGAACTGGTTATCGGAGGTGATCTCGCGGTCGATCACCTGATGAATGGCCTCACGCGACAGCGGCCGGTCAAACTCATAACGGTACTGCGGTCGGAAAAAGGTCATCACCGCAAACGGGGTTTTCTGTGCCGGGTCGGCCGGATGAGCGCTGCCATCGGCATGCAGCTGATAGACCTTGCTGTCGAAGGCAATCATTTCGCCATCCAGCCGGTTAAACGTGCCCAGACCGAAGTCACCTTTACGCAACAGGTCGGCAATTTTGACATTACCGTCGTATACGCCGCTCAGCAGCGCACTCATCAGAGAGGTCTGATAGATAACGCTTTCTGGTGCATACTGAGAAAGTTTCAGGACGGTGTTTTTGAGCTGATCCTCACAGGAACAATCAGTTACATAATTGCTCATTTGATTCCTCATCGAATAACCGTTAAGCCGTGTTAACCTAATGGTGAACCGATTCCGCAGTCGGGTCCAATAGCGAAACCTGTTAACTTTGAGACGTTTTTGATATGGAATTGCGCCATCTGCGTTATTTTGTTGCCGTTGCCGAGACGCTTCACTTTACCCGGGCCGCCGAAATGCTGGGGATTTCGCAGCCGCCCCTGAGTCAGCAGATACTGCGGCTGGAGCAGGAGATTGGCACGCCGCTGTTAAAGCGGCTGACACGCGGGGTGGAACTGACGGAAGCGGGGGAGGCCTTTCTGGCGGATGCGCGGCAGATCGTGCAGCTCGCCGATCAGGCGCTGGAGAATGCGCGCGGAATCGCGCGTGGGATCAGCGGTCAGCTCTCGCTGGGATTTGCCAGCTCCGTGGCGTTTAATCCGCGCATTTTTACCCTGATCCGGCAGTTTACGGCACGTTATCCGGCGATGACGCTGCTGACGCGGGAAGAGAATATGGCCCTGCTGATGCAGGATCTGCAGGAGGGGCTGCTGGATGCCGCCTTTATCCGGCTGCCGTGTGAAAGCAGCAAAGCGTTTAATCTGCGCGTTATTTCCACCGAAAAAATGCTGATTGCCCTGCCGCGCAGCCATCCTCTCAGCGGCACGCCTGTGCTGGCGCTCTCTGCACTGGCGGATGAGACCCTGATCATCTTTCCACGCGACGTCTCACCCAGTCTCTATGAGCTGATCGTTACGGCCTGTCTGCGGGCTGGCTTTTCCCGCCACTCTTTTCAGCAGGCACCGCAAATCACCACTTCACTGGGGATGGTCGCGGCAGGCTGCGGCATCGCGCTGGTTCCGGCGTCGATGTGCTGCGTCGACAATCCTGAGGTCTGCTTCAGTGATATTGAAAACAACACGCTGTTTACGGACGTTGCCTTTGCCTGGCGTCGCCATCATCCGTCAAAGGCCGTTATGCATCTTCTGGCGTTGTTGCCGGACTCACCGGCGGCGCCGGGCGACACCGGTTGATAAGCGGCAGCTATCGTACTGAAAACAATAACCAGCTGGCGGCAGGGGGCCCGGATGCTAATAATCGGGGCATGACAACATACCGCGTAAGAGTCGGGTTTCACAACCCTTCAGCCCTGACATTCAGGCAACTGGACGAAATTCTCGAGCCGCAGCGATTCTGGCGAACAGACTCTGCCGGTGGCCGTTTCCGCTATTTCATGGAGTATGAGTACCAGTCTGACGTGCGCGACCTCTGTTCGGTCTGCTCGCTGGCCTACAGCCAGGCCTGCAAAGTCAGAAAGTGCCCGCTGATTCTGGTCGAGGTGATGAACTGACTGCCTCCGGCGTTCCTGCCGGAGGCAATTTACCGCGCACGGCGCTGCAACAGCAGGCTTAACGCCGCGGGCAGCACCGTGAGCGTGACCAGGGTTGCGCTGATCAGCCCGCCGATAATCGCCAGCGCCATCGGCCCCCAGAACACCTGATGGGCAATCGGGATCATGCCGAGGATGGCTGCACAGGCGGTCAGCACAATAGGCCGCGCACGGTGATGCGCGGCCTCCCTGATCGCGTCACTGGCGGGCAGCCCGGCCCGACGGTTGGCATCCACTTCACCGATCATGATCACCGCGTTGCGGATGATAATGCCTGCCAGCGCGATAATGCCCAGCAGCGCCACAAATCCCAGCGGCGTCCCCGCCGGAAGCATTGCCAGAACGATACCGGGCAGGCCAAACGGGGCCATGCTCAGCGCCAGCAGCATGCCGGAAAAGCGCTGCAGCTGGATCATCAGCAGAAGCAGCATAACGCAGAGCGTGATCGGCAGCAGAGCAAACACCGAACCGTTGCCTTTATCCGACTCTGCTACCACGCCGCCCTCTTCGATGCGGTATCCGGCGGGCAGCGCGACGCGCAGTGTGGCAATGGCCGGAGCAAGCTGCTGTGAAACCTGTTCCGCCCGCTGGCCGGGCGCAATATCCGTCTGGACGGTGATGGCGGCCAGCCGCTGGCGCCGCCAGATGACCGGATCATCCACGCCCCAGTTCAGGGTCGCCACCTGCCGCAGCGGGATCTTTTTTCCGCTGGCATTGGTAATCATTAACCCTGCCAGCGTGTCAGTGTCCTGCCGCTCTGCATCGTTGCTGCGCAGTATCACATCGATCAGCCGGTTGCGATCGCGCAGAGTGGTCACCACGCTGCCGGACAGCAGGGTGTTCAGCGCCTGGGCTATCGTGTCGGAGGAGAGTCCTGCGGCGCGCGCGGCGGTCTGATTGACCGCCAGCGTCATGACCCGTTCCGGCTCGCCCGCGGTAAGATTGACGTCGCGGGTCAGCGGAGAGCGGGCGAGCCGCGCCGCCAGCTGGCTGGCAACCTGGCGCACCCGGGCATTGTCCGGCCCGGTGATGCGATATTTCAGCGGCCAACCCACCGGCGGGCCCAGCTCCAGCGGCGAGATGCGGGTGGTGATGTCGCTGAAATCTGCCGCCAGCGCCTGTTCCAGCCTGCTGCGCAGCCGATCGCGCGCCGCCAGATCTTTCGCCACCACCACCAGCTGCGCGATATTTTCATTGTCAGACAGCACATCCATCGGCAGATAGAAGCGTATCGCCCCTGATCCCACGTAACTGGTGAAGTTCGCCACATCCTGATCTGCACGCAATATCTGTTCCAGCCGGGCGGTGCGGCGGGTGGTTTCCGCCTGGACCGCGCTGGCAGGCAGCGTCAGACTGACCAGCAGTTCCGGCCGATCGGAAGCAGGGAAAAATTCACCCTGCATAAAGCGGGTGGCGTAAAGGCTGATCAGCAGCATCGCCAGGGCCGCGCCAATTGTCACCAGCCGGTGGCGCAGGATCTGCTCAAGCAGACGATGATAGCCGCGCATCAGCCAGCCCGGCTGATGGGCCCTGGTCGCCTTCGCGGACAGCAGCCAGCAGCCGGTCAGCGGAGAGAAGATCACCGCGACGATCCAGGAGCAGAGCAGCGCCAGGGTAATCACCACAAACAGTGAGTAGCAGTACTCGCCCGCGCTGGAGGCGGCGAACCCGACCGGAATAAAACCGGCGATCATCACCAGCGTACCCGTCAGCATTGGAAACGCGGTGGTTTTAAAGGCAAAGGTCGCGGCCTGCCATCGGCTGTCGCCCGCTTCCCGCCGCGCCACCATCGTCTCGACGGTGATCATGGCATCATCCACCAGCAGCCCCAGTGCGATAATCAGCGCGCCCAGCGAGATCCGCTGCAGGCCGATGCCTGCCAGTAACATGCCAGTGAAAGTCATCGCCAGCACCAGCGGAATGGCCGCGGCGACTACCAGCCCGGCACGCAGACCCAGCGAAACAAAGGAGACGGCCAGGACGATGACCACCGCTTCGCCCAGGATCCGGACAAACCCGCTGACCGCGCTCCTGACCACAGAAGATTGATCGGCCACGCGGGTTACGGTGATGCCGTGCGGCAGCTGATCGGCCAGCGTCTGCATGCGCTGATTAAGCTGTTTGCCGAAATCGAGCATGTTGCCGCTGGCGGCCATGGCGATCGCCAGCCCGATAGCGGGCACGCCGTTGACCCGGAACGTCGGTGTCGGGGGATCGGCCGGTTGCAGGCTGAGGGTGGCGAGATCGGTAAGCGGTATAAAGCGGTCGCCGATGTGCAGGGTTATCGCCTGCAGACTCGCCACCGAGGTCAGGGTGCCGCTGACCCGTAACGCGATATTGTCGCGATCGGTGCGCAGGCTGCCCGCCGGCACGACGTCGTTCTGCGCTTTGATAGCGTCGCTGACCTGCTGTAAATCCAGCCCCATGCCGTTAAGCCTGCGCGGAGAAAAGGCGATGACGACCTGCTGCTCCTGTACGCCAAGCAGACGGGTTTTGCCGATGTCGGGCAGGCTGGCAAGGCTCCGGCGCACTGCATCGACCCGGTCGCGTAACTCTCTGTCGCTGAATCCGTCAGCCGTGAAGCCATAAATCGTGCCGAAGGTGTCATCAAATTCGTCGTTGACCGCCGGACCCACGACGCCCTGCGGCAATGAGGGGGTGACATCCTGCATCTTTTTGCGCAACTGATACCAGATGCCCGCCACCTGCGAGGGGGGGTGTCATCGCGCAGGTTGACGTAAATGACCGTCTGTCCGGCGCGGGTTTCACTCTCTACCGCATCCAGTGAGGGGATCTCCTGCACCTTCTGTTCCAGCACGTCCGTAAGCAACTGCACGGTGGTATTCACATCCGCGCCGGGCCACTGCGCCGAGATGACCGCCGTTTTGATGGTAAACGCCGGATCTTCATTGCGTGACAGATGCGCATAACTCAGCACCCCGGCGGCCATGATCAGCAGCATCAAGAAAATCACCAGCTGCTGATGGGCCAGCGCCCAGCCAGAGAGATTCACGCCAGCCGGTCTGTTCATTGCGCCTCCTGCATTACTTTCACTTTTTCACCAGGCTGCAGCGTGCTGATGCCGGCGGTAACGATGCGTTCACCGGGCCGCACTCCCGAGGCGACAAAGATCTGCCGGGCGCTGAAGCGCGCCAGCACCACAGGCCGGAGCTGCAGGCGTGACGCGGCATCAACCACCAGCAGCGCGGGCTGGTCCGCTGAGCGGGTCAGGGCGCTGGCGGGCAGGGCGATAACCGGGGGCTGCGCCTCGGGCAGGCTGACGATGACCGAGGATCCAGGCGCCATCGCCTCAGGTGGCTGATGCAGGGTGATTCGCAGCCGCCAGGTGCGGGTCTGGGGGTCGGCCTGCGGGCTGATGTCGCGCACCGTGCCACTGGCCTGAACGCTGGGATCGGCGAGCAGCGTGACCCTGAGCGGCGCGCCCTCTTTCGGACGTGACAGGGTAGGGGTGGTCAGATCAAATACCGCATCACGCGCATCATCCGCGGCCAGCGTCATCACCGTTTGTCCGGCGCTGACCACCTGACCGGGCTGAATGGAAACCGAGGTGATCCGGCCCGCTGCGGGTGCATTGATTTGCGTCCAGCTGAGGTTATCCCGGGCATTATTCAGCGCGGCCTCGCTGCTGATACGGCGCGACTGCGCGCTCTGCCAGTCTGCCCGCGCGCTGTCCAGCTGGCTGCGGGCGATGGCACCGCCCGGCATCAGCAGCCTCATGCGGTGCAGATTAAGCGCGGCGACCTGTTCGGCGGCTCGGGCGCTGTCCAGATCGGCCTGCGTACTGCTGAGCTGATTACGCGGCTGACTCTTTTCCAGAGCTGCCAGCGGCTGGCCGATGCTGACGCGATCGCCCAGCTCCACCGTGCGGCTGACCACCCGGCCATCCAGCCGGAACGCCAGCGCAACCTCCTCATGAGCGCGGATTTCGCCGGTCAGCACCTGTGACGCATCGGTACTGAGCGGCGGGGCGATCACGGTTCTGACGGGGCGGATCGGCGCGGCAGCTGGCGGCGGATTATTATCCCGACAGCCCGCCAGAATGAACACGCCGGGCAGAAGAAACACCACGGGCGCAATGATGTGAATGGTGAAGAGATGACGCCACACCTGACGGGCAGCATCCGATAAGAAGTCTGTCATAACCGGGTTCCTTCAATGCGTTGTGCTCATT
Source organism: Pantoea sp. NSTU24 (assembly GCF_050157905.1). Taxonomy (NCBI): domain Bacteria; kingdom Pseudomonadati; phylum Pseudomonadota; class Gammaproteobacteria; order Enterobacterales; family Erwiniaceae; genus Pantoea; species Pantoea bangladeshensis. The sequence goes on from NZ_JBKIWZ010000002.1 coordinate 83,242, forward strand.
GAACCCGGCTTGTGTCCAGAAACGTGCCATGAACCATCAAGAAACGGTCAAGCCAGAACGCTTTATTCCACTGGCAGCGTGATCTCAATCAGCAGTCCGCCGTCGGCAGGCAGCGTGGCCTCAAGTGCCCCGCCGTGCGCCTCGACAATCGCTTTGGCGATCGACAGGCCCAGACCGCTGCCGCCGGAGTGACGGGCGCGGGAGGAGTCGGCGCGGGTAAATCGATCAAACAGACGGGGCAGAAATGCCGGCTCCACACCCTGACCGTAATCCCGGAAAGTCATCACAATAGCCCTATCGCGCGCGCTGGCCGTAATCTGCAATGCGCCACCCTCTGCCGCGTAGCGCAGCGCATTTTCAATGAGAATGGTGACCACCTGACCCAGGCGGAAAGCATCACCGTAAAGCAGCAGATCCTCCGGCGAGGTCACGCTGATGCTCACGCCCGCCTGTTCCGCCTGCGGCAGCAGCCAGCCGCTGCGCTCGCGCAGCAGCTCGCCGGGATTAATCCACTCGCGGTTCAGGGTCAGCTGCCCCGCATCCGCCAGTGAGAGCAGATGCAGTTCGTCGGTCAGGCGACTGAGCTGCGTCAGCTGCTTCATGATCATCGCCAGCTGCTGCGGCTCGGCCGGGAAAACGCCATCCAGAATGCCCTGCAGACGGCCCATCGCGGCAGTCAGAGGCGAGCGGAGTTCGTGGGCCATCGCCACATGCGAGGTGCGCAGCTCACGATCATAGCGGGCCAGTTGCTGCGTCATCTGGTTAAAGTCTTCCGTAAAACGCACCAGCTCCTGCGGGGCCTCTTTCACCACCGCGGCCGTCCGGCCAAATTCGCCTTTCGATACGGCCCGCGCCGCGCCTGCCAGCTGGCTGAACTGCACGGATAGCGGTCGGGCAAACCGCAGCGCGATCAGCACCATAAACGGGATGGCCACCATGACCAGCACCAGCACGGTCAGCCAGTCAGAAGAGGCCAGCGAGGGATCGGAAAAGGTAATTCCCCACCAGCGATCGACAATCTGGTGAAAGCGCGCCGGATCGCTGGCGGGATTGACGCGCAGCCGGGTGAACTCTTCTGCGACCGCCGCCGGCATCCGCTGATACACCCAGAAGGCCTGCACCGCAAAGCGCAGCCACATGCAGATGGCGATCAGGATTACGCTGCCAATGGCCAGAAACAGCACCCGCAGGCAGATCCAGCGCCACAGCGATGTATGGGTATCGTTCTTCATGGCTGTCTGAACCGGTAGCCGACGCTGCGTACCGCCGGTAAAACGTCTGAGATACCCGCGGCTTCCAGCTTGCGGCGCAGGTTATAGACATGGGTATCGACTACCCGCTCCAGCGCATCGCTCTCCGGCAGGCACTGCTCCAGCAGGAACAGACGGGTGAACGGACGCGTCGGGGCGCGCATCAGGGTGACCAGCAGAGAAAATTCGGTGGGCGTCAGATCCAGACGGCGCGGCGCAGCACTGCCGCTGTTAACCACGGCGGTAAGTGCCACGGGATCAACCACGAGATCGGCCCAGCGCAGGGTCTCGCTGACCGGTGCATGACTCTGGCTGCGGCGCAGCACGGCCTGCACGCGCGCCACCACTTCGCCCGGATGGTAGGGTTTGACCACATAGTCATCTGCGCCATACCGCAGGGCACCGATGCGATCCGGCGCATCACCCATCGCCGTTACCATGATCACCGGCGTGTCATCGCGGCGTCGCAGCGCAGCCAGCACTTCGGTGCCGTTCATGCCCGGCAGCATAATATCCAGCAGGATCAGATCAGGCTGCCACCGCCTGGCTATCTCCAGCCCGCCAGGACCGTCACCGGCAATCGTAACCTCATAATTTTCACGTTTCAGGTAAGCCTCAAGTACGCCTGCGGCATCGGCGTCATCTTCAATAATCAGTACACGTTTTGACTGCATTTCCGGATCACCTTGACTGTTTCTTCATAAATCCCTGGCCGTTCATTGACACTCGCCGCGCATACTCCGGGCAGTGATGCGGCACTGGATCCCTCAGCTCCGCCCCTGATGTGATAATGAGGAGATGTGATGATAACCGGAAAAATAACGCTTCACATGGTCTGTTTTTCGCTGGGCTGTTTGACGGCTGATGCGGTTGCAGATGCGTCAGTAACGCCGCCTTCGAGCGTGACGCTGGGCATCGCCGCAATCAATGCACCGCGCTACAGCGGCGCAGATAAACAGCACTGGCAGCTGATGCCGCTGGTCCAGGCACGCGATGGCGCACTCTTTTTCGACTCGCAGAAAGGGGTGGGTTATGACCTGCAGACGGACAATGGCTTCTACCTGGAGCATACGCTGGGCTACGGGCTGGGGCGTTCTGACCGGAATTCCTCCTGGCGCGACGGTGACGATCGGCTCAGAGGAATGGGAAAGATCGACCCGACGCTGAACACGTCACTGGCGCTGGGATGGTCAGTCACGCCGTGGCTGGTGCTGGAGGAGAAAGCGACGCTGCCGCTAAGTGACAGCCAGGGGGTTCAGTACCGGACATCGGTCACGCTGATTCCCTTACAGACCAGCAGCGACACCCTGGCCCTGCAGGTCGCGGCATTATCAGGCGATGGACGCTATATGAACACCTGGTATGGCGTGAGCAGCCAGCAAAGCGCACAGAGCGGGTTTCTGCGTTATGACGCGGCGAGTGGATTTTATGGCACCGACAGCAGTCTGACATGGAGCCATCAGTTTACGCCCGCGTGGGCCGCCAGCGTTATCGGTGATTACACCTGGCTGGATAAACACGCTTCGGACAGCCCAATCGTTGCCCGGCGCAACAACGCATCGGCGACGCTGGCTCTGAGCTACACGTTCTGATCGGTTTCATGACCTTATCAGAGCGCACTGCTGTCAGGCTGCTTCTGCCGGTTCAGTGTCGAAGAGGCGCTGACGAATTTGCTGAAAGATAGTCGTTAATGTGACAGGGCAACGCTGCCAGACTGTCTCGCCTCTTTATTCATGGCCATTGGTTTCCCCCAGGGTATTGACGCTGAAAAACTATTTTTTCTGACTGAAGAGTCAGCGGACCAGGGCGCTTTCGTTCGCGAACGCACACAGCGATTACCACAACATGGAGATACAGTGATGACTATTGCACAGCCGCTTCGGCAGAAAGGCGCTGATGTCGGGACTGGAAAAGGCATCGAAAAAGGGCGCGCAGATGGTGAACGCGAAGCCACTCTGAAAATTGTGCGCAATGCTTCACCGTGGCCCTGAGCATAAGCCTGTTATGGCGATAACAGGCCATGCGTCAGACAGGCTGACAACACTGCAGCGCTGAACTTAACGCGGACCGGTTGTCCCGATGCCGGTATGCCAGCGCTGAACACCTTTCAGCCTTCGCTGGGGGAATGGCGCTGCAGAAAATGCCAGCTGGCCCCCAGCATGCCGGAGTCATTGCCATAAGTTGCCGCATCAATATGGATATCAAGATCATATTTTGCCAGCTGCTCACCAAGCTCCCCCATAAATGGCTCGCGGGCGGTAATTCCTCCTCCAATAAAAATCATCTGCGGATCAAAAACGCTGAACAGGTTATATAAACAGGCCGCAAGGTCCTGATAGAACTGAGTGACGACCTTCTGCGCAGCGTCTTCGTTTTGATCGTACGCGTCGAAAACGTCTTTGCCGCTAACGTCATCAATGGGCACGCCTCGCATCTGACTGTAATTTCTGCGCAGGGCTGTCATGGTGCAGCTCTGGCTCATCGTATGGCGTTCGATGTCGCTGCTGGTGGGACGTGACGTGAGCAGACAGCCAAACTCGCCTGCCCGATTGCGGCCTCCCCGGATCAATGCGCCGTTGCAGAAAGCTGCACCACCAAGTCCTGTGCCGATCGTCAGCATGAGAAAATCATTCAGCTTTTTGGCTTTTCCCAGCCACTGCTCGGCCAGTAAGGCACAGTGTGCATCGTTTTCCACGGTGACAGGCAGCGACGTTTTCTCTGACAGCCACTGGCTCAGATGAAAATGATCGAAGTCCCGAATCGTGCCGCCCATAGCAATATATCCGGCGTCGGCGTCGATATAACCGGGTGTACTGACAGCGATTCCCGTACAGCCTGGGTTCTTTTCCAGCCAGGTCAGGATTTCTTTAAGTATCGCGTCGCGCCGGTTATGTGAAATATCACTACTGTCGCTGACAAGAATATTTCCCTGATTGTCAACGACGCCCATTTTTAATGAGGTGCCGCCAATATCGAAAGCTGCAATTTTCATTGATGTCCCCGGAGGTGATTTTCTCCCGAATAAGTGTAGTGCTGCTGAGGATCGTCAGACTGCGCTTTACAGGCTATTTTTGTCAGGACAGATGCAGATTAACAGAGAATCTTCGCTGCCGAATCGCTCTCCGGCACGACGGCAGCCGCCCGTTCCGGCACCATGACATTCACCGGGCAGGAGAGGGCGTTACGCAAGAAACTGTCAGATTATTGAAATAATCCTCCCCTGAACGCGTCGGCAGCCCTGAGTCCGGACGGGATGTCAGTTTCTGACAGGTAAAAAAACGTTATCTGGCGAGAATAGCGTCACAATTGTCGATACTGAATCAAATAAATAATCCAGAATGCCACACTGACCTGAACACAGGGTTCCGACACCGGCAGAGCTGAATGATCTCCCTGGTGCTTCTTTATATAAGCTGAATTATACTGTCGCAAATGAGCATATATTCAGTGAATTCTTAATGATTTACATCATCGACGACCAGATTGCTTACAATTCTGATGACTGTACGCTCAGTCATATTCCCACTCAGGAAACGCTGAGTCTGAGCATCTCATCCGGCAGATTGTTTGAACAGCTACTGAATTCACAGGGGGACATATTGTCACGTGACGCTCTGCTGACCGAGGTCTGGGATAAGTATGGTCTGCGTGGCTCAAACAGTAATCTGAATCAATATCTGAGCGTTCTTCGCAGAGCACTTGCAGCTTATGGTTGTGAAAATCTTATCATCACCATTCCAAAAATTGGTATTCGCCTGAATACTGAAATCAGCATCAAGCGTCAATCCTCATCTTTGCACACGCCTGCAGAAGTGCCGGACAATGAAGGACTGTCAGAAGTCATCGTTGAAGAAAATAAGAATCCGGCAACGTTGCCTGCACCTGATATCAGTCATAACGTTACCAGACGAATGACCCTGACGGCAGTGCAGGTTGCCATCCTGTTTATCATACTGGCTGCGACGGGAGCGATTTTCTGGTATTTCAATGCGCAATATAGTGCTGAGAAAAGATCACCCATGAGCACGATTAAGCTGGCAGGAGGATGTGAGGCCGTAATCCTGCAGGGGCTGGATATTTTTGAAAAAAATTCGGTGAGTAAACAGATGCTTGAAATACTCAAAGAAAATAATCAGTCCTGTGTTTCAGGAAAGCGTTTGTACTTCGACAAAAACCCTTCGATCGATACTGATAATTATGGCCGAACCATTCTTTCTGCATGTAATCTGGATGGCCAAAACCATATCATTTCCTGCGAAAACTTCTATTATCTGGACTGGAGAATGTATTGAAGCGTAATGTCAGCCTTATAATAATTGTCATACTTAGCACACTGGCAGCAATAGTGGCCAGCCTGCATTATAAAAAACAGGATAACGATTATTCGTTTCGTTGCTCTGCCTTCAGTCGGTATGATCTCAGCCGCCGTGAAGGAAAATCTCTCTATTTCTATGTCTCCCAGGATTTGCGATTTATTAACCAGAGCACGGGTTATTTACTGATTAATGGACAGGCAACGTCGGGAGGGGATGTTACAGTCGTAAACCGGCGTATTGCATTACTTCAGGGAAGGAAAATAGATAGCAAAACGTATGGTTATAAAATCAGTAATGTTATCACGTCGTCAGATGATACGACGCCTGATGATATCTTTAATAAGCTTCTGGCAGAGATTACGCTTGATCCCCAGTCATTACAGATAGGCGTTTCTCAAATTGACAACAATATGTATCTTATCAGAGGGCCGCTATCGTATCTCTTCACCTGTAAACGATACTGATGGCTTTATTTGTCAGATTTCATCTTTATTATTGGGGGCCGTGACGCGTCCGTATGGCCTGCTGAAATATCTGCTGATCTGGCCGCTGCGTCGAAAAACAGCCTTTAATACTCCTTTCATTAAAGCCGTGCCCCGTATTTTTCAGGGCACGGCTTTAACCTGTCTGATGTTAGGTTTTCTGCGTGCAACGCACCTTTCATAAATCAGCTTTCCCGCTTTGCAGGGCGCGTTCCATTTATTGCAAAAAGTCATCAGTCTGTCACGCTCACAGTTAAAATTTGATGCAGGGATGATCTGATGATGGCATCTTGTTAACTGTAAATTCGACCTCTTTCAACAGCTGAATGCGATGTGCTAATTCTGGTCTCACCGCTTTACCTTAACCTGGCTTATAGCTGTCTTTTTTTCCCGACAGACGAAAAAAGCTGTAAATTATGGCCGTCAGACCAGCACCGCTAAGTTATTTTAAATTTTCCCTGTTGATGATTCTGCCTTTTTTGAAAGATACATTTGAGCGAAAAGAAAAAAGACAGGATTTACAGCACGTCTTGCTCGCGGACTCTGTACGTCAGCAACCATACTACAATTCAGGGCGACCCTTTCATTCTCGCTCATTAGCAATATTTATTATGCTATGTGCTGGTGCCTCTGTCAGACGTCGATATGAAAATCGCATGTTTAGCGAATAACCGCATCAATGTGGCTATGTGCTAACTAAAGCATCATATTTTAACGCAAAATATTGAGGCTGTGATTGAAAAATGGTGAAAGTGTTACTGTTAAAGTCATTCCTGAATAAGACCCTCAGTAAAACAAAAACTCCCACATCAGTTCTTTTATCTAATTTTTATGTAAATGACGATATATAAAACTAAATAATAATCGATTTGTAACTTAAGTGTCCAGTGTGGGTCCGTTGTGATTTAATTCATTTCACATTTTATTGCGTTGGCTGATTACCTTCGCTAAGAGGAAATTAACAATGGTTCCAAATTGGTTCTGGTTTTTTAAGCATAAAAATTTTTTATTATTTTTTTTGGCACGAAGGGTCTTTATTTAGCACATTTATAACATTGGATATCAAATGAACATGACAGATTGCATATTTAGGAAAAAAGTTATAACACCATCAGTTAGTTGTCACATGCTAGATTGATATACTGATTATATTTGATTTATAGGGTGTAATATCTGGTTGTATGGCCATTGACTGGTTTTGTTGTCTTTCTTTTTGCGTGTTTGTGGTGTTGAATTTTAATGTGACGGTTTTATTATAGCAAAACCTATATCATATTAATTTTTTGTTCACACTCTGGAGGGAGTAAAACTCTGCAGTACACCAGGAGAAAGAAGAGACTAACAACAAACAGATTTTACTAATTTTATTACTGATACTAATTTTGTATTGGTCAGATTGAGTTTATTATTATGTACAGAGTGATCGAAAACCATGAACGCGTTATCAGTGCATTAGCCGAACATGCGCAAATTGCAGACCCCGATGAGATTTCACGTGGTAAACGTCGTTATCATCTCACACGGGACAATGTAAGACGTGTCATGTTCATTCTTGATGGTGATTTTTTACTTAAAATTAAAGGTGAAAACAAGGTTCTGAATATCTTATCTGCTCCGTTCGTCGTTGGTGTCACGCCAGCATTAGATGAGCAGCCCGTTTATCTTGAGAGGATTGATTACGGAAAGGTGAGCTTTATTGAGTATGACCTTTTCTGGCGACTCATTTTTGAAAAAGATATTTTTAACGATGCCATGTCAATTCTGTCGGGACAGTATTCAGATCTCATGAACTACATCCAGCTCTCGAAGAAAAACTCGCATGATGAAGTCATTTCTCTGATTGAGAGATGGAAAAAGCTGCCGCCACATTTAAAGAAGCGCTTTTCTGCTTTGTATCTGATTGAGCATAGCTCTCATCTCTCTAAAAGCTCGATTTGCAGGGTGCTGAAGGAGCTTAAAGAGAAAGGTGAACTGGTACTGATTAACGGTAAGTTTACCTGATTGTTTTGTTTTTATTTTTGATATGCCTAAGGGAAAAAATGGACTTTAATGTTGTTTGCACAGATGATAATTATTTCTTCAGGCTAGGCATTTCAAAAGTAATTGAAGAGGTGCTCCTGTCTGAAACCCGCGTAAATTTTTTATCGGGTTTCGACAGCGAGTGTCTGAAACAGGCCGACTTTATTCTGGTTAATATGTCGCAATGGCGCCTGTACATGTGCCAGCCTGCTTATCGTGAGCGAAAGCCAGGGAGTATCATCATCGCATTTACTGAGGAACCAGAGGATATCATCAGAACACAGCTTCCTGTCTGTTACCGTTCGCTAATCGTCATTTCCCGTCATGACTCAATCAGGGTGATTTTTGAAAAGATCCTGCGGGCATGGCTGGCCTTTCATGCTCGGGCAAGGGCGTTTTCGCCGTCTGACTGTGAGCATTGCGGATATGCCAGAATCACAGTTGTCCAGTTGCAGGTCCTGAGCTTTTTAAAAAAAGGTTATGGTGTAACTCAGGCAGCAAAACGTCTCAATATATCAACGAAGACAATATATGCACATAAGTACAATGTGATGAAAAAATTCGGGTTGCGGGGTGATAAAGAATTCAATGCGTTTATTAATGATCTCTCTTTGATTGAGCTTTATAAAGGCATAATCAGTTAAGGTGATAATGTATTAAAAGCCAGCATCGATAAATCATGAGCTTATTCGTATAAATATTAGCTGTCAGTAAACAAGCGAGAGAGTGCTATGCTTAAAAAAATTCGTCAGAAACGTAACTATCCACTTGTTCCGTTCAACATTGTGACGGCAGTGATACTGGGTGTGGTTTTTTTACTGTTCACCTATCTGTACGTTAACTATTTCTCTTCTGAGACTATGGCCCACGCGTCCGGCATTGCCTGGCATGATATTGGTCCTGATATTCACTCCTGAACTGGCTGATCAGGTTTTCAGCCGTGCAGTGAAAACCTTGCCTTACTCATCTCAGTTACTGTTCTTATTTAGCGCAGGACCTGCGATTAGATCTTCTCTGTGAAGGTAAACGCATCATTGTGTGACTATCAGGGATGTTCGGGTCAGCAGGTCAAATTTTTGTCAGTTCTGTGTACGATTTTCACATCGCAACATCATCTGGACTTCAGGCGCAATACTCCGCAAAATGATACGTGAACCAAACAGGCGTGATGTATCTCATACTCGCTGGTCAGGCGAAATATTATCCCTGGTTGTGAACGACATATTCTGTTCACAATTCCCCCATTTTCTCAGTTTCTCACTGTCAGCCCGGTCTGACGTATGACTTTTTAAAAGCGAGCTACGCAATTACTGAGCTTTGTTTTATCAGGGCCAGCTGCTTTCTGCTATAAATGTGTTTTATTGCGATGGCACGGCTGCCTGTTGAATGGAGAAAATGCGTTTCTGACATAAAAGGTGGATACCGCATTATCGCTCTGCATTCCCTGACCACGATTGCCGTCTTTAACACGCCGCTTTCAAAATAGCATCACACTCTTATTTTTGTCATTACGTGCTTTTAGCCGCTTAGTAAAGGGATTAAAGCGTCTTAAATAAGAGTGGTTATTAAATTTTTATTAAATTTTAATATTTAAGTTAATTCTGTTTGTTTTATTTTTTTGTAATTAACGCATTGATTTGCTGTGATTTTTTGAGTGAATAAGGCTTGTTTATTGATTTGCATCAATTTTTAAAGCTGCGCTGATTTTAAGCGTTGATTACCCCGATGTTAGAATTTAATTAAAGGTTCTTTTAATGATTAAATGCTATGGGGACAATCCATTGAAATATTTTGGAAGCGCAGCGCTATGCTGCACCTTCTTTATCTGCACGGATTCGTATGCCGGTATCATGCTTAATGATATTGATGTTCAGGAGTACCGTGATTTTGCAGAAAATTCAGGAAATTACTCTGCAGGCAGAATGCGCGCGCCTGTTTACAAAAAGGATGGATCACTTTCCGCCTATCTGGATTTTCCCATGCCGGATTTTGGCGGTGTTGCCTCACTGGGATATGCAACGCTTGTTGCACCTTCCTATGTTACCAGCGTAAAACATAACTCCGGCTATAAAACGGTAACATTTGGTAATGGCGCGCTCTATGCGAATACCTATAACCTCATTAATCGCAATGAAAACAGCACTGAGGATTTTCATTTGCCGCGCCTCAACAAGGTCGTCACTGAGGCTGCCCCCTATCCTTATGTGAGCAGAGCTGACTATCTGGCAAACTATAAATCGAACTATTCCTGGTATACCCGGCTAGGTACCGGTACTCAGCAGCAAATTAATGACGATCAGACTGAGCGGGTTCTGCTGGCAGGCGCTTATGCCTGGAAGAGTGGGGGACTATTAGCGCAACCAGTGTACGGGACACGTCTTACTGGGCTTATCTGCGTTATTACAATCTTGGACCTGATGATAATGGAACCACGCCTCTCTCAATCGGTGCTAATGGCGGGGACAGCGGCAGCCCGGTATTCGCGTGGGATGATAGTGACCAGCAATGGAAACTTGTTGGCGTCCATGTCGGCTATGACGCGGATGAAGGTCTCTACAGAAAACGTGCAGCGGTGGGCTATATGCCCGGTGACTTCATCACGTCGGTTCAGTCTGGCAACGCCTCACCTGATGTCGCAGATGTGGCGGATAAAGGGCCGATACTTTGGGATGAGAGCGGTATAACCCAGGGAGGGTCCTCATGGTCGTGGACTGGACTGGGAGAAAGCTATGCCTCTGTTCTACCTTCAGCCGCCTCTGATAAAGAGCTTGATGCGACAAAAGACCTGCGTTTTAACGGGGCGGGGAATCTTATCACCCTTGATTCAGCCATCAACATGGGGGCAGGTAAGCTCCGCTTTTCAAATAATTATACCGTTTCTCCTTTAACGAATGTGAATGCGACGTGGGTTGGCGGTGGTGTTGAGGTTGATGCCGGTAAAGAGGTCCTGTGGCAGGTCAATGGCCTTGCTGGTGATGCTCTGCATAAAATTGGTGAAGGTACATTGCACGTCAATGCCAGGGGAGTGAATCCGGGCGCGCTCAATGTGGGTGAAGGTACGGTTATCCTCGATCAGCGCACAGATGACTCTGGCAAAAAGCAGGCTTTTTCTTCGGTCACTTTAGTCAGCGGCCGTCCTACCGTTATTCTCGATGATGAAAACCAGGTTCCCACGGATCAGATATTTTTTGGATACCGCGGCGGAAAACTTGATCTGAATGGCACTACGCTCGATTTCAAAAAAATAAATCATACTGACAGCGGCGCCCGCCTGATCAACAGTAGCCAGAATCCATCAACGCTCAATCTCAATGGTTTTCAGGCGAAAGATATTCCGATTAATAAACTTAACTCTGACGATCGCAACGGTACGCCAGGATCGATATATATTTACAAAAAAAATAACAACCCTGCGGAATATTTCCAGCTTAAAAAAAGCAGGTATGTCTATTTTCCTCGCTCTAAAACGTCAACATCGGACTGGCAATATCTGGGCACAGATCTGAATCAGGCCATCAATTATCGCCTGTCCCAGCTTGATACCAACGTGTTTCGTGGTTTTCTGGGCGAAACACGAGAAAATGCATTCAATGGTGTAATGAATGTCAACATCCGGAATCCAGGCACATCAGCAATCACAGCCCTGACCGGTGGTATGAATCTGAATGGTGATCTGAACGTGTCTGATGGCACCACCGTTCTTTCAGGCCAGCCAGTCGCTCATGCCGGAGGGGTGGTAATCGATGACGACTGGAACACGTCATTGTTTAAAGCCCGGCAGATAAACGTGGGCAGTGGCGCGCATTTTCAGGTGGGAGAATATGCTGGCGTTAACGCTGATATTGTAGCGGCGGATTCTGCCACACTCTCTTTCGGCTATAACGATAGCCAGCTGGCAGCGGAAAAAAGCTGGCGTTGTTATGCTGTGATCAATTCTGATAACGTTTCGTGCACGCAACCCGTGCGCAGTACTGAAACACTGGCGGCGCTGCCGGCCAGTGAAGTCAATGGCAATGTTCAGCTGGCTAACCAGTCCTCACTCTATCTTGGAAAAGTAAATTATCAGGGCGCTGTCATCTCCACAGGCAATAGCGCAATGACGCTGGGTTCAGATGCAAACTGGACCATGACGGACAACAGTAATGTGACGTCTGTGATGGCACAGCGTGGTTCGCGGCTTTCAATGGTACCTGACGGCAGCTGGCATGCTAAAACCTTACATGTTGATACGCTGAATGCGACTGGGATGAATCTGCTGTTAGGCGTTAAACCTTCAACACTGGAAAGTGACAAGCTGATTATCAGAGAGTCTGCAAATGGCGGAGATAACCTGCTGGATGTGAGTCTGCTCATGAATAAGAAAGAGCCGGTCTCGCTGTCTCAGGATCTGGTGATGGTGGATGCACCAACCGGAACATCTGCCAGCTACTTTACCTTTGCCAGTAACTACAGCGGTTTCAGCGTTTATACACCGAACTATCAGGTAAAGGAAAATAACGACCGCGTGCAGTGGGTGCTGAAAAGTAATCACTCTTCTGAATCTCTGCCAGAAACGGATGCGACCGCGTCTGAACCGGCCTCTGTTCCGGAGGAAACTTCAGCGCCTGAATCGGCGCCGGTTTCAGAGGTCACCACCGCATCTGAACCGACTTCTGCCTCAGAAACTATTTCTGCGCCTGAATCCGCGCCTGCAACAGATTCCGTATCTGCATCATCAGAGGGGCAGGCGGTAAGTCAGGAGGTGTCATCAGACACAGCGAAGGATAAAACTGCAACAGAAGCCAGAATGCAGGACAGTGCAAAAACTGAAGAAAAACCGAAAGCCAGTAAAAGCGCGGTCGGGGAAACCGAAAAGGCAGAAGCCGATGCCCGGTCAGTAGTGGCATTCAATCCGGATGACTGGTTCACGGTTCATGACAACCAGCCACTCATCCAGCATACCCGTGCCCTGCTTGCTTCACGCCAGTACATTTTTAGTGAAGCCGTCAGCCAGCTGCACAATCGCATCGGGAGTCTGCGCATGTCACCAGAGCGCAGTGGATCATGGGCTACCATTGAGCAGCGAAACGGGCATTTTATGGGGCTGAACGCCCGTCAGCAGACGCTGAACGCAGGCTGGGATATGCACAGTGATACGCAGACAGCGGGTATCAGCGCCAGCTACACACAGGGTAAAGTCAAAGGCGAGGGGCAGGAGAAACACTGGCTGGCCACAGCCGGGGCATATTACAGCTGGCAGTCTGAATCCGGATGGTTCATTGATACTGCCAGCCGCTACATGTACCTGAACCAGACGTTATCGCTGGACCCGGGCCTGAACATCAATCGTAGTAACCAGGAGAGTCAGATGCTCGCTGGCAGTCTCCGCAGCGGCTACCAGTTCAGAATGGCCGACGATACGTTGTCAATTTCACCCTACGTGGGTGTCAGCGGCGGCGTGATATCAGGTTACTCGCTGAAAGGAAAAGATGCAGAAGTATCGTTGAGCTCATCAGCGCCTTACTTTACGACTACCGGTATCCTGGCTCAGAAACGCGGGCTGGGAAGCGCTCTGCTTGGTGTAAATCTCAGCGCGAGTCTTGAATACCAGTACTCACCCGGTAAAAACGGCTCCACTACCTCGCTTTCAGATCGGCAGTCAACCCGTCAGTACAGCGCCTGGTCTGATAACCGATACCGCAGCAGCGTGAGTCTGCAGGGCGTTATTTCACCTGACCTGTCGCTCGTTGCGAAAGTCGACACCAGTTTTGGTGGGGAGTTTAAAACGGATTACAGTGGTCAGGTTGGCTTCGCCTGGCACTTCTGACAGCCAAAGCGCGATAGTAACGGAGCATCACTCCTGTCCGGGGTGATGCTCTTTGTTTTTAACCATCTGTCGATAAATGCTGCAGCGACTAGCCCTGTATTAAATGGCGTTGCAGAACTTTCCCGACGGCCTTCCTGTGTTGCAGATCACTCTCCCCTCTGCCTGACAGCACTTTACTGCGGGTTTTATGCCCGGCATGACCCGTAACATTTTTACGCTATAAATCAACGCACAATCGATATGAAAACCTTGTCTGGATCCCGTAACAATCACCAGAAGATCGGCTGACGCAGCGTACCTGAACAGAGTCAGAACTGACGCTTTTTACGTCAGTGAAGGGGGGGGAAGTGATGACATGATTATCACTGCGCGATGAAAGCGGACAACCCGCCCCTGCATCCAGTCAGTGCAGACCAGTATGGACTTCGTTATACGTGTCAGGGGGCCCGTGAAAACCCTGCTTTTCAGACCAAGCAGGGCAAACGAGGAAAAATTTTATTTTTTATCGAATAGAAACCACGTCTGAGCTGTTTACTACAGAGTGCTGCTCCAGCGCACTGTATACGGCGGGCGTCAGCGCCTGCCCCCATAGTTCCGATGAGGATACGTTATGATGACGCGCTCTGATCTTTTTCTGTTTGCTGTCCCTGTACTGTTATTGATGCTGCATGCCCCGCTGAGCATGGCGATGGGCAATGATGACAGTGAGAAAAAAATGCCGGACTGCCCTAAAGGCCAGGTCTATGACAGTCAGAGCAAACGCTGCGTGCCCGAGAAAACCAGCAGGCTGAGTGACGGCGATATAACGCGCTATGCATATCATCTGGCGAAAAAGGGCGACTATCAGGCGGCCCTGAACCTGCTGGATACGCTGAAAAATCCCGACACGCGCGAAGCCTGGAACTACCGTGGCTATGCCACCCGCAAACTGGGTCGCACGGATGAAGGGATTGGCTATTATCAGCGTGCGATTGCCCTCGATCCCCGTTACGCTAAGGTACGCGAATATCTGGGAGAAGCCTGGCTGATTAAAGGACGCCCGGACCTGGCGCGCGAACAGCTGAAAACGATTGCCGGAATCTGTGGCACCGGGTGCGAGGAGTACCGCGATCTGCAGGCCGCCATTCAGGGCCATCCTGAGGTCTGATACGGCAGGGAGGAGCGTAAAATCACTCACAGCGACATCCGTCAGCATCTCGCAGAGCATCTGACCCGGCTCTGGCGTTACGGCTATGTGCTGTCACACGATCGTGACCTGGCAGAAGAGCTGGTGCAGTCAACCTGCGTACGCGCGCTGGAACGCAGCGCGCAGTTCACGCCAGGCACACGCATGGATCGCTGGCTCTTCTCGATCCTTCACTCCATCTGGATCAGCGATCTGCGGGCGCGAAAGGTCCGCCAGGGGCAGGGATTTGCAGACCCCGATGCACTGCTGGCCAGTGACACGCACGCCCTCAGCGACGACAACCGCCAGTTCCGGCGCATTATGCAGCAGGTTAACGCCCTACCGGAGGCGCAGCGAAACGCGCTGTTTCTGGTTTACGTTGAAGGACTGACCTATCAGGAGGCGGCAGAAACTCTCGCCGTCCCGATTGGCACCATTATGAGCCGTCTGGCCGCTGCCCGGGCCACGCTGGCCAGGCAGACGGCGACCGCCCCCGCACCGCAGGAGAAACGGCGATGAGCAGAGAAACGTTTACGCCAGCCTGGCGCGATGAGGCCATCGTCGCCTGGCTGGATGGTGAGATGACCCCGCAGGAAGCCGAACTGTTTGAGCAGGCGCTGGCTGACAATCCCGATCTGAACCGGCGGCTTGAGCAGTTCCGGCACAGCAGCCTCGACTTCGGGCAGGCGTTTGCCCCGCTGCTGGCGCAGGCGCCACAGGCCAGAATGGCCGAACGACTGGCGGCCATCACGCCACCGGCACCAGCCAGAACCTATAGCCGCCGCGCCCTGATTGCCGCTTCGGTAAGTTTTCTGCTGGTGGGCAGCGGCATCGGTCTGCTGGCCAGACCGGGCGAAAAGAGGGAGGATGAAAGCCAGAGTATTCGCGATCTGGAGGCACGGTATATGTCGCTGTACAGTGCTGAAACACTGGCCGATCTGCCGGATGATGGCGTCCTGTTGCAGAAGGGGCTGGATCGGACCCGGCTCGACTTAGGGTTACAGCTGCACCCGCAGCAGTTGCGCCTGCCGGGTGCTGAACTAAAAATGGTCCGGATCCTGCGCTATGAACGGACTTCAATCGCGCAGATCGCCTGGCTGCACGCGGATTACGGCCCGATGGCGCTCTGTATCTCACCGGCCTCGCACGGCCCGGAGCCGATCGCCCGTGAACGGCGGCATGGAATGGAGCTGGCCTGGTGGAACCGGGATAGCTTCCAGTATGTGCTGATTGGCCGCAATCCGGCTCACCAGCTGGCGGCTATCGCCACTACCCTGCAGACCGCGCTGGCGTAGTCTGGCTACGCCTTCAGCGGAGCGGGGCGTTCACCTGCGCGGCAATCGCCAGCGCAATGTTCACCTGGTCATCCACCACCCCGACCAGCCGATCCACCCGGAATGCGGTGCGGGAGATCGCGGTTGATGCATGCAGGGCCAGCGAGCGTGAAGCAGGATCGATCGCTTCACCGCTGTCGAGCGAGGCAAGCATCATCACCGGACGGCTGACCTCTTTCACCGTCAGCACGCCAAAAATCCGGTACTGACCTCTGCCCAGCGCGACAACGCGGCTGCTGACGAAATGAATCTGCGGGTAGTGCTCAGCATCAAAAAACAGATCGCTCTTCAGTTGCCAGGTGAGCAGGCTGTTTGACGCCACCAGCGTGCCGACCGGGATACTCACTTCGACATGGTTATCACGGTCGTCATCCGGATTCAGTATCACGCTTCCGGTCACGCCCTGCAGTCTGGCCTGTGAAAAATCGTGACCAAAGGCACGCCAGGAAAGACCAATGGTTGTTTTATCCGGAATAATGGCATAAGTCATTGGTGCGGCATAAAGCACCGGGCTGAGCAGGGCAAGCAGAGCGCATAAACAGGCGGCACGGTTCATCTCTATTTTCTCTTTTTCTGGCAGACCCAATGTTAACGCCTGACTCCGCGATTCTATTCAATTTTTAGCACTGTTTTTACGTTTCAGGTACATTTTATCGTAAAAGATAATAACTACGCGCTACCTGATTTCACAACAAATAACCGGTAATCTGGATTCAGAACAGGCGTGGCCGGCAATATTAAGATTGCATTAAGATTATTCTTTGTAATCGGTTTTTTATGAGTGCACGTTGCTGCCAGCTTCAGCTGACAATAGAGTTCCACTCTGGAATGAGCTATTAAAATCATGGGGTTAATATTAATTCTCTGCGTATCCTGTTTCACGGGTGCAACGTTTGTGGCAGCTGTGGTCACCCACACCTTCTGATTTTTAAACACATTTTCAATGAAACTTAAATAACGGCTATTAAGCATAATATCTGCGATCTGAAAGTGAACTTTTCCGGAAATCCTCAAGTTATCCTCTTTTTAATTTTACGGTTATTCACGTCATCCATTTAATGTTCAGTTAACTTTTGTGAGGTAGTTTGTATTAGCCGTCCGGCAACCTGAATTGCATAACGGGAAATCAGGGCGTTGATAACGCTATTGCCGGATGTAAATAAACCGCTATTTAAATTCTTTTTCCGGCGTTGTGCCTGATTAAAACGCGCGACAGCTTACAGGTTGATCTGCAGGAGTTTTAGCATGGATTTTTTGCCCTTTTCCCGCCCTTCGTTCGGTGATGAAGAGTTGGCTGCTGTTAAGGCCGTATTTGACTCGGGATGGATTACCACCGGAGCAAAATGCGCCGAACTGGAGCAGGCTTTTGTTCAGCTGACCGGCAATCAGCACGCCATTGCGGTCAGCTCTGCCACGGCGGGGATGCATGTGACGCTGATGGCCATGGGGATCGGGCCTGGCGATGAGGTGATCACCCCTTCCATGACCTGGGTCTCTACCCTGAACCTGATTACGCTGTTGGGCGCGACGCCGGTCATGATTGATGTCGATCCTGACAACCTGATGGTGACGGCGGAACAGATTGCCCCGGCAATCACTTCCCGGACACGCGCCATCATTCCGGTACATTACGCTGGTGCGCCCGCCAATCTTGCGCCAGTTTATGCGCTGGCTGAACAGCACGGCATCGCCATCATTGAGGATGCTGCTCATGCGGTGGGCACCCTCTATCATGGCCAGCCGGTGGGACATCGCGGCACGGCGATATTTTCTTTCCACGCCATCAAAAACATCACCTGCGCAGAAGGCGGCCTTGTCGTGACGGATGACGCCACGCTCGCCGATCGTATTCGCAGTCTGAAATTTCATGGCCTGGCGGTAGATGCGTTTGATCGCCAGACCCAGGGACGGCTGCCTCAGGCAGAGGTGATGATGCCTGGCTTCAAATACAATCTGCCAGATATCAGCGCAGCTATCGCGCTGGTTCAGCTGCAGAAACTGCCCGGCTTTATTGCCCGCCGTCGTGAGATCGCGGAACGCTATCTGGCGGCACTGCGCACGCTGCCGTTTACGCCGCTGTCACTGCCTGACTGGCCCCATGAGCATGCGTGGCATCTGTTTATTATCCGGGTGGATGAACAGCGCTGCGGCCTGTCACGCGATGCGCTGATGCAGGCACTGAAAGAGCGAAACATCGGCAGCGGCCTGCATTTCCGGGCAGCCCATACCCACAAATATTACCGCAACCACTATCCGGATCTGTCGCTGCCCGCCAGCGAACGTAACAGTCAGCAGATGTGTTCGATCCCGCTGTTCCCGTCGATGACGGACCAGGATGTTGAGCGCGTCATTCAGGCTTTACATGACATTGCCGGGGCCTGAGATGCGCGATATTCAACCTATCAAGATGCTTTCCGTCGTGATCCCGGTCTACAACGAAGAAGAGAGTCTGCCGGAGCTGTTACAGCGTACTGGCGACGCCTGCGACGGAATCGGCCTGGCGTATGAAATTCTGCTGGTGGATGATGGCAGCAGTGACCGGTCAGCCGAACTGATCGAACAGGCTGCCACCCTGCCCGATAGCCGGATAAAGGGCGTGCTGCTCAACCGTAACTACGGTCAGCACTCTGCCATCATGGCCGGATTCAGCCAAGTGCGTGGCGATCTGATAATCACGCTCGACGCTGACCTGCAGAACCCGCCGGAAGAGATCCCACGTCTGGTAGACGCCGCCCGTCAGGGTTATGACGTGGTGGGCACCATCCGGCAGCAGCGCCAGGATACCTGGTTCCGTCGTAAGGCTTCACGCACGCTCAACCGGCTGATCCAGCGCGTGACCGGCAAAGCGATGGGCGATTACGGCTGCATGCTGCGCGCCTACCGCCGTCATATTGTCGATGCGATGCTGAACTGCCATGAGCGCAGCACCTTCATTCCAATTCTGGCCAACACGTTTGCCCGTCACACGATTGAGCTGCCGGTGCTCCACGCCGAGCGCACCTTTGGCGATTCGAAATACAGCTTCATGCGTCTGATTAACCTGATGTACGACCTGGTGACCTGCCTGACGACGACGCCGTTGCGATTGCTCAGCGTGGTTGGCAGCCTGATTGCGATTGCTGGTTTCGCCTTCTCGCTGGTGCTGATCATCCTGCGACTCTTTTTCGGTGCGGCCTGGGCAGGGGATGGCGTCTTCGTCCTGTTCGCTGTGCTGTTCATGTTTATCGGTGCCCAGTTTGTGGGTATGGGACTGCTCGGGGAGTACATCGGGCGCATTTATAACGACGTCCGCGCGCGTCCGCGCTATTTCGTTCAACGCATTGTTCAGGCTCCTGAAGAGCCTTCAGTACAGGATACTCAATCATGAAGACCCTCGTTTTCGCCTATCACGACATGGGCTGTGTCGGCATCAATGCGCTGCTGAACGCAGGCTACGAGATCACCGCCATCTTTACGCACAACGATGTGGCGACCGAAAATCCCTTTTTCGGCTCGGTAGCCCGACTGGCGGCAGAGCACGGCATCCCGGTTTATGCGCCGGACGAGGCAAATCATCCGATCTGGCTCGACCGCATCCGCACGATGGCGCCAGAGATGATCTTCTCCTTCTACTATCGCCATCTGCTGAGCGACGAGATCCTGCAATGTGCAGAGAAGGGCGCTTTTAACCTGCACGGCTCGCTGCTGCCGAAATACCGTGGCCGCGCCCCGCTGAACTGGGCGCTGGTGAACGGCGAGCGCGAAACAGGCGTGACGCTGCATCGCATGGTGAAGCGCGCCGACGCCGGGAATATTCTGGCGCAGCAGAAGGTTGCCATTGAGGAGCAGGACAACGCGCTGACGCTGCATCGTAAACTGACACAGGCTGCGGAGCAGTTGCTTGCCGACGTGCTGCCACGCCTGCGTCAGGGCGATGTAGCAGAGTGGGCGCAGGATGAGAGCCAGGCGACCCGCGTGGGCCGTCGCACGGCTGAAGATGGCCGCATCGACTGGAATCAGCCAGCTGAAGCCATTCACAATCTGGTCAGGGCGGTCACCGATCCCTGGCCTGGCGCGTTCGCCTTCGCCGGTTCGGTCAAATTTATCGTCTGGAAGAGCCGGGTTCATCCGCAGCAGCATCAGGCGAAGCCGGGCACGGTGATCGCTAAGCAGCCTTTCCTGATCGCCTGCGGTGAGGGCGCGCTTGAAATCCTGACCGGGCAGTCTGAGCACGGTGTTTACATGAACGGCAGCCAGCTGGCGCAGAGCTTAGGCATGGTGCCGGGCGCGCTGCTCTATTCCAAACCGCAATCGGTTCTGCAGCGCCGTACCCGTGTGCTGATCCTGGGCGTGAACGGCTTCATCGGCAATCATCTTACTGAACGACTGCTGCAGGATGAGCATTTTGAGGTCTACGGGCTGGATATCAGCTCCGATGCTATCAGCCGCTTCCTCGATCATCCGCGTTTCCACTTTGTGGAAGGGGATATCGCAATCCACTCAGAATGGATTGAGTATCACATCAAGAAGTGTGACGTCATTCTGCCGTTGGTCGCGATCGCCACGCCGATCGAATACACCCGCAATCCGCTGCGCGTCTTTGAACTCGATTTCGAAGAGAACCTGAAAATCATCCGCGACTGCGTGAAATACCAGAAGCGTATTATTTTCCCGTCCACCTCTGAGGTGTACGGCATGTGTACGGACGACAGCTTTGATGAGGACACCTCAAACCTGGTGGTGGGACCGATCAACAAACAGCGCTGGATCTATTCGGTCTCCAAACAGCTGCTGGACCGCGTCATCTGGGCCTACGGCGAAAAAGAGGGGCTGCGTTTCACCCTGTTCCGTCCTTTCAACTGGATGGGACCGCGTCTGGATAACCTCAATGCGGCACGCATCGGCAGTTCCCGCGCGATTACGCAGCTTATCCTGAACCTGGTGGAAGGCTCGCCCATCAAGCTGATCGATGGCGGCAAACAGAAACGCTGCTTTACCGATATCCGCGATGGCGTTGAAGCGCTGTTCCGCATCATCGAAAACAAACAGCAGAACTGCGACGGGCAAATCATCAACATCGGTAATCCGGACAATGAAGCCAGTATCAAAGAGCTGGCCGAGCAGCTGTTGTCGAGCTTCGAGCGTCATCCGCTGCGCAGTCAGTTCCCGCCGTTTGCCGGTTTCCGTGAAGTGGAGAGCAGCAGCTACTACGGCAAAGGCTATCAGGATGTGGAGCACCGTAAACCGGCAATCCGCAACGCCCGTCGCTTACTCGGCTGGACACCAACCGTCACGATGGATGTCACGATCGACAATACGCTGGACTTTTTCCTGCGCACCATCGAGCAACAGGCTGATAAGTGATGAAAAAGATTGGTCTGCGGATTGACGTCGATACCTGGCGCGGCACGCAGCAGGGTGTGCCGACGCTGCTGGCGCTGTTTCAGCGTCACGCGGTGCGGGCCAGCTTTTTCTTCAGCGTCGGGCCGGACAACATGGGCCGCCATCTCTGGCGGCTGATCAAACCGGCTTTCCTCATCAAGATGCTGCGCTCCCGCGCAGCATCGCTTTATGGCTGGGACATCCTGCTCGCCGGAACGGCCTGGCCAGGCAAGCAGATGGGGCGCGGTCTGCGGCATATCATTCAGGATACTGCCCGCTATCACGAAATGGGGCTGCACGCCTGGGACCATTTTGCCTGGCAGACCTGGGCAGGTGTCTGGCCGCAGGATAAGCTGGTTGAGCAGATCGCGCGTGGCACTGAAACGCTGAGTGAGATCCTGGGCCATCCGGTCAGTTGCTCAGCGGTGGCCGGCTGGCGCGCCGATGGCCGGGTGCTCGCGGCCAAGCAGGATTTCTGCTTTCACTATAACAGCGACTGTCGTGGCACCGGCCCCTTCCGGCCCCTGCTGCCGGACGGGCAGGTTGGCACCGTTCAGATCCCGGTGACGCTGCCGACATGGGATGAAGTGGTTGGCCGTGAGGTCAGCGCAGAAGGCTACAACGACTATATTCTGGCGAAGATGCTCGCTGCGGATGATGGGGCGGTTTACACCATCCATGCTGAAGTGGAGGGCATCGTTGGTTCCGCGGACTTTGACCGGCTGCTGACGGCGGCTGCCCGTCACGGCATTCAGTTCTGCCCGTTAAGCGAGCTGCTGCCGGATGACCTGGACACCCTGCCGCTGGGCCGGGTTGTCAGAGGTGAAATCGCCGGCCGGGAAGGGTGGCTGGGTTGTCAGAAACTCACAGAAGAGGCGAACTAGTGCGGATACGTAACAACACGGCGTGGTTACTTTTTTTCAGCTTTTTTATCCTTTATTACCTGATCCCGCCAGTATTCCGCGATCTCTGGCAGCCCGATGAGACCCGCTATGCGGAGATCAGTCGGGAGATGCTGGCAAGCGGAAACTGGATCACACCTCACTTCTTCGGCCTGCGCTACTTCGAAAAACCGGTGGCCGGTTACTGGATTAATTCGCTGGGCCAGTGGCTGTTTGGCCATAACAATTTCGGCGTGCGGGCGGGGTCGATCGTCTCCACGACGTTCACGGCTGTCATGATTTACTGGCTCGGCAGGCGGCTATTTGGTTCTGCGCGTACCGCCGCTGTTGCCAGCGTGATTTTCCTCAGTTCGCTGCTGGTCTATGGCGTCGGCACCTATGCGGTACTCGACCCCATGCTGATGCTCTGGCTGGCGGCAGCGATGTGCAGTTTCTGGCTGGCGACAGAAGCCAGCGGGCGTGCCGGACGGGCAGGCGGTTATCTGCTGCTGGGCCTCGCCTGCGGTATGGGTTTCATGACCAAAGGTTTTCTGGCGCTGGCGGTGCCGGTGCTGGCGATCCTGCCATGGATGATCTGGCGACAGCGGCTGTGGGAACTGTTCTGCTACGGTCCGCTGGCGCTGCTCTCAGCGGCGGCGATCAGCGCCCCCTGGGCGCTGGCGATTTATCATCAGGCGCCTGATTTCTGGCACTACTTCTTCTGGGTGGAGCATATTCAGCGCTTCGCAGAGGAGAATGCCCAGCACAAAGCGCCTTTCTGGTATTACCTGCCGATTCTGCTGCTCGGTTCGCTGCCGTGGCTGGCGCTGCTGCCTGGTGCATTAATCAGCGGCTGGCGTGAACGTCAGCAGCATCCCGGCGCGCTCTATCTGCTGAGCTGGACGGTGATGCCGCTGCTGTTCTTCAGCCTGGCGAAAGGCAAGCTGCCGACCTACATCCTGCCCTGTTTTGTACCGCTGTCGCTGCTGATGTCGCACTATGGCCTGAACGCGGCACAGCGGGCAGGGCGGGTATTAACCATCAACGGCTGGATTAACCTGATTTTTGGCATCCTGACCGTGGCCACGGTATTGCTGGTGCTGGCCCCGTGGAGTGTGACGCATCATCCGCTGTTCGCCCCGGAGGAGACGCTGAAGCTGGGACTGGCGGCACTGGCATTTCTCGTCTGGGGCGTGGCGGGCGCCTACAGTTGCCGTGCTTCCCGGCGCCGCTGGCTGGTATCTGCGCTGTGTCCGCTGGGGGTAGCGCTGCTCATCGGCGCTGTAATCCCGCAGAAAATTCGGGATGCTAAGCAGCCGCAGAACTTTGTCTCGGTCACAGGCAACCGGCTGGCGGCCAGCCGCTTTATCCTGGCGGATAACCCTGGCGTGGCCTCCGCCGTCGCGTGGCATCTGCACCGCAGCGACATCGGGTTCTATGATTCTAAAGGCGAACTGGAATATGGGCTGAGCTATCCCGATGCGCAGACCCGCTTCGTCTCTGCGGCGGACTTCAGTCACTGGCTGGCGGAGCATCGCCATCTGGGCAGCGTGTCGCTGATGCTGCTGGTCGACTCGGTTCACAGCGATATCGGCGAGGACGTCCCGGTGCCGGATGCGGTCTATCGGCAGGGCCGGCTGGTCAGCCTCTACTATAGCCAGTTGAAATGATGCTGCTGCTGATTGTCCTGGTCAGCCTGCTCAGCTGCAGCGCGCAGCTCTGCCAGAAGCAGGCCACCCATACGTTGTCACGTCAGGGGAGTGTGTGCTGGATTGCGCTGAGCATGCTGCTGTTAGGTGCCGCCATGCTGCTCTGGCTGCGGGTGTTGCAGCAGGTGCCGGTGAGCCAGGCCTATCCGATGCTGAGCCTTAATTTTATTTTCGTCGCGCTGGCCGGACGCATCCTCTGGCGCGAGCGGCTTACGCTGCGCCAGATAGCGGGCACGTTGCTGGTGGTGACCGGCGTGGCCCTGATGGCGAGTCAGCTATGAAAGGCTACGGATGGGTCGCCTGTAGCGTGCTGCTGGTTTCCGCCGCGCAGTTGATGATGCGCTGGGCGATGCCGCGGTTGCCTGAGTTCAGCAACCTCCTGTCGCTGCCTGCCATGGCGATTCTGCCCGCCCTGATGCTGCTGGCCGGGCTGGGGGCTTATGGTGTCTCGATGCTCTGCTGGATCCGGGCGCTGCACTTTTTCCCTCTGAACCGGGTTTATCCGCTGCTGAGTCTTAGCTACGTGCTGGTGTGGCTGGTGGCGGTCAGTCTGCCGGTATTTCAGGAGGCGTTCAGCTGGCACAGTCTGATCGGTGTGGTGATGATTGTCGCCGGTCTGCTCTGCATTGTGATTAAACCCTGAGGGATCACTGATGTTATTGTTTTCGCATCAGTCTGCCGTTTGATTATCATTTTCGTGCAGTCGTTAACGCTTTCCCGATAGCGAAATTAACGTTTTCGTGATAAATATCCTTTCTGTTATCGTTTTCATTCGACAGATAAAGGATTCATAATGCTGGTTGGCTTCAGCGCGCTGCGCGAACGTTATGCCATTGAACTGGCGCAGCCGCTGCGCGTGAAATCGGCCATCGGCACGGTACGGTCCCATCACGAAAGTCAGGGACGGGTAGAGAATTACTACCCACCTGGCTATCAGCCGGAAGACTCCTTTGCCGGCCACTTTGCCTTTGGCCTTAAATATGAAGAGATCCATCTTGAGTTCTTTGCCCGGCTGTTTACGGCGGTCGGGCCTGAACCACTGGAACAGTGGTGCCGCCAGGAGCCGTTCGGCCAGTATGCGCGCCGGGCCGGATTTCTCTATGAATGGCTGACCGGCAGCCCGCTACAGGTGCCCGATGTGACCAACGGCGGTTATGTCGGAGTGATTTCATCCGATGCTTATCTCACCCGCACCACGCTGAAGCGTAACCGACGCTGGCGCATCAACGACAACCTGCCGGGATCGGTGGATTTCTGTCCGCTGGTGCGCAGAACGCCCGCCGTTGAGCAGGCACTGGCCTTCGATCTGAACGATGCTCTGAGGGACCTGGATAACGCGTTTGGCGCAGATATCCTGATGCGCACCGCCAGCTGGCTGACGTTTAAAGAGTCGCGTGCCAGTTTCCTGATTGAAAAAGAGTCTGACCAGGGCGATCGTATCCAGCGCTTTGCTCACGTCATTGCACAATATTGCGGTCAGCTTGACGATCCGCTCAGCGAAGAGAGCCTGCACATCCTGCAGCAGGGGATTCTGGGTCAGGATGCGCTGGGCCTGGGGCTGCGACGTTCGCCGGTGTTTGTCGGGCAGTCGACGATGCGCGAAGATATCGTCCACTATATTGCACCGCACTATGAAGATGTCCCGCGCTTTATGCAGGGGCTGAAAGCCTTTGAGCAGGCGACGCAGGGCGCTGCGCCGCTGGCCCGGGCGGGCGTTATCGCGTTTGGGTTCGTCTATATTCACCCGATGCGCGACGGGAATGGCCGCATCCATCGATTTCTGATCAATGACATGCTGAACCGGGATGGCGCAATACCGGATGGCGTGATCCTGCCCGTTTCCGCCACCATCACCAGCTCAATGAATTTCCGGGTCGGCTACGATCGCACGCTGGATCTTTTTCTAAAAAACTGATGCGGCGCTATGCAGGCTGCTATCGCTTTGGCGAGCTGAAAACCTATGAGGATGGCACACGAAGCAACTTCATTTTCAGCGACTATGAGGATGCCCGCTTTGCCTGGCGCTATCCCGATCTGACCGAGCATGTCCTTTACACGAGCAGAGTGGTCGAACATACCGTGCGAACCGAAATGGCGGATGAAGCACGGGTGCTCGTCATGTTTCAGCGCGCCCAGCAGCAGCTGAAGGAGGTGGTTGAGATGCCGGATCAGGATGCCAGCCGCATCATCCGGTCGCTGAAGGAGAACGGCTGGCAGATCTCGGGCAAGCTGAAAAAAACTTCCCGCTGTTTGAGGATGACGCCATGGCCCGGCGCATCGTCGGAGCGGTCAGATCGGCATTTGAGACGGAACAGTGAGTGAAGTGCATCACTGCATCCGGCATGATGCAGTTCAGCTGAGCGGTGTGATCTCTGCGGCCAGCGCAGCGATATCATCGATAACATAATCCGGTGACGGCGCCAGTGGATAAAGCGCCTGACCTTTACGGGCGACGAAGGCAGTTTTCATCCCTGCACGTTTAGCCCCGTCGACATCCCAGCCATGCGCCGCCACCATCATGCAGGCGGACGCGGGCTGCCCCATCTCATTCATCGCCCACTGATAGACTCTCAAATCGGGTTTATAAACCTGAACCTGCTCCACGCTAAGTATACGGGTGAACAACGGTGCCAGCCCGGCAGATCTCAGCTGCTTTTCCGCCAGCGCGGCAGAGGAGTTGGTAAGCGCGACCAGCGTATAGCCCTGCTGTTGCAGTGCGGTCAGCCCGCTGGCCACATCCGGATAAGCAGGCATCGCGGCGATAGTTTCAGCCAGCGGTGTTGCCGCCTCCGGCAGGGTGATGCCATAGCGTGCGGCCGTCATCTCCAGAACGGCTTCCGCGATATCGCCAAAACTGTGGAAGCTGCCAGTGACGGTCCCGACCAGTGAATGATGTAACACTGAGGTGAACCAGGCTTCGGCGCGTTCAGGTTTGTTACCAAGCCGCTGCGTCACCGCCTGATTCAGTCCGGTCGTGTCCAGCAGGGTCTGGTTAACATCGAAAAATAGCGTGCCGTTGCCAGGGGGGAGAGGGTGACTGTTTGGCATCTGAGCTCCGGTTGTGTTGATGCTTATGAGAGGTGTAGCGTCAGGGAGAGTGATAGAAGGTAGGTTACTGTCCGGGATTTCTCAAGAAGAGCGGAATTGCGGTGCTTTCCGGCATAGTCAGAAGCGTTTCTTAGCCTGAAGTCTGATGTTCAAAAAGCGGAGGCAGAGGCTTTCACATCTCAAAGCGGATAATTGTCTGTGGCGACCACTGTTTCAGTCATAGCACCATCGCCTGGCACGGACTGACTCGATCAGCATCCCAACGGTAAGAGGGATGGCTTCGTGCGGATCTTCTGGATAGTAGAGGCTGAAAGTCACCTGGTCAGAATCCATTTCAAAGGCATCAAAGACGTTCTGAAGGCATTCCGCAGCGTCTTCCGGATCAAGCTTCATGTCCAGATTTAGCGACGTTTCTGGCGTGAGTGTTCTTTTCCGGAACGAAAGAAAGGAGCGGCCGTTCCACGGCTCAATGAGAGCCATTACGCGTGTCTGGGTGGCATCTACCATAACTTATCCTTCCCTCGGGCGATGGTGTTATAGAGTCTGACTGAATTGTAATTGATATCAATAACATCTTTGGCCAGTATCACCCGGCCCACAACAGGAATGGCTCGTCCTACAAAGGTGCTGAGCTTATGTGTAAACAGAATACGCGCTGTCCGAGGCGGGTATCCCCCTACGATCATGGGGAGCTGAATGCCGAAAGGAAATTTGGCGTCAGGGAATACTCTGCGCGCTGCCTTAGAGGCATAGGACGTTCCCTTGAGAGCATCGCGCGGTTTGGTTCGGGTAGTCAGGACATTACGTCCAGACAGGATGGCCACGATCGCTCCGAAGTCATCAATGCCAAGTTGCTTAGCGACTTCTTCACAGAAAATCATGAAATAAAGCTCACCAGCGTTGAGATTCGGTCTGCCTGCGTAGAAATAGGTATTATTAAGATCTTCAGTCGTGTCCACTGCCAGCTCCTGCGGGTTTATCTTCATCTGTCATCCTGACGATTTGTGAACAATACCTCCTTCATTCAAGCCAGACAACCTGTCAGATGCTGGATAAAAAGATACGATGATTCCACCGCATTTTTCTTCAGGTTAAAGACACCAATGCCACTAGCCAGGAAATGCCGACATGCCTGAGGAAACACGTCTTACTTACCATCATTATGTAGAAGCCTGGTAATAGCCCGTTCAGTGTTGCGGGTCTCAATAATATGCGTGCAATGCTAGTTATGTTAAATTAATTATCCGGTTACCCACTCAGCCAGCCCATTTATGCCCTATTCACGTTCGCTTAGTGATATGCACTTTTATTGAAGAGGCAAAACTGAGCTTGCCTCTTAAGGTTGAAGCTATGGCATTTCATTTTTGCAGTAAAAGAGTCTGTCACTATAGGCTTTGTACCAGGATCATTTCGATAGCGTAATAACCCTTTCTGCTGACAAGATTGTACTCTCTCTGTGCGCAATAATAATTCTGGTGATTCGCAGCTTCTTTATCGCCTGATTTACTTGGTTTTCGCTTTCAGCGTCAAGCGCGCTTGTTGCCTCATCCATAAACAGAATCTTCGGTCTTTTATATAAAGCCCTGGCAATAAATAGGCGCTGCTTTTGACCACCGGATAGGCCTTCACCCAGTTCTCCAATCATAGTTTCGTAACGCATTGGTAGTTGTATGATGAACTCATGCAGATAGCTTGTTCTGGCACACTTCAGCATCCAGTCTTCATCTACGTTTTCAGAGAAACTGCAGATATTCTCCCTGATTGATCCCGAAAACAGTCTATCGTCCTGCATCACGCACGCGATATATTTCTGATAGTTATTGATACCCAGCTGCAGGATATCAACGCCATTTACTTCAACCGTACCATCGTCAGGAAGAATAAGTCCGCAAAGCACCTTTATCAGCGTTGTTTTACCCGATCCGGATGGTCCTGTTATCGCGACGCTTTCTCCCGCAGCAATGCTCATACTCAGATTATGAAACACAGGCTGAGTATGAGTGTCGAAGCTATAGGTTAATGATTTCACCGACAGGGAGGCCGGTTCTGCAGTCGGAAATGCCACCAAATCTGCTTTACGCGGCTCTCTGGGATGAAGGGCAATATCAGCCACGCGCTCATTATGAAGGCTCATCATACGCATCTGAAGCAGAAAACTTATCAGGGAACCGACGCGATCGGTAAACTGACTACGGAAAGCACCAAAGGCGATAAACATTCCAATGGTCATCTGATTAGCAATCACAAGACTGGCGCCTAGCCACAAAATGATGACCTGATCAAAAGCCGTGACCAGACCGCTCACACCTCCAAGCAGCATTTCTAATTTAGTCACGCGAATGGACGTGTTGATGGCGTCAACTTTGAGGTTAAGCCACCTGACAATCCGCAACTCTGCCATACCCTGAATTTTTATCGTGGAGATACCGTAGAGTGTTTCCATAAAATATGAACCAGCCCGCGCATTTCTGATCAATGACTCTTCCGTCAGCTGCCGGTAATAGGTGTAGGTAACTAAGCGAATAAGCACGTACATGCCAGTAAACGCGATAACAACCCACGTCAGCCAGCCACCGTAAAGGATCAGCATGCACAATACTCCCAGAACCACCATGCTGTCGATGATGGCGCCGACGATGCTTGTTGTGAACGTACTGCGAAGCTCATCAAGTGAGCCGAAGCGTGACTGGATATCACCGAGTTTACGTCGCTCAAAGTATCCCAGTGGCAGATGCATGAGGTGAGAGACGAGGCCTGACTGCCACTGGACATTGATTGACGCAGACATAATCAGTGATGTCCAGCCCCTGAACAGGCTAAACAGCATATGCAGCAGTATAAAGAAAATCAGGCCGCAGCAGATTAGCGTCAGTAGTCCAAGGTCTTGGGCAAGTATCGCATGATCCATTATCAGCTGGGTACCCACTGGCATCACCAGGCTGATAGTTTCAATGACAAGTGAGAAACACAGAATTTTCCCCAGCGTTTTTCTGAGGCCATGTACGCTGCCGGCGAGCGTTCTGAAGCTGAACCGGTTAGCGGATTCTCCTGTGGTAAAGGTACTGTCAGGCCAGACCTCGAGCGCTATGCCAGTGAAACATTTTGACACCTCGTTCATGCTTACCTGACGTCTTCCCTGCGTCGGATCGTGTATCAACACGCCATCCCGTCCGGCTTCAACCAGGACGACATAGTGATTAAACTCCCAGTGCAGCATGCAGGGCAGCCTGAGCGCTTTAAGTTCGTTTAGATCGAGCGTAACGGGCCGTGTTGTCAGTCCGAGCTGCGTCGCCATCCTTGTCAGCGCAGTCAAGGTCGCTCCCCGAGCTGACAGGTTAAACTCCCGACGCAGGGTGGCCATATCCACGTTCTTACCGTAGTGCCCTCAGATCATGGCCAAACAGGCAAGGCCACATTCAGAAGATTCAGTCTGATGGATGAGCGGAACATGACGACGAAAGCCCAGATCTAGCCGGGAAATCAATATTCTGAGAGAGTTTCTAATCATTTATCGGTCCTGTCGCGCTGTGTTTCATGTCATAAAAAGGTGAAAGCATCCACTGGTATATTCTCCGCTTTTCAAGGAAAAGCGTGGTCTGCGCTTTCATTCCATTTTCGAGACCCAGGTTTTTTTCGCCGTAGGAAATGATCAGATTCGCTGGGTTTATGATGACTTTGTAATAAGGAATAGCTGCTGCCAGATTTGCGGCGCTGGGAGCACCCTGGTAGGTCAGCATTTCTTGGTGAGACGCAGGCGTTTTCGAAATAATGGAAATTAAGCCGGCAAATTGGCCAAATTTTTCAGACGGAAACGCCTCATAGCGAATGTTTACCTTTTCTCCGCGGCTGAGATAAGGAATAGCGTCATTGGGTACCCACGTCACGAGATCATAACGGTCAATTTTTTTCGGCATTACCTGAAACAGACTGTCTCCTGGACTGACCATTTGACCAAGGGTGACGCTCAATGAGTTCATATATCCGTCTGAAAGCGCTCTAACAACGATCGTTCCGCTGGCATCAATACCGGCCAGCTCTTTGTACAACTCAAATCGCTGTAATTCCATCTGATTGATCTGATTATCATAATCTGCAGCCTGCACCTGAATCTGGTTGTTCAGCGCCGTAATCTGCAAAGTGTTCTGTTCGTTCTGACCCATTAGTCCCAGCAGATTATTTTGTTGTTGATAGTATAGTGCTACGTGATTTGATAGCTGGTCCTTAGTAATGAGGCCTTTAGCCTGATAGCTCTGATAATTGACCATATTCCTTTTCATTAAGCTAATGCCTTCCTTTACCCGCTGAATAATTTCAGTTGAGCTAACCAGCGCCGCGCTATATAACTCCTTCTGCTTTCCCAGCATATTAAGCGTGTTTATTTTACTGGCGTTCAGTCGGGAAATTATCTCTTTAACGCGCTGTATCTGGTCTTCGATATCTTTACGCTGATTAACGCTGACAACTCCCTTGACCGTACTTTTACTGACGTCAATCTGATAGACCGGGGAACCCGATGTTATTTCCTGTCCTTCAGTGACAAACCGGTCGGTGACAATGCCCTGCACAGATGAGTAAACGTTTGCAGGTCTTGGATAGGTTGCTATCTCACCTGACACGCTGACTCTTCGCGTATAGGTGCCTTCAATAATAAAGGTAAGGAAACACGCAAAAAAAAATAGGCTGGATGATGCAACAACCCAGAAGGGGACGCCCGGGAGGAGAAGTGCCCGACCGCGCCAGCAATGGTGGCGATTTTCAATTGATTCCTTTCTGTACATTTAGTTCGTTCCATGTCGAGTCTTGCAATCACAATACTCAGCGGATAAGCATCAGAGTTCAGCAATCTGACTAATTATTACTGTGTCTAATGGTGATTTAATTTTGCCAGCAACGCGTGTGGTTTCTGGCAGGAAAATGAATTTGAAATTAATTAAAGCCTGAGGTAGAGTTATTTTTTTCTTAATAAAAGATGTAAAAAATAAAGTGCTGCTTTCACTAAACCCAGCATGGTAAGAACGATCACAAGGATTTGAGAAATACCCTGCGGGGCTGCATACCAGCTTTCGAACCCGACGCCCGCGCCTTTCAAAAGAGAGGCAGCCAAAAGGATGCAAACAAAAATGACCAGACCGCTAATTACTTTATGCATTATTAACTCCTAATTTCCCGGCATTGCTGCCGGGAATGTGATTACCAGGTGCACTGTCCGCCAATATTGCCAGCATTACTGTTCTTGCTGCCATTACTTGACGATGAGCTTCCGGTGAAGCAACCACCCGCGATGGCTCCGCCGGCAAGGCCAAGTGCCAGTCCTGCCAGGCCGCCGGCGGAACCCGCAATCATGCCGCCAATAATGCCGTTATTACAGGCTTCTACGTAAGCGTTGGATGAGGCGTTGCCGCTTTTTTTACTGCCGCTGCTGGTACCGGGACCGTGCTTATCAGCATAGTTTCCTGCACCGGAAACCTGTTCCATTTCATGCAATGTAAGCGTTCTCATATTTGATATCCTTATTTGTTAACCTACATTCAATTGGCCTTTATAAACTATCGTAAATAGAGGGCATTTAAAATGAGAAAAATATGAGGGTTTCGATAATTTTATTGAAAGAATCACAAGCATTTAAACATTGTATCCATTAAATCATTGTGATTTTTACACTTTACTTCAATGAGTTGGGCCTTTTTTTACTGAAGCCTTTAGCTTCATTAGTTCCAGTTGATGATTATTTTTTTCTAGATAAAAAAGTATAGTTGTGAAGTAGCTCACATTGGTGCGGAGTTTCAAAACTGATGTTTTTAATTAACGATCTAAGGTTGTGAATTAACTTTAATCTTATGGTTAATATTCATAGCAAGCTAATTAATTATCGCCACGGGCATTAAATACTGCGCTTATATTCAGGCGATGATTGCACATCAGTAATGCCCTGAAGACACCGTATATACCTTTGCATCATAGCATCATAGCGTTATGTTGCACGGTGAACTGTTCAGAACTCCTGAATAAAAAATGGTGACGTATAACTGATCTTACGAACGCCGCGCGCTTTTCACTTTCGGCCAGATATGGCTCCAGCTAATACCGGCCATGCAGAAACTCCAGGCGAGTCGTCACACGATGAGGCCAATGTTTAATGCATGGTTGCAGGAAAAGGTAAGCGTCAGTAACATTTTAAACCTGCGCTTAACTTCAGGCCACTATGGCGTATATGCCTCATAAAGGGGTTTGAGGGCCAACCGTACGATAACATACGATAAAAGGGAAACTGATGAATAAGCATGATTGCATATATAGTGGCCGACTAAATGGATTTTATCAAACCGGGTAAGCCGACGCCGAATGCCTTTATCGAACGGTTTAACCGGACGTACCGGACAGAAATGCTGATTTTTTACCTATTAAAAACCTTGAACGAAGTATGGGAAAATAGACATCACTTAATCACCTTCAGTGAAGTTTCTACCTTATATAAGCAGGGTAGCTTCAATATACCCATGCCTGAAGCGAAAATATGATTGTGCAAAGCCTTAACTTCCTATAATTATACTTATACGAAGTCATGACAGCCGGAAGGTACTGCGCTATCATGGATCGCATCGAGAACGTATCTGAAATGACGACGCTACATAAGTTCTGACCTGTTACTCCCCTGCTTTTTTCTCAGAATTCACGTAGCGCGATCGCGAGCATTTCTGTCTGATAAGTGAGCAATAATGCGTAAATCAGAACCACTCACAAGCCTGACGGTGAACCATCACGGTGATATTGCGGAGCGGCTCAGGCAGTTCGTACAGGATAGAGAAGCTTTCTCACCTAATACCTGGCGTCAGCTGATCAGCGTTATGCGGATCTGTCATCAGTGGTCAGAAGATAATCAGCGTACATTCCTGCCGATGAGTGCAGAAGATCTTCGTGACTATTTGGCCTTTCTGGCAGAGAGCGGCCGTGCTTCCTCCACTGTCACATCACATGCTGCGCTGATTTCAATGTTACACCGTAACGCAGGGCTGAATGCACCTAATGTCTCGCCGCTTGTGTTTCGTACGATGAAAAAAATAAATCGGGTAGCGGTGATGAACGGTGAACGGGCGGGACAGGCGATTCCGTTCAGGCTTAATAATTTGCTGGCGCTCGATAAACAGTGGTCAGGATCGGCAAACCTTCAGGAGCGTCGAGACCTGGCATTTTTGCATGTTGCGTATTCAACGTTACTGCGTATCAGTGAACTGGCGCGGCTACGGGTACGTGATGTCATGCGTGCAGACGATGGGCGAGTAATCCTGGATGTCGCATGGACTAAAACGGTCGTTCAGACGGGCGGATTAATTAAGGCGCTCAGCAGTCGTTCAACTCAGCGCCTTGAAGAGTGGATTGAGGCATCCGGACTTGCGGGTCATCCTGATGCTTTTCTGTTTTCTGCTGTGCATCGTTCCGGGCGAGTGCAGACAGCAGAAAAACCAATGAGTACGCGCGCGCTGGAAGACATTTTTAGTCGCGCATGGCGCCTCGCTGGAAAAACGGGTGCGGTTAAAGCCAACAAAAACCGCTACACCGGATGGAGTGGTCACAGCGCCAGGGTGGGAGCCGCACAGGATATGGCAGATAAAGGCTATCCGATCGCACGAATTATGCAGGAAGGCACCTGGAAAAAACCAGAAACACTGATGCGTTATATCCGGCATGTTGATGCACATAAAGGTGCAATGGTGGAATTTATGGAGCAGGTTGATAACGACGAACGCCCAGCCTGAAGCAATGAGCTCGCTATTTTTCAGTCTGGAGTTATCCACAGAAAAAGTGGACAGGCTGTGGGTAAGCCGGTACAGAGTTGCAGAGCGATTTGCAAAATGCGTTACAGATAGCTGATTTAACGAGGCCGGCTATATGCTGTTCAGCAAAAAGACCGGGGCCGTTCAAAGGTGCTGACAAAGCGTCATATCTGCTGCTTTTGTATCATGAAGCCAGAATAGCACCAGACTATACTGCGGTGAAACAGTGCGTCTTTACACGTTATGCCAGTCAATGCCCTGGCTTGCTACTCTTCTCCTCCTCGATGGCTTGGTTATCTGAAGATTTTCCACGTTATCAAAGCCAGCCAGGTTGTTTATTTTATCAATACTCACGCTCAGTCAGATTTCAGGCATTGAGCTGAACGTTATTCCGGAATCCTGGGTGCCACTCATACGGCTTTATACAAAAATTAAATTTTACTAAATGTAAGGTCTGTTTTAACCAAACCTCAACGGCCAGTGCTGTTCCATCGTTCAGGGCGCGGGAATACTGGATTTATAAAAAAGATTTTAATAAAATCATCACCCAATTTGTGAATAATGTACTCCTTTAGAAGGCAGGAACAATGGTCAAATCCTTTTTTATGGCCGCTTGTATTACGGCTGCGGTCACCGCGCTTGCGGGGTGTTCCAGTGACTATATTATGCAGACCAAATCCGGAGAAATGGTTGTTACCAAAGGAAAGCCGGTAATCGATGAATCGACCGGCCTGATCACCTATAAAGATGCAGGTGGCTACAAGCACGAGATCAATCGCGACCAGATCCGTAATATGATTGAGAAATAATATGCATAATACCCCACAGCGTATTCTGATGTGGGGTATTTTCTTATGAAAATGGCGAGATTAGTTATTGCTGAACTTCGATCTGCGTCCAGCCTTTCCTGTACATACAGTCTTTCACCATAATATCCCGGTTGCCTGCGTTCTCATCAGTTGATGAATAGCTGGTGTCCGTCGTTTTATGTTTTTCATCTCTGGTCGTGTACTTACCCGTAACCTCATTGTCCGGCGGTAACTCCCTGAGTGCCTGTGCTTTACACTGTGTCTCTGCGATCTCTTCCTGATGTTTGTCCATGCCTGGTTTTACCCATTGATAGTCAACACAACCCGTCAGCGCTGTCACGATTAACGTTATAACAAGAGTCTTTTTCATCACACCCAACTAAAGTCAGATTAACATAATCTCTATTGAAGAGCTTCCACAGGCGTGATGTTAACACATCCCTGGTAACAGAGTAGCGACTGTAACCACCAAAAAAATATTTATTTCGGTTTATTTCAGACTGAGGGCCGGTGCAGGGGCTGCTTTTTAATAAAGATGCCAGCCGCTTTATCTGTTCAATTCCGCTATAAGCGCGGCGTCTCTGCTTTGCAGACTGGGTTTATCTCCCCGGTCATAGTCTTTTGTTTCACCTGTCCGACAGGCCACATCAACAGGTGCATGAGCTTCCCATCGTTTAGGCTGAAATCCTTTTATTCGGTCAGAGAAGGTCAGTACTGCAGGCGGCATAGCAACCATCGCTGCAATCTCTGAGATTTTGCAAAACACGGACTAAGACGTAAGTAAGGTCAGGAAGTCTTTGTATGAATATAATAAGATGGATTTTCAGACAGTAAGTTATTTCTGGATGCACAATGACTGACGTGGCGGCAGGCAGGATCATATCTGTAACTTCATTATAGGGGGATACATTATCTTCTCTTATTACTGCAACAGGTCAGTAACATCTTTTACGGGCAGGCATGCCGAATATTGCAGTCAACTGCAATGGCCGGTACGCTGAGGAAGTGATCTTCAGAAAGCATCAGGCTGTCCGAAACAATCTTTTCTCCAGTAATGAATGGCCAATTGCCCGAGGAATCTTCTGTCGATAATGTGTTTACTCCTCTGCAAACAGACCCGCAGTCTGCTTAAGCTGCGCCAGGACAGCAAACAGTGAGAGTGGGAGGAGCCCGTCCGGGTGCAGGAACGGTTGTATCAACTCTTTTCGAAAAATGACAGATTTTAACCGGGACGGGACCATGCTTCTGTCTCATTTGCTCTTCACCAGAGTGTCATAAAGTTTTGAAGGCTGTCCCGCGTTGATTACTGCACCAGACTTTCTTCCCTGTCAAAGCCGTTGTGGCAGCCGGAACATTTTCCTTTCTTATTTTCATGTATGACAGGAAGTGTTAACCAGCTACCTGCATGGCGCATTGCCAGCAGAATGATTGCGTTTAGTGTCAACACGCCCAGCAGGCAGGTCCCGCTATAAACGGGATGTTCCGCAGCTGTCATCGTCTGATAAAAGAGTGTTGCCGTGGTGAAAGCGATGTTGAGCCCCCAGAAAAAGAGAAGATCATCCATTTTTTACCCGCTTCACGCGCGATAGCCCCCATCACCGACACGCAGGGCACATAGAGCAGCACGAAAATGAGGTAG
This sequence comes from Pantoea sp. NSTU24, assembly GCF_050157905.1. Classification (NCBI taxonomy): domain Bacteria; kingdom Pseudomonadati; phylum Pseudomonadota; class Gammaproteobacteria; order Enterobacterales; family Erwiniaceae; genus Pantoea; species Pantoea bangladeshensis. Next base: position 120,833 of record NZ_JBKIWZ010000002.1, read on the forward strand.
CTGTAGGCTGCAAAACCGTCGTTAAATTTTGCTGACATGATACTTATGGGGCCGGATGCCATTTCGCCGTCGCCTTTACTGACTTCAAGGGGATGCGTTAGCGCATCAATGTTTAACGCGGCCGATAATCCCATCAAGGTTTCTGTCAGCGCGTCTTTCAGCTCACCGGACAAATCAAACGTCTGCGGATTAAACGCACTGCTCTGGAGCGCCTCCGTGGTGTAAAGACTGTTGAGCGTACCGACCACAACCTCTTTCGCCATGATGCCACTGATCAGGCCTACGGTCGCCTGCCAGTTATCCTGAGTCACCCCAATCGGTCGCAGCGCAGGAGTAATCATTTTACTGGTTGTCGCCAGCGCCGAGTGGTTGATGTCATCAACCAGCTGGCCATCTAAGGCAAAGCTGCTCAGCAGGCCAATCAGCATACTGACCAGGATGATGACCTGTCCGGCCCGTACCACAAACATTTTCAGGCGTTGCCAGGTCTGCAACAACAGGCTCTTCAGATGAGGCCGGTGGTAAACCGGCAATTCCATAAGAAACGGGGTGGACTCTCCATCCAGCAGGGTATGTTTAAGTATCAGGCCGGTCACAATTGCTACCGTAATGCCCAGCAGATAGAGAGAGAAAACGATGCCGGAGCTGTGAATGTTAAAGAAGGTTGCGGCGAACACCGCAAAGATGGCCAGCCGAGCGCCACATGACATGAAAGGCGCGATCAGGATGGTCAGCAGCCGCTCGCGCGGCGTGTCCAGCGTGCGGGTTCCCATCACGGCCGGAACGTTACAGCCAAAACCAACAATGAGCGGGACAAAGGATTTGCCCGGTAGCCCCAGCGATTGCATCAGGCGATCCATGACAAAGGCAGCGCGCGCCATATAGCCGGAGTCCTCCAGAAAAGCGAGCAACAGAAACATTAATCCAATCTGGGGAATGATTGGCAGCACGGTATTGATTCCGGCACCGATACCCTGCGCCAGAAAAACCGTCAGCCAGTCCGGGAAGTGACAGACATAACCCAGCCACTGCGCGCCGTGAATAAATAACGCCACCGAGCTGTTGTCAAACAGAGGCTGCAGTGCGGATCCGATGTTGATGGAAAATACGAACATCACGTACATCACGGCCAGGAAAATCGGCATGCCGAGCCAGCGGTTCAGCACGATATTGTCAATCCGTTGGGTCAGCGTGGCGGGCACGGCCTGATCGATATTACTGACGGCGGCACAGAGGGCGCTGATGGTGCGGAAGCGGCAGTCGGCAATCGCCATTCCGGGATCCTCTCCCGCTTGCGACATAATTTCAGGCAGACGCGGCAGCAGCGCAGGACAGTGTTTCTGGCTATTGATATCCCCTTCCAGCAACTGTAATGCCAGCCAGTACTCTTTCTGAGGCGCGATATCAGCAGGCATCTGCTGGCGAAGCTGCATAATTGCAGATTCAATTTCTGCCGGATAGCGAATCTGTGCTGGCGGCTGATAGTCATGGGGCTCATCGATCATCGCCTTAAGCCGGGCGACGCCCTCCCCTTTTGTCGAGGTCAGTGTGACGACCGGACATCCCAGCCGGGCTGATAGCATCGCGACATCAATTTTCATGTTCTGGCTGGCGGCGATATCCTGCATATTCAGAGCGATAATGCAGGGCACACCAAGCGCCAGCAGTTGAAAGGTCAGAAACAGATTGCTTTCCAGACTCGAGGCATCCACCACGTTTATGACCAGGTCAGCATTATCCTGATAGAGATACTGACAGGCGATGCTTTCATCAATTGAGCTTTCAGCTGATAACGTCGTCAGCGAGCGGGTGCCTGGTAAATCGATGAGCCGGACATCAGAGCGTGCAGTAAAAAATTGTCCCTCTTTACGTTCAACCGTGACGCCAGCCCAGTTACCGACGCGCTGGCGGGATCCGGTGAGTTGGTTGAACAGCGTGGTTTTGCCGGTATTAGGATTGCCAATCAACCCGATGGTTATCTTTTTCATCGGACGACCTCCTGCAGGATGATGTCAGCCAGGTCACGTTGTCGAACCGCCAGACTGACACGACGGGTGTGGATCTGTACCGGATCACCCAGTGGCGCTACACGAACAACCTCAAGTGTGACGCCCGGTAAGATGCCCATCGTCAGTAATTTCTGGCGCCATGCGGAATTGACCGAAGGCCGGTAGCCGATAACCCGGTAAGCACTGCCCCTGTTCACTGTCATTTCATGCCCTGCCGCTCTGAACGAAGAGCTCATTTTATAAATGATAAGCGTTACGGTTATTGATCTGGCATCAGGGCAACAGAGAAAACCGTCACCAGAATCAATGGCAATGCAGCCGAGCGGCATGCCTCAGAGAAAGGAGTCATAACGCGCATTGATAAAGGGATTCGCGGCTGTGACCAGGCCACGTAATGTCTGCAGCAGATAAATTTCGCATTAGCTAATTAGTTACATCATTCGACAACAGCTTAAACGATTTACGGCCCTTCGGGCCGTGGCGGGCGGCGGTTCAGTGAGCACTCGGGATTTCAGATCAGCGTCATTGAGGT
>NZ_JBKIWZ010000003.1:0-418552 GCF_050157905.1 Pantoea sp. NSTU24
AGTTTGTACAAAATTGCATCACATCTGCGAAATATCTGATTTTGTACTTTCTGATAAAGACGAAAAGCATGACGTGACTTAGCAGGTTAAAAATTGAAGACACTTCAGTTTTCCATAATTTTTTTATTTTTTTTCTGAATGCGGGATGTTTTTTTTCATCTGAAGAAAGGAAATGTCACGACCAGCCTTTACACTTGCTTCAATACCCGCTGGTTGAATGGTTAGCAAAACCGGCTACCACGTTAGAGTTTCTCTGGCATCGGTTTTAACGATTCTTTGAGTGGTAATGCACCATTATATTCATGCAGTCTGAATGCGCTGTAATATCAAGGGTTATAGTTTGTTGTGATGTGAGCTGCATCGCTGAGATTTACGTAACCCATTACTGACACACAGTTATTTTTCAGAGTCCGTAAGAAGCGCTCCGTTGGATTGCTATCCCGGCAGTTTCCACGCTGACTCATACTCTGTTTAATCCGGGATCGCTATAGTAACTGCCGGAACTGCCTGCTTGTATAATGACTGTCCTGAGCAAAATGGCATATCACTCTGGCGGCCTTATCACGCGTTTTCCATACATTTCAGCGCCTTCATAGTGAGTATGCTGTCCGGTAAGAACGACATTATCCAGCTCACTGGTTCAGCCAATAAGTTGAGAGCAATGGCAAGGTACGCCCGGCGTCTCCCTGTGCAGATATAGGCCACATGACTACCTTGCATAGCTCTGTTATTGTGAACTCCCGCTCAGAAGAGTTTGGGATAACGATATGCTTATATCCCCACGCTAATACCGATTTGTGGGATGCTGACAACAGGCCAAACCCAACTCTTTTATCAGCGCTTAATCTGGTGGCCTCTCTGAATTGCCTTTGTGGCGATGCTTCTGGCTCCGGGCGAGTCCTGTATGATGTCATCTGGCTCAAATAACTGACTGCGTAATACTGCTTTCTTCCGACTGATTTTTTCAGTCTTTATAGCGGTTTCGACGAACCCCGAACACGTGGCAGAGAGTGACCACAGGATCACGCGCTCTTAGCCTGGCGATTATTGAAAACCTTGCAGGTGGCTGACTAAAGAGACGCATTAGCCTCCTAAAATTTCTTAGAGCACTTCAATAGCTTGTAGCTTTTCTTCCGCTGATGCATTTCATTTTTTGGAGAGGCAGGGAAGGCCTTTGATGTTTTGCCCTGTCGTTCATCAGGCAGTTGTCTGACCGATATTATCATCGTGGAAAGGCCAGCATTAATAGCGTTAGCTGCATAAGGGGAGGTAATTCTGGTCGGCAATCAACTGAACTCATACGCGTTAAAACTCAGGACTAAATTTTCTTATTTCATTCGTGCATCTGTATTGTTCTGAGACGAGAACATATCCTCTTTTCAGGTGGCTAAATTCAGTGAGCCACTACATCAGAACACGGTGAAATACCTGAGAAATATTACAGCGCCGCAGTCACCTTTATCATACGCTGGAAAGATTTTATACGAAGGCAGTCCGTTATGTTGAAGCGAGACGAATTTATCATCGCTTGCAGTAAATCTTTGGGATTTCAGTTTATTGCCTGTTATGAATGGAAAGCTTATATAGGGTGCGTTCAGATTAATTTAATCCGTCTGCTTTATCTGTGCGGACATACCGTGAACAAATTGTCGCATGATAAGCCATTATCAGATGAAAGAGATGTTTTCGCGTCAGATTTATTTCGCCGGAATGGACGGCACATTGTTATTCCGGCTCTGTCCAGCAGGCGAGGAATGGCGACGCCAGATCACAAAGGAAGTCGCCGTAATGAACAGGGTAAGGATGGCAGATAAAAGCAGTGTGCCGGGTATGCCGTATTGCTCCAGCAGTACGGCATAAACTGACGGCGCGAGCGCCGCGAGCAAAAAAGCGGGTGACAGCAGTAAGCCTGTTTTACGGGCATAGTGCTGTCGATCAAACAGCACAAGAGGCAGGACGGCCTTAATGACCGTACTCAGTCCGTTTACAGCCCCATAACTCAGAATAAAGATGGCTGTAGCCACCGGGGTAACATTCCCTGCAAGGCCAACCAGAAAGCATAATGGCAGCATAATGCCGGTAAACAGGCTCAGACGGATCGCTGAAGTACGTGCACCGGAAGCCACGTCCAGCAGTCTGGCGCTCACCTGTCCCACCCCCCACAACATACCCGCTACGGCGGGCATACCATAAGCAGCCAGTATCTCAGGGAAATGAGCAGACACGCCGGTGGAAACAAAGCTTATCAGCGCTATCAGCGTGGCGTACCACAGGCCGCTGATGAAGGCTTTCCGGTCTTCTGCTGGTCCAGTCGCCGAAAGAGCGGTCTGCCCGGTAACGGAAGGTTGACGCCGATAACCTGCCGGAACGGTGGTCAAAAAAAGCAGGCTGACAATGCCCGCACAGCCGTAAACGATAATGGCATGCCGCCAGTCGGTTAAGTGCAGTAGCGCAGCACCAGCAGGCCAGAACGCGACTGACGCGAGACCACCCAGCAGTGTAACCAGGGTAATTGCCCGGCGGGCCTCTGCGCCTGCGGTTTCTACAAGCAGCGCAAATGCGGCATCATACAGGGCAAGTCTCATGCCAGCACCCATCAGGAGCCAGACGGCAACCCATGATGCTGTTGAATAAGTAAAAGCCATCAGAAAACAGCCGATGATGATGGCGCAGGTTCCCGTCATCATCATCGTACGTCCGCCGGTCCGGGCTATAAGGGCACCCGCAAGCGGCGAAAAAAAGCCCATCACAAGCATGGCAATAGTCAGGCCGGAGAATGTCACAACCGGCGACCAGCCGGTATCCATCATGATGGCGCTCCCGAAAACGCCCGGCATGTAGAATGTGATACCCCAGTTGATAAACTGCGTCATACCAACGCAGAAAATTGTGCGGCCTGTCAGACATCCGTCAGTCAACCTGAACCCTCCGGCAATGTGTTATCGCCCTGCCCGAGCGTACGCTGCATGATGACCGTATCAAGCCAGCGTCCATGCTTGAAGCCCACAGATTTGAGCGTTCCTGTCACGCTGAAGCCTGCCGCACTGTGCAGGGCAATGGAGGCGGTGTTTTCACTATTACCTACTACTGCCACGAGCTGACGAAAGCCATGGGCCTCTGCCCATGCGACCGCACTTAATAACAGATTTTTCCCGATCCCCTGCCCCTGAGCATCGGGAGCAATATAAATAGAGTCCTCCAGAGTGAATCTGTAGGCATACCGTTCCCGGTAAAGTGACAGATAGCTGTATCCGCGAACAGTGCCGTCCTCAACCGCCACAAACCACGGCAGTCCTGCTGCCCGCAACTTTTTGAGACGGGCCGTCATTTCAGCCGGATCAGGCGGTTCAGTTTCAAAAGTAGCGGTGCCGTGCAATACGTGATAAGCATAAATCTGCTGAATGGCAGGTATATGTCGTTCATCTGCTTCGGTTATTTCCATCTGTACGGCTCCTGCTGCGATTAGAAGCAAAGACTAACCCGTATGAAAAATTTCAGACAGGCAGCAGGACTTATCAGCGGCATAAGGAAAATTTTGGGATGGCAAACCTGAATCTCGATCATCTGGCTACTTTAAGACTGGTTATCAGCCGGGGCAGTTTCTCCGGCGCGGCTGAAGCACGGGGTCTGTCGCAGCCGGCAGTGAGTCTGCAGATAAGACAACTTGAGCAGGCGCTACAGGTCCGCCTCATCGAGCGAACCAGCCGGGGAGTCCGACCCACGCCAGCCGGGCTGACCCTGGCTGAGCACAGCCTGAAAATTGATACCGTGGTCAGTACAGCGGTTGAATCGGTATGCCGGCATTCCGATGAGATAACCGGTACGGTTACTGTCGGCACAGGCGCAACGGCCTGTATTCATCTGCTGCCCCCTTTACTGCAACAATTGCGACAGGCACATCCCCTGCTCAAGGTGGATGTACGCACAGGCAACACTTCCGATATTGTGCGAGGCGTGGAGGAAAATCGTATCGATATCGGGCTGGTGACTCTGCCAGCCGAAGGTAAAAACCTGAGCGTTACCCCGCTGGGTACGGATGAGTTTGTCGCCATCATGGAAAAGGACACATCAGAGCAGAGCGCGAAAATATGGACGCCGGACGCTTTGCTGCCGCTGCCTCTGATTATCTTCGAACCGGGAAGCGGGACACGCGCCCTGATCGACCAGTGGTTCCGGGAAACGGGCCATACTGCCTGCCCGGTCATGGAGCTGGGCAGTATTGAGGCTATTAAAAGAATGGTCCGGGCAGGCCTTGGCTACAGTATTGTTCCCCGGATGTCCGTTGCATGCATTGAGGAAAGATCGGGGCTCAATCTTTATTCTGTAACACCCCCTCTTCACCGGACGCTTGGGGCGGTTATGCGGGAGGACCGGATTATAAGCAGAGCAATGAATGAAGTGCTGAAAAGCCTTCACAACAGTTTTGCTAAAAACGAAAACAGATAGTTATTCGATGTCAGAACCAGACAGGTACAGCCTGCTCTGCCCGGGAAAGCGCAAAAACAGCGTTTACCCGCGATCCCTGTCCGTTTCTGGCACAGAGCGGACAAACTGACTGAGCTGAAGGGCCGCTTTAAGCGAAAAGCGAAAAGCGAAAAGCGAAAAGCGAAAAGCGAAATTATATTTATGAAAGAATTTTTATTGCCAGGGAAATTATTATTTTCCGTTTATTTCTGGTTAATCACGAACAGCATCATAATCATTTAGTATCTGCATCAACAGTATTCCTGGTGTGTCTTTTGTGAATATCCTGAAGCCGGTGCTAAGAAGCGAGGCAATCATAGCGGAAGTAACTTTATTGTCTTCGTAGGCGATGGTCACCTGCTTTCCGATGTTCTTTCGGGTCATTTCAGACAATCTTTTGCTACATTCATTGTAAAATCAAAAGGTTAAATTCTCTGCACCTATCTCATCTTTCTCTCTATAATCGATTGATTTTACACATTCAGAGGCAAAAGAAGTTTTCTCATTACCGACCGAAAAAAACAAAGTCCCTTATGCTGCAGTCGAAGTCAGTGGTACAAGCACTGCAAGTAACAATACCTCAAACATGATTTGCATTTTCTTCTCCTTTTGTTCGTTGACCTGCTCCTCATAAATTAACATATCTCAACGTTGCCGACGTCCGCTTCTGGCACAAAACAAACTGCGTATCCGTCAAATGTTTGCTATTAGCAGAGCGCAGATGACACCAACGACCGAAAATTTATGAATAAGAAGAATTTTTTTGGCAGAGCCAAATGCATAGCTGGATTCGCTGTTACAACAGGTAAATATCGGTGGCTCCCGGCATCTTGCAATGAAAGCAGGTGATCATAATTTTATTGCCTTTTCTGCCGTCTCACCTGCATCTGACGATCCGGCGTGCTCTCTGACCGGAAAGTTATGCGTGATGACAAATCCATCAGCGCAGAAACGCAGGGACAGAAAATCTCAAATCTCTCCCCGCTGTTAATACCTCGCTGATCAGGCTGGAAACCCGCTGTGTTAGAGAGCCGTCTGATCCAGGTACTCAACGAAGAGTGTGACACATATCCACTGCTAATTTGGCCGCCGATAGTACATCCGTGCCTTTGCGCTGAGGACTGAGGCAAAATGCTGTCGTGCTGTGATGACGATTAGCGGACCTCTGTTGTCTGAGTCGCAGGCTGACGAGCCTGACGTCCGGCTATGACCATAGCCACGATAAACACCAGCGCGAACAGCACGACGATGGTCGGTGCGGGTGCGCTGTCGATAAAGAATGAGAGATATACCCCGCTCAGTGATACCAGCACGGAAACAATGACGGCCACCAGCAACGCGTGGGAGAATCGGCGGGTGAGCAGCACCGCAATTGCGCCAGGCGCGATAAGCAGGGAGACCGACAGGATAATTCCGACCGCTTTCAGAGTTGCAACAATGGTCAGTGAAACCATGCAGAGCAGCCCGTAATGCAGCCAGCGCGTGGATAACCCTGAAACCTGCGCCTGCTGCGCATCAAAGCTAAACAGCATAAAGTCACGCCACTTCAGCGCCATCACAGTGACGATAATGACGGCAATGATCGCGGTCTGAATCATGTCCGCGCCGGAAATGCCCAGCATATTACCAAACAGGATGTGATCGAGATGGACATCTGGTTTAACCGCAATATAGAGGATCAGCCCTGCCGCAAACATGCCTGAAAAGAGGATACCGAGCACCGTATCCTGCTTGATGCGGCTGTTATCCTGCAAAAATCCACTCGCAACCGCGCAGAATAGACCCGCGACAAATGCGCCTGCCGCCAGCGGCAGCCCTGCCATCCAGGCGATCACAATGCCCGGGAATACCGCATGGCTCATGGCATCCCCCATCAGCGCCCAGCCTTTCAGCACCAGAAACACTGACAGGATCGCACAGGGGATCGCCACCATCAGCGCCGTCAGTAACGCGCTGTTCATAAACGCAAACCGGAAAGGTTCAAGGATCCACATGAGCCTGCTCCTTTTCATTCTGATAGCGGCCACGACGGCGCTGAGCCAGCAGGCCCTGTCGGGGTGCAAAGACAAACGCCAGCAGGAACAGTAACGTTTGCGCCATCACGATAATGCCGCCCGTTGCACCATCCAGGTAGTAGCTTGCCCAGGCCCCCAGAAAACTGGTTATGCTGCCGATAGCCACCGCAATGACCAGCAGACGCGGAAAGCGGTCGGTGAGCAGCCAGGCCGTAGCGCCTGGCGTGACCACCAGAGAGATCACCAGAAACGCCCCGACGGTCTGCAGTGCCGCTACCGTCGAAGCCGCCAGCAGCGTAAAGAACAGAATCTTCAGCCGCTCAGGGTGCAGCCCGACGGCGCGTGCATGATTCTCGTCAAAGAAGGTGACCATCAGATCTTTCCACTTAACCAGCAGAATCAGGGCCGACAGCCCGCCAATCAGGCCCAGCTGAAGAATGTCAGCGGGGTCGATAGCCAGAATATTGCCCAACACAATGGTCTGAATGTTCACCGCCATTGGATTAAGCGACACCATAAACAGGCCAAGACCAAAGAAGGAGGAGAAGATCAGGCCGATAATCACATCTTCCTTAAGACGGGTACGCTGGTTTAATAACAGCATGCTGCCCGCCGCCAGGCCACCAGAAAGAAAAGCGCCCAACGCAAAGGGCAGTCCCAGCATGTAAGCGCCTGCAACGCCAGGCACGATAGAGTGTGAAAGCGCATCTCCGATCAGCGACCAGCCTTTCAGCATCAGATAACATGAGAGAAAGGCGCAGAGTGCGCCCACCATCGCGGAAACCCACATCGCATTGAGCATGTAGTGATAACTAAAGGGTTCCAGAAGCCACGCCATCATCTGACCTCCCCCGCCTGCGAAGGCCTGGAAAAAGGCTGTCCGTCTGCGGCAGGCTTCACCCGTTCATTTCCCTGCGCATAACGCAGCGTTCCGCCGAAGGCGCGTTCAAGGTTGGCTGGCGTAAAGGTGGTCTGTGTCGGGCCACTGGCAAGAATCGTGCCTTTTACCATCACAGTGTAATCGCAGAATTGGGTCACTGAGTCCAGATTGTGTGTGGAAACCAGCAGGGTTTTACCTTCTTCGCGCAGCTCGCCCAGCAAGGTGATAATCCGCGCCTCGGTCTGTACGTCTACGCCGGTAAAGGGCTCGTCCAGCAAAATGACGCTGCCCTGCTGGGCGATGGCACGCGCCAGAAAAACTCTTTTCTTCTGCCCGCCAGAAAGTTCGCCGATCTGACGATGCCGGTAATCCAGCATATCGACCCGCGCCAGTGCCTCACTGACAATCTGGCGGTCGTTCGCTGTCGGTCGGCGCAGCAACCCCATGTGGCCATAACGTCCCATCATCACCACATCTTGCACCAGAACCGGAAAAGACCAGTCCACCTCCTCCGACTGTGGCACATAAGCGATCAAACTTTGACGCAGCGCCTGACGGGTCGGCATCTCCAGAACAGAGATTGTGCCGCTGGCGAGCCGCACAAACCCCATAAGTGCTTTGAACAGCGTCGATTTACCGGAACCATTAACGCCGACCAGTGCTGCAATCGATCCGCCCGGCACGCTGAAGCTGGCATCACACAGTGCAATATGGCCGTTGCGATAAATCACTGTGACGCCTGAAACCACAATAGCCTCACTCATTCTGGTTTTTCTCCTGCCATGACGCCGTCGACGAGCGTGCGGGTGGTGACATAGAGCAGATCGAGATAGGCTGGCACAGCGCCATCGGGCGTGGTTAAGGAGTCGACATAGAGCACACCACCATAATGCGCACCGGTTTCCCGCGCGACCTGACGGGCAGGTTTGTCAGAGACGGTACTTTCACTGAATACAGCCGGAATCTTCTGTTTTCTGATCAGGTCGATGACTTTTCTCACCTGCTGCGGTGTGCCCTGCTGATCGGCGTTGACTGGCCAGAGATAAAGTTCCTTCATGCCCAAATCGCGAGCAAGATAAGAGAACGCGCCTTCACTGGTTACTATCCAGCGTTTATTCTCCGGAATGCGGGCAATCTGCTGACGAAGCGGCGCCAGCGTCGCTGTGATTTTTTGTTTATAGTTCGCCGCGTTCTGGCGATAAATTTCGGCATGGGCCGGATCATACCGTATCAGCGCATTCCGGATGTTATCGACATAAATCAACGCATTGTCGGGTGACATCCAGGCATGAGGATTGGGCTTCCCGTTATAAGGACCCTCATTAATGCTAATCGGCTGAATGCCATCGGAAACCACCACTTCCGGCACGCCGTCAAGGTGTTGATAGAAACGTTCAAACCAGCGTTCAAGATTGAGCCCGTTTGCCATGATTAATTGTGCACCCTGAGCCCGCTTAATATCACCCGGCGTTAGCTGGTAGTCGTGTATCTCCGCGCCAGGTCGGGTAATGGAAACAACCTCTGCCGACTCCCCCGCTACATTCCTGACCATGTCAGCGACGACAGTAAATGTGGTCACGACCTTAAATTTTTCTGTTGCATAGCTGCTGGTGCTCATCAGCGCAGTCAGCAGCATGCCTGACATATACAGGGCGAGCTTTTTTGACAGGACCATAAGGCAACCTCCGGCAGTGATGAAATATCAGACAAAATTAGCCTGTGCTATTTTTTATAGCACAGACTATAAAAACCTGATAGCGCTGGAATGTGAAGTTTTTTAAGCGTAAGAGGATGAACGTGAAGATTTGTCAGAAAATCATATAAACCAATGATTATTAATGAATTTAAACATGCGACTTACTACGTGCAGATTGAATTTTCCGGCAGCGCTGGCCGGTTTCTATCTCCATACTCGTAGTGCTGTACAGCTGAACGTCTTATCGTTCCTATACCGGCATAGCAGGCGCAGAAGATCCGACCTTCATGCAGTCGTTTGTCAGCAGACATTTTGTTCACATCAAGCACAAAAAGCGGACAATTAAAATAATCTTATTGATAGGCTGAATTGATTAAATCTGGTAAATTTTTTTGCTACAGTTAAAGTTACTTACCGCAATCACCCAGGAGGATATTTTGTTTTTTTCCAGCGATGAAAAAGCGAATGTCATCATTGGCGAAGCCGCAATGAACCTGTTTAATGCTGGTCAGGAAGTGAACGTTGAACTGCTGATTAAAGAGTTGCTGATTATGGCAAACTCAGAAGTAAACGAGTACCGCCTTGAGCAGTTACAGGATGCACGTCAATGGTTATCAGGCTTTAAAACGATTGGTTCACGCCGTTCTGGTCCGGCAAACTGGCTGTCTACAAATTCTTCAGCAGAGTCTGCTGTTTCCGAATCTGCCGATGATATCTATTTCAGGTACTGACTTTTTGTACCTGAATTTCTCCCGACCTGTACAATAAATTTGAGCAGGCCGGGATTGAACCGATACAACTTCATGGTACAACTACCCTTCTGAAAAGCCCTCTCAACCTCCTGTTTTAAAAGAATAAGCACTTTTTGCACAAAATTACCCATTCCGAATACTCAAAATATTGTACAAGTTTTTATGAAATCGTATAACTTACGCGCTGAGTGATGTATAACTTGTATATCTCCCGTGCGATTGTTTTAAATCACCTGAGGAAAAAAAATGCGTCAGAACGGACAAGCCCAGGAAACACTCAGTGACATTGCCCGTTATTTCAATCAGGCCAGTTCTCCTTCTCAGCAGGAAACACTGGGCTCTGTCGTGGTTGAGATTTTGCGCGCCGGCAACAGCCTCAGCCGGAAAGCGATCTGTAGCAAGCTTCTGCGTCGCCTCGAACAGGCTTCTACGTCAGAAGAAGAGCAGCACCTGCACGAATTGATTTCGATGCTTTTCCGCCGCGAAGATTGATCGCCTTTACGGCAGCGTACATTATTCAGGATGCCCGTTTTCAGCCAGTCCAGGATGGTTAACGTAATAAAAAGCCCAGTACTGCTTTCCCGTATCAGGTGCGTCCGATCGCACCTGCTAACACATACGGACCCGCAGCATGGCCATTGATTCGTAATCAGAGAAGCCAGTATGTACAGAAGTGAAGATGAGAAACTGACAGATGTAATGATCGGCGAAGCCGTTCTTACATTACTGAAGTCAGACAAACCGGTATCCAGTAACGCCCTGATCGCGCAACTCGAACTGATGGCAGCTAACGCAGATAATGATGCAAAGGTGTCAGTTATCCGCAGAGCCATAACTGAGGTGCGTAATGGTATGGTTGCTGCTCGCAAGCGTGTTCAGAACGAGGGCGCGGAGCGCGACAAAACGGCCCATCGCATGTCCAGTGACGGGCCACCTGAGGGTTCGAAAAAGCACTGATTGAAGGTAGCGCTTACCTGTTGCGGGCGGCTGATGATAAGCGAAGCGGCAAAGCAGCAAAGCAGCAAAGAGATGTTTTTATGCAGGCTGGGCAAAACGAAAACAACGTCTACATTCGTTTTGGCTGTAACCATTGCGTCTGACCAATTTTCTTCAGAGAACGAAAAAATCATGCAACACTCTTCATCAGATTCTTCCATCATTGACTATTTTCGTGGCGAAGGCGATCTGCTGGCTCAGGAAACCGAACTGCTCGGCGCGCTGATCCGTGACATTGTGGCCGATCAGGGTAGCGTCACTAATAAAGCCATTATTCTTTATCTGATTGCAGAGCTGGAATGCACGTCGGATGTTGTGCGACTGGATGTACTGCGCAAAACGCTGGAAATAGTGGTCGGCCGCACGCCCGACGATACCGGTATCTGATTTTCTCTTCTGCGCTGTCTGCGGCAGCGCAGTTTCTCATCCCGTTGCAATCTCTATACATCACCCTTTTTCGGGTTGAACAAACCTGCTGCCTTGAGAAAAATCCTATATAACATTCTGAAATGACTGCGCTCACAAGCGTTTTGTCATGAATTACTTTCATAAGAAATTATTACTGGAATAGTTAATTTTTCTGGACAGCAACAGAAATAGCCCCGGTTAATCGGCTAATATCTGTGCAGAAAACGGCGATACGCTAAAAAACAGAGCCGTCCTCCGGATAATAAACCTTGTGATGCCGGGCATCTGATTATTGTGATTTATTATCGGCCCGGAAAAAAGCAAAAGGAGTTTGAGGAGGGTGTCTCAGAATGGTGCCTGTCGTTGACGCCACCGGCCTCAGTGCATCTTGCGGCTAAAAAAGCTTATCGCTTCCTGGCACAATGCCTTTAGCCTGCTGTCACGCGTCTCTTCGCCAAGGCGAAACAGCGCGTCCGTAATGTCGTGAAAATGAACGGGCTCTCCTGCCTTGATCAAGTCACTGACCACCGCGCCGACAAGCGCACGGATTTCATTATCATTATCGTACTTCACACGACCTCCCGACGGTGTATGAATATCCAGTTTAACATCAGCAGAAACTAAAACCAAAAAAGGCAGCACAGCTGGAATATAAGCGAAGCGGCAAATCGGTCATTATTTAACCACCCCTTGGTTATTATTCGACATTATTTATGCCTGTTTAACCTGTAGCTGATTAATACATAGAAGAGGGTTGGACTTCTCGCCAGATTAATTTTCTGTTTAAAAATGTTAACTGTCTGGATTTTAACCGTACGGATAAGACGCGAAGCCGTCATTTCATACAAGCCACTGCGCCTTTTTATTTATATGAGCGTGTGCAGCCAGCCATATTCTGGATAAAGTTCTTACTCCATCAGTAAAATCAGACCCGAGTTATGATAGAAAGGAGCATGTATTCCGCTACCCTGAGCAGCCAATGGCCCGATTCACCCACAAACAGATTTCAGCGCAGTCGGGACTCAGCCTGGCCACGATTGATCGTGCTCTGCATCAGCGAGGCAATGTTCATCCACGTACCCAGCATCGCATTCAGCAGGCGATAGCGGACCTGGAGCTGATGCAGAAAGCCGGACTGGCCAGGGGCAGAACTCTCTACTTTGACGTGATCATGCACATTCCGGATCGTTTTCAGCCGCTGATCCGTGAGGCGTTTACCCGTCAGATTGCCAGCTTTGCTGCTTTCAGGCTCCAGCTACGCTTCCACTTCAATGCACATCTCACGGCAGAGGCCATCAACCAGCTGCTGAACAGAAAAGCCTTTCACAGTCACGGCATTATCCTGAAAGCAGCCTGCTCGGACGAGTTAAACCCTACGCTTGAATCTCTTCTCCGTCAGCGCGTGCCGGTGGTCACCATGATGAGCGATCTGCCCGGCAGTGCGCGTTTGCGCTATATCGGCATGGATAACGTTGATGCCGGAAAGGTGGCAGCGTTTCTGATGTCGCGGTGGCTGCGCGTCAGCCGCTCACATATCATTGCGGTAACCGGCAGCCGCGATTTTATTGGCGAACAGGAACGAATCCAGGGGTTTCAGCGTGAGATGCGGCAGTTTGCGCCTCAGCATCAGGTCAGCGTGGTTGCAGGCGGTTATGGTATTGATGCACAGATGCATCAGTCGGTTACGCAGTTCCTGCGGCAGCATCCGGATGTGGATGCCGTCTATACGGTCGGCGGCGGCAATCCGGGCATACTGCGCGCCTTTGCGGAAGAGAAGCGTCAGATCAATGCCTTTATCGGGCACGACCTCGATCAGGAAAACTGCGCACTGCTGCAGGCAGGTAAAATTGATGCGCTGATCGAGCATAATTTACAGCTTGATGCGCTACACGCTTTCAGAACACTGCTTGAGTTTCATGCCTTCCTGCCAGCAACGGCCCCGGTAGCGCCCTACTCTAAAATTAATATTATTACCCGCTACAATATGACGGCCTGACTTACCGGACCCTCCATGAGCGCAGCGCATCATCGTTTACTGAATGGACAGTCGAATGGCTCTGCGGCCAGTTAATGATTCCATGCATTAACCTCCACAACAGGCGCGAATGACGAAAATAACGACCAGTGGTTCGCTGCCTCCCGAAACAGTCCTGCCGACTACTTTCCTGGCAGAGTACGGATTGATGCCCCCTTACGGGCGACTGAACCTGCCCGTGTGAGCGGCGCGACGGTGATTTTCGCACCGGGTGCGCGCACGGCATACTCATCCCCCCACCAGACCCTGAACGTCACGCACGGCCAGGGCTGGATTCAGCGTGAGGGAAAAGCCATTGAGGTTATAAACTGCGCATAAACCGTCCGGATACCGGAGAATGTGACGCACTGGCATGGTGCCACGCCGGATAACGCCATGACCCCTGGTGCCATGACCCCTGGTGCCATGACTCAGTCCCTGAAGGGTTTATCAGTGACGTAACCGGAGCAGGTCAGCGAGGTGCACTATCATCGCTGACCGCCGCTCACGCTATCCTGACGTGATCGATCAAAGCCCGCATCTTGGGAGCCAGGTTCTTGCGGCTGGGAAAGTAGAGATAGAAGCCGTCGAATGTGGGCAGCCACTCGTTGAGCAGTGTTATTAGTTCACCGCGCATAATCCAGGGCTGAAACGTTTCTTCCATGCCAAAGCTGATGCCGCCGCCTGCGCAGGCCGTGCGGATCATAATTCCCATATCGTTGGTGGTGAGTTGTGGATTGACGGCGACATCAAATTCACGCCCCTGCTCAGCAAACTCCCAGCGATAGGGCGCCAGCCCCGGCCCTTTTCGCCAGCCTATGCAGCGATGATGAACCAGATCCTGAGGGTGTGACGGCGTTCCCGCGCGCGCCAGATAGTCAGGTGAGGCGACCGCCACCTGTCGCTGCGGCCGCGATACCGGCACCGCGATCATATCCTGTGCTATTACCTCCCCCAGCCTCACTCCCGCGTCATAGCCCTGCCCGACAATGTCAAACTCCTCATCGGTGACAGTAATATCCAGCTCAATGCGCGGATAAGCCGTAATGAAGCCTGCCAGCAGTTCGCCTCCCAGCATTCGCTCTGCAATTGAGGAGATGGCCAGCCGCAACTGACCGCGTGGCTCAGCCGCCAGTTCAGCAATGTCTGTCACGGCGCGATTGAGCTGGTCAATCGCTGGTGCGACCTCGGCATAGAGTCGCTGCCCGGCTTCTGTCAGCCTGACCGAACGTGTGGTGCGCTGCATCAGGGTGATGTTAAGCCGATCTTCCAGTCGACGCAGACTCTGGCTGATCGCCGGGCGCGTGACGCCAAGCTGTTCTGCCGCCAGCCGGAAATTCTGTGTCTGCGCCACTCTCACAAAAATCTCTAAAGCATTTTTATCCGTCGTCATTGGTTAGCCTGAGTTACCGGTGTAGGAAGTAATAGGCGGATTATCTTTATAATCCAGCCGCCGTATGATCGCCAGTGTCAACTCAACGGGAGAATCACCATGTCTAAGAAAGTCATTTTAATCACTGGCGCCTCAAGCGGCATCGGCGCAGGCATTGCGCGTGAACTGGCCAAAACTCAGGTTATTCTGCTGCTGGGCGCACGACGGGAAGATCGTCTGGCGGCGCTGGCTGAAGAGCTGCGATTTAATGGAGCGGAGGTCGCAATCAAGGCAGTGGACGTTTCACGCCGTGATGAGGTGACACAGTTCGTAAATTTTGCGCTGGAAAAATGGGGGCGGGTCGATGTGATAATCAACAATGCGGGCATTATGCCACTTTCGCCGATGGCAGCGCTGCGGGTAGAAGAGTGGGAACAGATGATCGACGTCAATATTAAAGGCGTACTCTATGGTGTCGCAGCTGTTCTGCCCACTATGCTGGCCCGCCAGCGTGGGCACATCATTAATATTGCCTCGATAGGCGCGCTGGCTGTGTCGCCAACAGCGGCAGTCTACTGTGCGACCAAGTTTGCAGTACGCGCCATTTCCGACGGACTGCGACAGGAGAACAGCCAGCTGCGGGTGACCTGTGTGCATCCGGGCGTGGTCGAGAGCGAACTGGCATCCACCATCACCGATCCGACAGCCGCTGAGGCAATGCGGCATTACCGCGCCATTGCGTTGCAGCCGGACGCCATTGGCCGCGCCGTGCGATACGCTATCGAACAGCCCGATGAGGTCGATGTAAACGAAATCGTGGTGCGGCCAACCCGAACTCAATAGTAAAAAAACGGCCCGATGTGCAGTGCATCGGGCCGGGTGGTCAGTAAAGGATTTTTCGGGTTCGCTGTACGGTAATGGCAATCGCCGTCAGCGCCACCAGCATCAGGAAGATTCCCAGCCCCACCATCGCGTTAAAGCCATAAGCCCTGAACAGCAGCAATCCGGCAATACAGCCGCTCAGGAACGAAAATACCGTGGTCAGATGTGTATGTAACACCTTCTGAAAGAAGCGACGGTCGTCGGTTTCAAGATGCACGGCGTGTGACGTATGCGCAAAGATCCACGACCCCAGCGCGATACCGGCATCGGTCAGCGTGCCCGTGATATGCGTGGATCTGACGCGTCCGTTTGAGAGCTGCGTCGACGTGGCATTGTGGATCCCCATTAAGAAACCGAGTATCACCAGTACTTCGCCATTAAAGCTTGGCCGGTAGAACATCAGTTCGAAGATCGAAGCCGCCGTCAGCGCTGCCCCCTCTGCCAGAATAATCAGACAAAAGATGGTGCGTAGCTTGTATTTATGGCCCACTACCACTGCCAGCCGCGCAACCGTACACCCCATAACAAAAGCACCGATCAGCGCCATCAGAAACAGCATGGTATGAACATCGCTGGTGGTCACTTCCTCTGAGATCTGCGAGGTATTACCGCTCATGTGCGATGGAAAAAATCCAAAAGCACCCAGCGCCATGGCGTTAAGAATACCGGCCGTGGTGGCCAGCACCAGCGCCAGCAAACGGTCTTCAGTATGCGAACGAACTTTCTTCTTTTTTATCAGCACAGGTTTTCCCCATCAGATGAATGCATTACGTTCCTTAAAAACTTTAAGCATACAATCTGGTAGCGATAATTCCTGTCAGAACCAGAATACTCTGACGAAATAAGCCATTAATTTTGCTGATTTTTATAAAGCAGTTTCAGTTTACTTTTAATAATGTCAACGACGTGATGTTTCACTTACATAAGCGCAGCGGTCAGACGGGTTCTGACCTCAGTCAACCACAAAGAGGGTCGCGCCGGTGGCAGTCGATGAGCGATGCGGTTCGGCATTATCCGCCACCTGATAACTGACGCCCGGCGTCAGCACAAACTGCCGGCCATCAGCCAGTTCAGTGTGTAGTTCGCCCGCCATGCAGAGCAGAATATGGCCTTTAGTGCACCAGTGATCGGCGACATAGCCGGGTGAATAGTCGACCATCCGCACCCGGATATGATTAAACATGACCGTTCGCCAGGTCGCCTGCCCCTGATCGCCGGGATGAATGGTTACTTCAACCTGATCCCAGTGCGTCAGGCCAAAGGGCAGATTTTCAATTTTCATACTATGTCTCCGAAATAAGCGACAGAAAATCCGTTATGCCAGCGCCTGAATCACCGCATCTTCCGCGTGAATCAGAGTGGTATCAAACAGCGGTACCCTGGCATCCGTGGCATCCACCAGCAGGGTGATTTCAGTGCAGCCAAGGATGATAGCTTCAGCGCCCTGCGCCTCCAGCTTCTGCATGATCGCCCGGTAGCGCAGACGCGATTCAGGCTTGATCTCGCCCAGACAGAGCTCGTGATAGATCACCTCATGGACGAACTTTCGATCCGCTTCATCCGGGGTAATGACCTCAATTTCAAACTGGTCTTTGAGCCGCCCGCGATAAAATTCCTGCTCCATGGTAAATCGCGTTGCCAGCAACCCGACCTTACGCACGCCGGCCTGCCGGATACGGCGTCCGGTAGCGTCAGCGATATGCAACAGCGGAATCGTCGTTGCGGCACTGATTTGCCCGGCCACTTTGTGCATGGTGTTAGTACAGAGCACGATAAACTGCGCGCCCGCCCGTTCAAGATTGCGTGCCGCCTCCGCCAGGATTTCACCTGCCTGCAGCCATTCACCTGCAGCCTGAAGCTGTTCGATGCGCTGAAAATCCACGCTGTAGAGCACCAGCTCCGCCGAATGAAGACCGCCCAGTTGCTGTTTCACCTGCTGATTCAGAATGCGGTAATAGAGGGCGGTAGATTCCCATGACATACCACCTAACAGACCAATGACTTTCACATCTCACTCCGGATCAAGAGGTTTGAATCTCAGCATGCCAGATTGTCCTGAATCGGCAATGCCTTTATTCATTACGCTTTCCTGATTAGAGGCCGTGCATTACCTTGCGCCCAGCGCTCGCCTGCCGGGCTGGAAGCTTCAGCTGGCGAGAGCTCTGCATCAGGACAGATGCGAATGTCAGGCTGCCCTGAACGCACTGACGGATGCGTCATTCCATGGAATACCGATCGGAAGTGATCAATTGAACGTTGCCTCAACAGTGGCCATACGGTGTTAACGGCAGGCAGATTCTGTGGCAGGATATGCGCCCTGCGTCTGGCCAAACCCGGCTGACTTAATGACTGATAACCGGTGACTCAAATGGCTAAACTTAAAATCATCCTTCCTCTGCTACTGATCCTTGTCCTGGCCGCCTGGTCGTTTTTCCCCCATGACAGCGAAGAAGATAAGGCCTATTACGTGGCGGTGTTCTGCGCGGTTGATCATCATGATAACCAGACAGCTGACCAGCAGATGCGCAATGTCATTGAGGGCGGCAATTCCGACTATGCCCTGCAGAAAATTCATTACAAATCGTCGCTGGGTCGCCGCATCATTAGCCGCTGGCAGGATCTCACACCGGATGAGCAGCAGCGCGCCATGCAGGATAATTCAGCCTGCAGGCAGTTAATGAATCGCTAATCCGTGAGGCAGAGAGCGTCGTCAACAGGCATGCCGTAATCCTACAGATATAACAAGTGGGGCTTATGACTCGTCGACGCTTTTATTATCGTTGTTAGAGGAGATTTCCGGGTCTGGCTGTCCAACCATAAGGAAACTGTAAAACCGGGCTTACGTATGGGGTACAATTCCGGCATATCGATTTATATAATGCCAGGAAGGTATTCCCTCTGATGATTTACGATTGTTTCCTCTATTACGACGAAGACATGCTGTTAGAACTTCGCCTGAATACGCTTTATGAACACGTTGACCGGTTTGTTGTCGTGGAATCCCTGTATACCTTTACCGGCAGGCGCCGTGACAGACTTCACTTCGATATCGAAAAATTTGCCGCTTTTCGTGACAAGATTATTTATGTGGTCAATGACGCTGTGCCGACTATTTATCAGCATACGTTCGTGTCTGGCAGCTCCGTCGTAAAAGCGGGTGAAACTGATCCATGGGAAAACGAGACAATCGCCCGTAACGCGATTATGCGTGGCCTGAACTTCGCCCAGGATGACGACATCATTCTGGTTTCAGACGTTGACGAAATCCCCCGTCCGGAAGCCCTGAAACAGTTTAGCCCGCGCTACCTTTGCACAACGCTCTATCAGAATTTTTATAACTTTAAATTTAATGTTCAGGTGCTCAACGAGGATGGCTCCGCACGTCTGTGCCGTCTGCCAAAGATGACCACGATGAAGCACCTGAAGCACTTCTTCCGCAGCCAGCCAGAGCTGCTGCGAAATGTAAAACGTAAGGGGACGCCCATCAGGGATAGCTGGTGGCGCTGGAAACTGCTCAAGGTTCGCACCCGCACGATAAAGGATGCTGGCTGGCACTTTTCATGGGTCATGACTGATGCCCGAATCAGCGAGAAAATGGCGACAATTTCCCACACGGAAAACAATCTTCCGGAGTTTAATAATCCGGACCATATCCGTCGCTGTGTTGAGCAGAATGTTGATATCTGGAACCGGCCCCGGAAAATGGTGATCAGGCCAGTCACGCCGGAATATATGCCTGCCTGGCTGGTCGCTAATCAGGCCCGGTTTAATGACTTCATCAAACGTTAAGCACATTGTTTCAGCCCGCACTCAGCGGGCTGTTCTCTCCGGACCTGCGCATTGAGATTGAGGCCATACTTGCCCTCTGAGCGACGAGCGTCAGAGCTGCAGTGCTGACGCGGCCGCGCCGCGCGCCAGGTAGCCAATGCGATAAGCTTCCTGAAAACCGGCAGAACGCTGAGAGGACGCATGGAGAGTTATACCCTGCCAGCGGGTAACATCCCAGGCGCAGAAGCCGGATCTCTCCGGCAGCGCCATAAGATCGGTATGAGGCGGTATCGTCCAGCGATTGAGCATCATAAAGCAGGCTTCGGCCAAATCCGGGATGGGGGACTGATCCTCAGAAGCCAGCCAGCATTCAGGCGTCGGCCAGCCAAAATCGCGGACCAGCGCGGCGAAGCCGGGCGACTGCAGGAAACGCTGCATCGCCCCTGCCTCCTGCCAGAAATAGATCGGTGCATAACGATTTTCCTCAGGGCCCCCCTCCTCACGGCAGGCATAAAGATATGCCTTGGCTATCAGCCCAGGAAAGCCATCCAGCCTTGCGCCATTCTCTCTGATCCGATGTTCGATGATGCCCATGTCATAGTCGGCAGGCAAAGTAAAACGGTAGTGCATTACAATCATAACGCCTCCTGAGCCAGCATCCGGCCGCCGCTGAAGCTCCACTCTTCGGTGCTGTTAAACTGAATAACGATCATCACATCATCGGGATCGATTCCCATCTCCCTCTGCAGCGCGGAGCAGAGTGAATGGTAAAACTGCTGCTTCTGCCGTCGGGAGCGTGGCTTGCCTGCCGTGATCTGAAACAGCACAAAGTCGTCACTGCGGCCGCCGCTGAGATAGTTAGGGTCGAATACCCGCTGAACGGCAGGCAGCATCTCAATCATCTGAAAGCAGTCCTGCCCGGGAACATCAAATTCCGCCACCAGCGTCTGCTGCAGCAGCCGGGAGAGCTGACGCAGTGCCGCATCGCTGTAGCCCTGACGCAGGGTTATTCGGCTGATGGGCATACGTTGTCCTCCAGATAATTCAGCGCGGTAACCGCGGCAGGCCAGCCCGCATAAAACGCCAGATGCGTGAAACTTTCTACCAGCTCATCATGGGTCAGCCCGTTCTGGTGGGCAAAACGGATATGCCAGGGAATCTGCTCAACGCGTCCCAGCGCTGTCAGGGTTGCCAGCGTCAGCAGGCTGCGTTCACGCGCTGACAGCTGATCACGCTGCCAGATATCGTCAAACAGCACCTGCCGGGTCAGTTCAGCCAGTTTCGGCGCCCTGATCGCCAGTGTTTCTTTGTTCAGTGACTTTTTCATTGCACACTCCTCCGTGGTCAGACAGAGTGTCTCCCGGGATAACCATCCTGAAAATCAAATTAATCAGCACTCACCCTTCACTTTTGCAGGACGATGATGAACAGGCTACCTGAATCGCTGGATATGGATGCGTTGCGCAGTTTTGTCGCGGGAATGGATGCAGGCAGCTTCGCCCTGGCCGCACAGCGTCTCTGCCGATCCGCCTCCGCCGTCAGTGCGCAGCTGAAAAAGCTTGAACAGCAATGCGGCTCGGCGCTGGTGATGAAAAAAGGGCGGCATCTGCAACTGACCCGCAGCGGCGAACAACTGATGAGCTATGCCAGACGCCTGCTGGCGCTGAACGATGAGACACTGCGGGCGGTAAAAGGCGAAGCGCTACAGGGGGAAATCCGCATCGGCATGCAGGAGGATTTTGGCGAAGCCCTGATGCCCGACATTCTCGGTGCTTTTAACCGCCAGCATCCGGATGTCATGCTGACGGCTCGGGTTGACCGCAATCAGGCGCTGCTCACGGCGCTGGCGCGTAATGAACTGGACCTGGCGTTGCTCTGGCAGACTGAACGACAGCGTGGTACCCAGCTGATCGGTCACTGTCCGTTAGCCTGGATACAGCATCCGGCATTTGACCTGGCGGGCTATTTGCAGCGCGGGGAGCCGCTGCCGCTGGTGGTTTTCGATGCGCCCTGTGTAATGCGATCCCGCGCCACCGAGGCACTGGATCGGGCCGCTATTCCATGGCGTGTAGTGTTTACCAGCCACAGCCTGAGCGGCATCTGGGCTGCACTCCAGGCCGGGCTGGGGATGACGCTTCGCACCCGCGCCGGATTGCCGGAGACGCTTGTGGTGGAATCCCGGCATCTGCCTGCGCCCGGCTCGCTGGATATTGCGCTGGCCTGCACCGACCAGGAAAACGATCCGGCACGTGCACTGTTGCAGCATCTGATTGCAGACGCCGCCCTGCCCTTTGTGGCAGGCTGACGGCGATTCACAAAGCCCGCTGGATCAGCGACGAGCAATATTCCGCAGAGAGATCGCGGTCGCCGAAAAGGATATGAAACATAACGGGCGCGACGACGCCATCGACCACGCGATCAACGTTAAATCCCGTTTCTCCCCGCGCCAGCGCACGATTGTTAAGCGTTTCAAGATGCTGATAGGTGAAGCCACAGCATCGCTGGCTGGCCTGTTCTGCGTGACTGCCGATTATATCGGCCAGCATTTCACGGCCGACCTTTGACGACATCTCCTCCACATATTGCTGGATAAAGACGTTCAGATCGCCCGTCGTCGAGCCGGTATCCTCCGGTTCAGCGATCGGCCGCATTCGCGCCAGGGCTACATCTGCCAGCAGCTGGGCCAGATCGCCCCAGCGGCGATAAATCGTAGAGGGCGTGACACCAGCCTGTTCTGCAATCATCGGCACCGTAATGGCTGAACGATCGTGCGTTTCCAGCAACCGGTTTACCGTCGCGTGCACCTCAGCCTGGATACGTGCGCTGCGTCCACCCTGACGAATCATCTCCTTCGCCATCTCTTTCTCCTGCTTTAGCCATCCGGATCATTTTAAAGCAACGAAGTTGCATTAACAGATAGCGGCAGTGTACCGCATCTCAGGCTGAGCAGGCTGTAAAGAGTGCTAAACGGTGTCTGACGCAAAAATAACTTGTTACTGGCTCCGTCCAGGTTTTGCGGACAGAAATTGGTCTGACGTCGCTCTATCCTTGTTCGTCAACAGCCAGTCACGACGGCTCAGGGTATACATCAGGCTCGGCGGCAGGTCTTTAAGATCGTTTACCTTCTTCAGAAAAGTTAAGCCTGCTTTTTCCAGCACCCGGCGCGATGCCAGATGGTTTTCCCGCACGACTCCCGTAATGTTGCTCAGACCGGCCTCTTCAAATCCGTATCGAATGGCTCTGAGCGAAAGCTCGGTCGCGTAGCCTTTGCCCCAGGCTTCCGGTTCAAACCGGTAACCGAGATTATTGGTCGGATGACCCTCAAACCGGCTTCTGAACACGCCGCCAAAGCCAATGATTTTCTCCGGGCGTGCTTTCTCAAAAATGGTCCAGTCGCCGAATCCATCATCCTGGTAGCTCTGTAACCTCAGCGCCATTGAGTGAACGGCGTGAGACTTGTCAGTCCACGGCCCCATCGGGTTAAATCTGTGCGTCTCAGGGTCGCCAAAAATTCTGAAGAGATCGTCCAGATCGTCACGAAGGGTAAAACGGTAAAGCAAACGCTCTGACTCCCAATACATCGACTGCTCCTTGCGGGTACTGAAATTCATGCTGTCTCAGCGACCTTTTCTGCCGCCCGTCTGTGTAAAGTGGCCCATCAGTGAAGCGTGCGTCGGGCAACCGGTAAAACGGTCAATCCGGTAGTGGGCTGTTTGGAAGGGTTTTTGCCAGCCCCATACTGAACGACGATCACAAACCACAGTGCCACAGTTCCGGCGGTGATGCCATTAGTGTTAATGTTATGTTAAAGCCAGATGCCGCTTCTTCGTCTGTCATCTCTGGCGGCCCGAAGCATGGAATAATCAGCAGAGAGGATTCGAATGACTGAAGATAACAGCATCATCACTGAACTGACGGAACTCGAAAGTCTTTATGGCAGCGTCGCCCGCCCTTCTGTTGCAAAGGTCACCCCTTATATTCATCCCGCCTATCGCCCGTTCATTGAAGCTTCACCTTTTGTGGCGCTGGCGACCTCAGGGCCGGAAGGACTGGATGTTTCCCCGCGTGGCGATCCGGCCGGGTTCATTGAAATCCAGGATGAGAATACGCTGCTGTTACCCGATCGGCGGGGAAATAACCGTATCGACAGCCTGCGCAATATTCTGCATGACAATCGGGTTGCGCTGCTGTTTCTTATCCCCGGTATTGGTGAGACGTTGCGGGTAAACGGCACGGCGTCGATCAGCACCGATCCGGCACTGCTGGAGCGGTTTGCCGTCAACAATCAGCAGCCCGGAACTGTTCTGCGCATCAGCGTGGAGAGCGTGTTCTTCCAGTGCAGTCGCGCCATTATTCGCGCCGGACTCTGGAAGGCCGACACTCAGATAGCCCGCCAGGCCCTGCCCAGCACAGGTTCGATTCTGAAACAGATTGCAGAGATCGATGGGGATGCTTATGACAAAGCCCTGCCGGAAAGGCTGAAGAACTCTTTGTACTGAGTATCGTTCTGGTCTGGTAATCTCACGAGCGGCGAAGGTCTGGGGCTGACGTGGCGAGATGCCGGCACAAACCTGACGGGCAGCCAGGAAGGCGCCAATAGTTAGAATGGGGTTTTAAACGAAACTCACAAGCCGTTGCTTCGCATTAATGTAATCGTAGGTGGTGACTTCAATTTTGTTATCGCTGAGATCGCGGAAATAAACTGAGACTGAAACCTCATGATCACTGACGCTGAAGGGAATGTTATGCTGCCTCAGGGCCGGAATCAGTTCGCTTATAGACCGGGCCGCCACCCTGAAAGCCACCGTATGGCCCGGATGCTGAGATTTTCTGAGGAAAAGGGAGAGGGATGCCCCGTGATTACGGATCACCCGCGGCCCGCCCTGTTCAAACCAGAAAAAGAGGGACTCATCGCGAGAAAAACCCAGGATAGCCTTGTACCACTGTTCGGCCAGCTCAATGTTTTCAACATACACATGGATATGGTCAATCTTATCGATTTTCATTTTGCCGCACCCTGATTGTTTTAAATCATATTCGCCAGATTTTCCCTGCTTAACAACCCGATGCGCACACGACACCACAAAATTTTTCCTCATTACCCCGGCACAGGGAAAGGATTCTGCGGGTTTAATGTTTCATCAGCGCCCTGTCTGACACGTTTTCCTGGAAACCTCTTTCCGTTTTGCCATGAGAATGAGCAGCACATGTCGAAAGACTGAGTGGCCTTCATCATTAGCTTGCATGCGCTGCGTATAGATTCTTTCATCCGGCTTTCTGCATCTCTGCGATCGCAACACGCCTGACGCTGAACCAACCTGGTGCCCGGCCACATTGCGTATCATTTTTAGGATCTTCCATAACGTTATTTCCACAGCAGGATTTGTTAAAGCAAAGATATTGCATTAAGACACGGTTAGCCGTATACCTTAAAGCTAATATTTTGCATTAAGGTGATCGTTATGAACCCTGCCCTGACGCCTGCAGCCGCCACCCGCACCACACTTTTCAGCTTTACCGGCGCAGTACTGATTTCAGCGACCAGCAGTGCACCCACGCCGCTTTATCCGCTCTACCGCACGCTGTTCCATCTGTCGCCGCCCATGCTGACGCTGGTCTTTGGCGCCTACGCTTTTGCCCTGCTGGCTGCGCTGCTGACGATAGGGAAAGTATCGGACTTCACCGGGCGGCGACCACTGATGCTGCTGGCCCTGGCGATGAATGCGCTTGCGCTGGTAGTTTTCATGCTGGCCAGCTCGGCGACGACGCTGATTACTGCCCGGCTGGTGCAGGGTTTTGCGACCGGCATTGCCCTGCCAACCTTTGGTGCCAGCCTGATTGACGCCAGCAAAACCCGCGGGCCACTGCTGAACTCCTTTACAGCCTTTCTGGGAATGACGCTGGGCACGCTGGCAGGGGGATTTCTGGTGAGCTTCGCTCCCTATCCTACCGTGACGCTCTATGCGCTCTTACTGTTGACGATGCTGGCAGCCATGGCGCTCATCCCTCTGATACCGGAAACCATCACGCCTCAGCCGGGTGTTCTGGCCGCGCTGCGTCCTCAGGTCAGCATACCGCGCCGTGCGCTGGGCCCGCTGTTGAAGGTGACCCCGGTGAATATCGCCACCTGGATGCTGGGCGGCTTCTATCTTTCTCTGATGCCTGGCATGGTCGCCAGTGCCACCGGGCTGACCTCACCGCTTATCGGCGGATCGGTTGTCGCCACGCTGATGCTGAGCGCAACGGCTGCGGTGTTACTCTTCCGTCTGCTTCCGCCCGCACGCGCACTGGTTATCGGGACGCTGATGCTGATAACCGGCGTCACGGTTACCCTGAGCGGCCTCTCTCTGCACAGCGTGGCCTGGCTCTACGTCGGCACGGCGATTGCGGGCCAGGGATTCGGATCAATTTTTTCCAGCGTGCTGAAAATCATTTTGCCGCTGGCTGAAGGGCATGAGCGCGCCGGTCTGTTCGCGGCCTTTTTAGTGAAAAGTTATCTCGCCTTTGCCCTACCCGCTATTGCCGCCGGTATCGCTGCGCCCCATATCGGACTGAACCAGACCGCCTGGTATTACGGCATGACGCTGATTGTACTGGCACTGATGTCGCTGCTGGCCATCAGAGGGCGTGCATTCGCGGGCGCGCCTGGTTCCTGACATCGCCTGACAGATCCAATTACGGGGGCAGCGCCCCTGAAGCGGAATTTTCACATACACTCAACGGATTGATTTCAGGCGCAGTGGATGCACAATGCCATGAGTGTGATGCCAACATCCCGGTCAGAGGCGATCTTAGCCCGTTTTTCAGTTGCCACGCGGCAGTGGTTTTCTGCCGCCTTTGCCACCCCGACGCCGGTGCAGCTGGCGGCCTGGGAGGCCATCGCCCGCGGCGAACATGCTCTGGTCATCGCCCCTACCGGCTCCGGGAAAACGCTGGCGGCCTTTCTGACCGCCATTGACACCCTGTTCAGGGTCAGAACGGAAGATCCCGCTCCCGCGCGTGAAAAGACCACCCGAATTCTCTATATTTCACCGGTAAAGGCGCTGGCGGCTGACGTGCAGCGTAACCTGACGCTGCCACTGGCCGGGGTCAGCGCCCGTCGTGCAGCAATGAATGAGTCCGCCATTACCCTGAACGTCGGCATGCGTTCTGGTGATACACCCGGCGCAGAGCGTGCCAGGCTGCTGCGTCGCCCGCCCGATATTCTTATCACCACCCCGGAGTCGCTGTTTCTGATGCTGACCTCAAAAGCCCGGACAACGCTACAGGGGGTGACGACAATAATCATTGATGAGGTGCATGCGGTGGCGGGGTCAAAACGGGGATCGCAGCTGGCGCTGAGTCTGGAGCGGCTGGATGCGTTGCTACCTCAGCCCGCCCAGCGCATCGGGCTTTCCGCCACCGTGCAGCCGATTGAACGGGTCGCGGCCTTTCTGGGCGGTAATCAGCCTGTTCAGGTTGTCAATCCGGCCGCCAGCCGTACGCTGCAGCTGACGATCGAGGTGCCTGTCGACGATATGACCGACATCGCGGATGCGGAAGATCCAGTCGCTAAATCCGCCGCGTCTGGCGGTTCGATCTGGCCACACATCGAGACGCGCATCCTGCAGCAGGTCATGGCGCATCGCGCCACGCTTGTCTTTGTCAATTCGCGGGGGCTGGCGGAGAAACTGACAGCGCGGCTGAACGCTCGCTACCTTGCCAGGCGCGGGCCGTCTGACGATAGTGACAGCGATCACGACGCGAACGACATCCTGATCGCCCGCTCGCATCACGGATCCGTTTCCAGAGAGCAGCGAAGCGAAATTGAAGCTACGCTGAAACAGGGCAGCGTGCGCTGTGTGGTGGCGACCTCAAGCCTGGAGCTGGGCATTGATATGGGCCCGGTAGATCTGGTGATTCAGGTTGGCGCGCCACTGTCAGTCACCAGCGCGCTACAGCGGGTGGGACGGGCCGGGCATCAGGTTGGCGGTGTATCGGCCGGGATCCTGCTTCCCCGCACCCGACGCGATCTGCTGGATGCGGCCGTCACGCTCGAGCTGATGCAGACCGGTCAGCTGGAGGCGCTGACTCCACCACGTAATCCGCTGGATATTCTGGCACAGCAGACGCTGGCGGCGGTGGCCATGGACAGCCTGCAGGCCGACAGCTGGTTTGCACGGGTGCGCCAGGCCGATCCATTTCGCACGCTGCCACGCCGGTTGTTTGATGCGACGCTTGATATGCTGGCTGGAAAATTTCCGTCAGATGCGTTTGCTCAGCTCAGGCCGCAGCTGGTGTGGGATCGCGAAAGCGGTCTGCTGACACCACGTCCTGGTGCGCAGAAACTGGCTGTAACCAGCGGTGGCACCATTCCCGATCGGGGCACATTCAGTGTCATCCTGCCGGAAGGTGAAGAGCAGGCGGGTTCACGGCGCGTGGGCGAGCTGGATGAGGAAATGGTTTATGAGTCGCGAGTCAATGATGTCGTCACTCTGGGCGCAACATCCTGGCGGATTCAGCAGATCACCCATGATCAGGTGGTGGTGGTGCCTGCACCGGGCCGTCCCGCCCGCCTGCCGTTCTGGCGCGGTGAAGGAGCGGGCCGCAGCGCCGACTCGGGCGCCCGCTTCGGCATGTTTCTGCGTCAGCTGAACCGGCGGCCGCCTGAGGAGGCCGCAGCCCGGCTCAGCGCGCTGGGGCTGAACCCACAGGCCGTTAGTAATCTGCTGGCGCTGGTCGCCGAACAGCGTGCCGCTACCGGCGTCGTGCCGGATGATCAGACGCTGCTGATTGAACGCTGCCGGGACGACATCGGCGACTGGCGAGTGATCCTGCATTCACCGTGGGGAAAACGGGTCAATGCGCCCTGGGCGCTGGCGATCGGCGCCCGCATCCGGCAACGCTGGGGTGTCGATGCCTCTGTTGCCGCCAGCGATGACGGCATCGTCGCCCACTTTCCCGCCAGTGAACGCGATTTGCCTGGCGCTGACCTGTTTATCTTTGACGCGGATACGCTCTTGCGCTATGTGACGGAAAGCGTCGGCCAGTCGGCGCTGTTTGCCGCCCGTTTTCGGGAATGCGCCACAAGGGCGCTGCTGCTGCCGGGGCGTAATCCAGGTAAGCGGTCGCCGCTCTGGCAGCAGCGACTGCGTGCCGGTCAGCTGCTGGCCGTTGCTCAGCAGCATGACGATTTCCCCATTCTGATCGAAACCGCCCGCGAATGTCTGCAGGATGTCTATGACCTGCCTGCGCTGCATGCGCTAATGAACCAGGTGGCAGAGGAGCGCGTCAGCATGGTTGAGGTGATGACCACTCACCCCTCCCCTTTCGCCGCACCACTTTTATTTGGCTACGTCTCGGAGTTCATCTACGCCAGCGATGCCCCACAGGCGGAACGGCAGGCCTCATTGCTGACGCTCGACAATAGCCTGCTGGGTGAGCTGCTCGGCCAGACACCGAAACGCGACCTGCTCAACGCGGAGGCCGTTAAACAGGCGGAACAGGAACTGCAACGCCGCGATCCCCGCTATCAGGCCTCGCATACGGAAGGCATCATCGATCTGCTGCGCGACCTGGGCCCGCTCTCCGCTGCAGATATCGCGGCCCGCTTTTCCGGCAACCCTGAAGCGATGACCCCGGCCATCAAGCAGCTTGCGGCTGCCCGGCGGATTATTCCGGTCACTGTCGCCGGAGAAGCACGCTGGGCGGTGATCGAAGATGCCGGTCGCCTGCGCGATGCGCTGGCCTGCGCGCTGCCGGATGATCTGCCTGAAACCTTTCTGACATCGGTGGCCGATCCCCTGGGCGATCTGATCAACCGCTACGCCCGCACGCATGCGCTGTTCTCAACCCGACAGCTTGCGACACACTTCGGGCTGGGCACCGCCGTGGCAGACGAACGGCTGCGCGCCCTGCATTCACAGGGCCATCTGATGAATATCGGTGCGGCAGCAGAGGCGGCAGAAACAGAGTGGGTCACAGCGGAGAACTTCAGACGCCTCCGCTTACGTTCACTGCAATCAGCTCGCGAGGCAACCCGGCCAGTGCCGCCTTCCGCCTGGGTTCGCCTGCTGCTGGCGCAGCACGGTTTACATGACCAGCAGCGTGAAGAAAACCAGGGTGCCAGCGGGCTGCTGCGGGTGATCGAACAGCTGGCTGGCGTGCCGCTTCCGGCCTCGCTGTGGGAGTCGCAGATCCTGCCAGCCCGGATCGCCGACTACCAGCCGGCGATGCTCGACGAACTGTTAGCCCGTGGCGAGGTGATCTGGTACGGACATAAAGCGCTGGGCCACAATGATGGGCTGATCTCTTTTCACCTCTCTGAGTTTGCTGCAGAAACGCTGCCGCTGCAGGCTGTCCCGTCTCATCTGTCCCCGCTACAGCAGGCCCTTTCCGACGCACTCAGCCAGGGAGGTGCATGGTTTGCTCATGAGCTGATGGCGAAAATGGAAGCACGTGCGCCGGCACCTGCGGATATCAATGACGCACTATGGCAACTGGTCTGGCAGGGTTACGTCACCGCCGACAGCTGGATTGCCGTGCGCGGCCGTCTGAGCACACCAGGCGTGACACGTTCACGTCCGACGCGGACGCTGCGCAGCCGTTCTGGTCACCGCTTTACGGCAGGCGCACTACCCGCACGGCGGCCAATGATCAGCACGCTGCCCGGACGCTGGTCGCGGATAGTGCGACAGGCGGTTGCGCCTGCCCGGCAGGCCCTGTCGCTGGCGGAGAATCTGCTGGACCGCTATGGGGTCATCACCCGCGGCTGTGTCGTTTCAGAACAGGTCCCCGGCGGCTTTCCGGCCCTGCAGCCAGTATTGCGCGGCATGGAAGATGCCGGGCGGCTGCTGCGGGGCCGGTTTGTCGCCGGAGCAGGCGGCGCTCAGTTTGCCGATCATCAGACCATCGATCGGCTGCGGCAGCTGGCAGAAGAATACGGGGCTGCGACGGAGGCCGTCGTGCTGGCGGCCTCTGATCCGGCGAATCCGTTTGGTGCGATGCTCGGCTGGCCGTCACACGCCAGCGCTACCCGGCCTGCCCGCCGTCCGGGAGCGCGGGTGGTCATTGCGGACGGTGCGCTGATACTCTATCTGACGCCAGGCGGCAAAGAGTTACTGACGTTCAGTGACGATGTCACACAGCTGGAAGCCGCGGTTGCCGCGCTGGGCGCGTCGCTGAAACGGGAAAAACCTGCGAGCTTTACGCTGGAAACGGTGGCGGGTTATCCGGTATCACACTCGCCCCTGTTTAATGCGCTGCGCCACGCTGGTTTTTCCCGGGTGCCGCAAGGGTTCAGCTGGTACCGCTAGCGCAGATTACGGTATATCGGCGAACGCCTGCGCGGTCATCCAGGATCGGCCCGCAGGCTGAACGCTTCCGCCTCATGCACGATCTTTCACTCAAAAAACTCCGATTATTTCGCTCTCCTGACGACACCAGATAGTTGCCCTGCTGAATCACCATTACACTTGATCTACACCCACGCAGGAGGTTCTCATGTCAAACAGCACCATGACTTTTCAGTTAGGCGATCGTGACGTTAACCGTATTGGCTTTGGCGCAATGCAGCTCGCCGGACCGGGCGTGTTCGGGCCGGTAAAAGATGAAGCCCGTGCCATGCAGGTTCTGCGCGACGCGATTGAAGCAGGGGTCAATCATATCGATACCAGCGATTTTTATGGCCCGCACGAAACGAACCTGTTAATCAAGAAGAGCCTCTATCCCTATCCGCAGGATTTGTGCATTGTAACCAAAGTTGGCGCCCGGCGTGATGCCAAAGGGGGCTGGCATGCGGCCATGGAGCCGGAGGCGCTGACGCAGGCCGTAGAAGATAATCTGCGTCACCTGGGGCTGGACGTGATTGAAGTAGTGAATCTGCGCAGCATGCTTCATCCGGCCAGACCCAAAGAGGGCTCGCTTGCCCCGCAGCTGGAAGCGCTGCTGGCCTTAAAGGATCGGGGACTCATCCGGCACATTGGCCTGAGTAACGTCACGGCTACCCAGATCGCTGAAGCCCAAGCGATAACGCCCATTGTCTGCGTGCAGAATATGTATAACCTCGCACACCGTCAGGATGATGAACTGGTGGACAGCCTGGCACAGCAGGGTATTGCCTGGGTGCCATTTTTCCCGCTGGGCGGCTTTGCGCCGCTTAAGCTGGCACAGCTTAATGACGTTGCAGCCTCACTGGATGCCACGCCGATGCAGGTCGCGCTGGCGTGGCTGCTGCGCCGCTCACCCAACATCCTGCTGATTCCCGGCACCTCTTCACCGGAACATCTGCGCGAGAACCTGGCCAGCAGTGAACTGACGCTGTCGGATGAGGTGATGACGACGTTGAATGCTCTGTAATCTGTCATGGGGAAAGGTAACAAGGACGTGATGCCGTCACATCCCGAGCTGAAAGACAGCGGCCCTTTTCAGTTGGCAAACGTCTGGCGAAAGAAAATGGATTTCGCTGGGAGACTGGTGGAGAAGATGCCCGTTTCACGGGCCTTTCCAGGTGTAATCAGCCGCGATTTTACTGCCCGGCGCTGGCGATTTCAGCCTGAAATCGCCAGCGTTGAGCGCGCCCTGATCTGCCCTTTACAGTGAACATTGAAGGTTTGCAGGATGACAGAATGAAGGCAGGTGCGTCGGAGAGAGCCGATAAAAAACCGGATTCAGCGTTGGGCTAAATCCGGTAAGGGATTAAACGGCTTCAGCCTCTTTCGGTTTTTCACCAAACTTCTCTTTCATGTGCGTTTCAATCTCTTCCAGACTCTTGCCCCGCGTTTCAGGGACCATCGCCATGACAAAGATTAGTGAACCCACATTGATAGCGGCAAAGATAAAGAAGGTTGTGCTGCCGGCATATTCCATAACCGGTGGGAAGCCAAAGGCGACCACCGCATTAAATATCCACTGCAGCGAAACTGCTCCACCGGTCAGCACACCGCGCAGCTGCATCGGGAACAGCTCCGACATCATCAGCCAGTAGACTGGTGAAATACACATCTGCATGCAGAACAGGAACAGCAGAATACAGGCCAGAGCCAGATAGCTCTGCATCAGGCTGGAACTCATAAAAGTCAGTACACCACCCAGCAGAATCTGCGCGGTGATCACCAGACACAGGCCGGTAATCAGCATCGTACGACGCGGAAAGCGGCTGATGGCCCAGATACCAACAAAGGTCGCCAGCACGGACACCACCCCGTTGCCGATAGTGGCGGCAATCGAGGCGCTGGTGCCCAGACCAGTGGACTTAAGAATGATCGGCGTATAATACATAAAGCCATTAACCCCGGTGAACTGCGCGACAAAGCCCAGACCGACACCAATGATCATCAGACGAATCACCCATTTCTCACAGATCAGGGTTTTTGCATCCGGACCGCGTTCTGCTGCCCTGGCCTGCTTCTTCATCTGTGCCATTTCATGACGGACTTCGCGCGGCGTTTCACGTAGATATTTCAGGATTTTTTTCGCCTCGCGCAGACGCCCTTCCGCCACCAGCCAGTGCGGCGAAGCCGGTACGAAGAAGGTGCCGATAAACAGCAGCAGACCCGGCACCATTGCAATCGCCAGCATGTAACGCCACAGATGTTCATCGTGCAGCAGATAGCTTAGCAGCGTACTGGCGACATAGGCCACCAGCTGGCCGGTCACGATCATCAGTTCGTTGCGGCTGACCAGCGGCGCCCGCAGTCGCGGTCCGGCGATTTCAGCGATAAACACGGGCACGGTTGACGAGCCACCGCCCACTGCGATACCTAGCAGGAAGCGCATCGCCACCATAACGTTGACAGAGGGTGCCAGCGCCGTGCCCAGCGAACCCAGCACAAAGATCACCGCCAGGCTGCGCAGCGTAATACGGCGGCCAAAACGGTCAGAGAAGAAACCACTCAGGAAGGAGCCAATGGCGGCTCCGAACACCAGCGAAGAGGCGACGAGTCCTTCCGTAAAGGCGTTAAGTCCCAGCCCGCCCTGATCCGGCGGTGAGGTCATATAGGGCAGTGCGCCCGAAATAATCCCGGTGTCATAACCAAAGGCCAGCGCCCCCATTGTCGCCACCAGCACCACTAAGAAAATACGCTGGCGTACCGTATCCGCAGGCGCGTGATCACCTGCATCACCAGAATCTGGTGTATTTGCACTCATAATATCCCTGCCATTAATAAGTTAAACATCAGGATGGTTAAATTTCATACGGAATAGAAATGGAACATATTTGCCGATTGGGTAAAGAAGTGTAGACGCTATTTTTAAACTGGCATGAGCAATACGCAGTTAATATCCGGCAGGAAAAAAAGAAGAAATAAACCATAAAAACAGTAACTGAATGAAATTTATTTCAGGGCATCGCTTTCAGCTCATCCTGAATCCAGTCAAGAAAATAGGCAATGCGGGGAAACCGGGCAAATCCGCGCGGAAAAACCAGATGATGGGCGCTGACGGGCTGGCTCTCTTTTTCAGGAAATACCCTGACCAGCTTTCCGCTGCGCAGATACGCTTCTGCCAGCAGTTCACTCTCAAAAATCAGACCGTGGCCCAGCATTGCCGCTTCAAGGCTCATATAGGAGCGGTCAAAGCGAAACAACCACTCCTTATCCGGCTGAGGTAACTGCTGGGAGGCAAACCACTGCGGCCACTGAATCAGCGGCGATTCCGATAAGATCAGCGCATGGTGACGCAGATCTGACGGCTGCTGAACCGGATGCTGTGCCAGATAGGCCGGTGACGCCAGAACCGACATGCGCTCATGGCGAATCGTTTTGATCTCAAAAGCTTTCCAGTCCGGGAAACCGTGGCGTATCGCCAGGTCAATATTATCACGGCTGAAGGAGAGGTTTTCGTAAGAGCAGGAGAGGGTAAGCTGAAACTCCGGATAGCTCGCCTGGAACTTATGAATACGCGGCAACAGCCACAGGAGCCCGAAGCTGGGCGCACAGTGTATCCGCAGATTGCTACGGGCGCTCTCGTGGCTGATACGTGCCGTCGCCTGCGCCAGCCCCAGCAAAAGTGGACCGATCTCCCGCAGATAATGCTCACCCGAGAGCGTCAGCGTCACCCCTTTGGCCGAGCGATTAAACAGAATACAGCCCAGTTCCCGTTCCAGTTTAGCCAGCTGATGACTGGCCGCTGAGGGTGTAATATTGAGTTCCTCAGCCGCACGCGCCACATTACCGAAATGAGCAACCTGCTCAAAAACCTGCAGCGCTTTTATTGAAGGTAAGTGATCAGACTGCTTTTCCATCTGCCTCTCCACTCCGGAACTTTGTGACAGGTGCCTGTTTCTTTATTGCAAAACTGTTAACTGCATCAAACCAGCAAATTTATTCAGCATCAAATGAATTTTTTTGCATTGCCAATTTTCACCACGTTATCAATTCTGATTATGACCCTACCGGTAGCGATACCGAACCACTAATAATTATTCTTCTGGAGTGGATCATGTTACTTGAAAATAAAGTTGCGATTATTACCGGAGCCGCCTCCGAACGCGGTATTGGCCGGGCGACGGCGGCCTGCTTTGCTCAGCATGGTGCGCGTGTTGTGGTGCTTGATTTAGATCTGCAGGCCGCGCAGGCCAGCGCCCTGTTGTGCGGAGAGGGACATCTCGGTCTGGCGGCCGATGTGACCGACCCCCTCTCATCCGGCAGGCCGTTGATCAGATCCTTGCGCATTACGGGCGCATTGATGTGCTGGTCAACAACGCAGGCATCACGCAGCCGGTGAAGACGCTGGAGATTGGCCTGAGCGACTACAACCGGATCCTTGACGTAAATCTGCGTGGCACGCTGCTGATGTCCCAGGCGGTAATCCCAACCATGCAGCAGCAGCAAAACGGCAGCATTATCTGCCTTTCGTCCGTGTCGGCTCAGCGCGGCGGCGGAATTTTCGGTGGCCCGCACTACAGTGCAGCGAAGGCGGGCGTGCTCGGTCTGACCAAAGCGATGGCGCGCGAGTTTGGTCCGGACCAGATCCGCATCAACGCCCTGACGCCCGGTCTGATCCAGACGGACATTACGGGCGGCTTACTTCAGGATGAACGCCGACATGCCATCATCGACAGCATACCGCTTGGCCGTCTGGGTACGGCCAGCGACGTTGCCAGCGCGGCGCTGTTTCTTGCCAGCGATCTCTCAGTCTATCTCACCGGCATCACGCTGGATGTGAACGGCGGCATGCTAATTCATTAAGCAACGCCCTTCCCTGCCCGCACATCCGGTGGGCGCTCTTCGGGAGTGAACATCATGACCACGCTTAATCTGAGCGCAGCCTCGGCTGCGCGCGATATTACCTATCGCAAAATTGCCTGGCGGCTGATGCCCTGGCTGATGCTCTGTTATCTCTGTGCCTATCTCGACCGTGTCAATGTGGGTTTTGCGAAGCTGCAGATGATGGACGATCTGTCGCTGAGCGAAACAGTTTACGGACTGGGAGCCGGCATCTTTTTTATCGGCTACTTCTTCTTTGAAGTGCCCAGCAACCTGATCCTGCACCGGGTCGGCGCGCGTCGCTGGATTGCCCGCATCATGATTAGCTGGGGCCTGATCTCGGCGCTGTTCGCCTTTGTGGAAACGGCCTGGCAGTTCTACCTGCTGCGTTTTCTGCTGGGCGTTGCCGAGGCTGGTCTGGCGCCCGGCTTGCTGCTCTACCTTACCTACTGGTTTCCCGCGCATCGTCGCGCGCGTATGACGGTGCTCTGGTTTGTTGCCATTCCGCTTTCCGGAATGCTGGGCGGCCCGCTTTCCGGTTGGATAATGGCCACCTTTGCCGGCTTTCACGGCTGGGCGGGCTGGCAGTGGATGTTTTTGCTGGAAGCCATACCCACCATAGTAATGGGCTTAGTCGTGCTGCTGGTGCTTAAGGATCGTGTTGAGCAGGCGGAATGGCTGGACGACGACGAGAAGCGCCGGGTACGTGCCGACCTGGATGAGGATAATCAGCAAAAAGCCTGCCACGGCACGGTGAGGGCGTTCATCACCGACCGGCGTCTGTGGCTGCTGGCCCTGATCTATTTCTGTGTCGTGATGGGTCAGTATGCCCTGACGTTCTGGTTGCCGACACTGGTGAGGAACTCAGGCGTGAGCGAGCCGCTGCATATAGGTCTGCTGACCAGTCTGCCCTACCTCTGTGCCATCGTTTTTATGTTGCTCGCCGGTCGCAGCGGCGACCGCTGCCGTGAACGCCGCTGGCATCTCATCGTGCCGATGGTGACTGGTCTGATCGGTCTGACGCTGGCGACGCTGCTGAGTCACAGCACTGCCTTCTCTCTGCTCTGCCTCTGTCTCGCTGCGGCAGGCATTCTTTCCGCCTCATCACTGTTCTGGATGCTGCCGACCAATCTGTTGGGCGGCGTCTCTGCGGCTGCGGGCATCGCCGCAGTGAACTGTTTTGCCAATCTCGCCGGTTTTTTTTCGCCGTGGCTAATCGGTGCCATCACCACGGCAACCGGCACGCCCTCATCCGGCATGTACTTTATTGCTGCGGTCCTGCTGAGTGGTGCGCTCTGCGTGCTGCGCATCCGGGCGGCGGACGTTAATCGTTAATCAGGAGGTCACATGACAGATCCTCAAAGCAGAGCCGACGCGCTCTCCTTACAGCAACGCGCCACCCGCATCCGTCGCCATGCCTTACTGATGGGCCAGGTACAGGGCCAGGGATATATCGGGCAGGCATTAGGGGCAGCCGACCTTCTCGCGGTCAGCTATTTTCATGCCCTGAACTACCGGCCCGGTGAACCTGGATGGGAAGGGCGTGACCGCTTTTATCTTTCGATCGGCCACTATGCAATCGCGCTGTATGCCGCTCTGCTGGAAGCAGGCGTCATTCCCGAAGCGGAGCGGGAAACCTACGGCACCGATGAGAGCCGGTTGCCGATGTCCGGCATGGCGGCTTACACCCCCGGCATGGAGATCACCGGCGGTTCGCTGGGCCACGGGCTGGGGATCGCGGTAGGTGCCTGTCTGGGGCTGAAGCAGAAAGGCTCAACGGCGCGGGTCTATAACCTGCTTTCAGATGGGGAACTGAATGAGGGCTCAACCTGGGAAGCCGTGATGTCTGCGTCTCACTGGCAACTCAATAATCTGATCGCCATCGTGGACGTCAATAATCAGCAGGCTGACGGCCACAGCAGCGAGATTCTGGCTTTTGAGCCTATCGTGGAACGCTGGCAGGCATTTGGCTGGTTTACCCAGCGGGTCGACGGCAACGATATACCTGCGCTGCAGGCCGCGTTTGACGCCGCACGCAACCGGGAGGGGCCGCAACCGCGCGTCATTATCTGCGACACCCGGATGGGCAAAGGCGTGCCGTTTCTGGAAAGCCGTGAAAAGACCCACTTTATCCGCGTCGACGCCGATGAGTGGGACAAAGCACTGACCGCACTGGAGCAGGGAGTCTGAGATGAATAACCAACCGCAGAAAAAACGGCTGACCACCTCAGCCATGATTGCGTCTATCGCCGCAGAAGGCCAGCCTACAGTGTCAGCCCCCTTTGGTCATGCTCTGGTTTTGCTGGCGCAGCAGCGTTCTGATGTGGTCGGACTGACGGCGGATCTGAGCAAATACACCGATCTGCATCTGTTCGCAGAAGCCTTTCCTGCGCGCTTTTATCAGATGGGCATGGCGGAGCAGTTACTGATGAGTGCCGCAGCGGGCATGGCGCGGGAAGGATTTATGCCCTTTGTCACCACCTATGCCGTATTTGCTTCCCGTCGCGCCTATGACTTTATCTGCATGGCAATCGCCGAAGAGAACCTGAATGTCAGAATTGCCTGCGCGCTACCCGGTCTGACGACCGGTTACGGGCCGAGTCATCAGGCCACGGATGATCTTGCCATCTTCAGAGGAATGCCCAACCTGACCATTATCGATCCCTGCGATGCGCTTGAAATCAGTCAGGTCGTTCCGGCTATTGCCGAACATCAGGGGCCGGTATACCTTCGGCTGCTGCGTGGCAAGGTGCCGCTGGTGCTGGACAAATATGACTATCGCTATCAGCACGGAAAGGCTCAGCGCCTGCGCAGCGGTAAGCATGCCGTCATTATCAGCAGCGGGCTGATGACCATGCGTGCTCTGGAGGCGGCTGATGTGCTGGAAAAGCAGGGCATTCAGATTGGCGTCGTACATTCTCCCATGATCAAACCGCTGGATGAGGAGACGATCCTGCGTGAAGCCGGGGAAGCGCTGCACCACAACCAACTGGTAATTACCGCAGAAAACCATTCGATTACTGGCGGGCTGGGCGAAGCGATTGCGGGGCTGTTGATGCGACATTGCGTCACGCCACGCTTCAGACAGATCGCATTACCAGATGCATTTCTGGCTGCTGGCGCGTTACCCACGCTGCATGACCGCTATGGCCTTTCTACCGAAGCAGTAGTGAAGCAAATTACTGCCTGGCTGGAAGGCTAAGACTGACTTAACCGGGTCACCGGCCCGGTTTTTACCCTCCACGTCGCGCACAATTCAGGCGTCTGCTATCACTATTTCCCGCCCAGGTTTACTGATTGCAGTGGACAACGCATTACGCTGCCCTGACCCGGCCACCGAAGCCTGAAACCGGGGCAGGCGACCGGCTACAAAACCCGAAAACACCAGCCGATGCCGATTCACTGTAAACAGTTCGCTTCTCTACTGTCTTAAACAGACGGCAGGATATCTGGCGCCTGAGCGGTTCAGAAAATTCCCGATACGCTTCGCAGCCGATGCATAGCCACGGCGCAGGTCGATGCTGAAGAGAGTTTTATCTCAGAAGCTGTTCTATTTTTCAGTCAGCAGAGGTGTCATTCACAGGCCGCGAAAAAAATTTTAACCCATGGAAAAAGTTATCCACTTTTTCTGTGGATAACTGAGGGATATTTTCTGAGTATCTTTTTTCACGCCGGAATCAGGCGTTTGCTGTCAACCTGTGACACTGTTTTTAAGACGTTCTTTTTCAGGCTTACGGATAACAGACTTGACGCTTTCGCCAGCTCTTATGGCGATTTCAGCCTGAAATTTCTCTTTATTTATCTGTATAAACAGCAGGTTAATTGCGATTTTGTGCTGGCGGAAGGTTTCGCTGTGAAAGGGTTTTCCAGAGGACGAACCTGTCTCCGGAGGCAGTCAGATGTTCAGTACACTAAGGGGAAAGTGGTTGGTCACAAATGAATCAGCGCAGGGAATTCTTCTCTTGCATTATCGTAATGAACCGGCCTGCGCTCAGAGCGTGAAAGCCTGCCAGCCGACACCCTGGTGCAGATTCATAATGTGCTTTGATTAATTACGCTAAGATACAGAGCAGAATCTGACCTCACCTGAAAATACACAAAAGCATGGCGATTTCTGGCTGGCGATAAATAAAAAATAAGATTTATTTCAGTAAGTTAGCGATGGATAACACTGGTAAAGGGTGGCGATTTCAGCCTGAAATTGGCTTCATCTCAGATAAAACGGTGATGAGCAGGCAAAAAAACCGGCGCAGCGCACCGGTTTATTCAGGCTGAAACAATTATCGGTTCAGATATTTCTTCAGCGTCTCTGCGATCACTTTATCCAGCTCTTCCTGTAGCTCTTTCGACTGACGATTAAACTCATAGCTGAACATTCGTCCACGCACTTTTTTACGGGCGAAGCGATCTTTGTCCGCGAACGACCAGAGCGTTGTCGCCTGCATTTTATCTTTTTCCGGCTCTTTCACCAGCGTCTGGCTGCCATGACGGATCAAACGCAGAATATGGTTCTTCAGTTCATCCTCAGCCAGACCTTCGCGGGCACGGACAACATCAACCTCCCGCGAGATGGCATCGATCAACGTGTCAATGCTTTGCCCGGATTCGCTTAACCTGTCCGTGGCCTGCAGCAGCGCCTTGTAGTCAGGATACGTTAACTCGGCATGATTCGGAAAAAGCGTAATGAGATCGGCTGGCACGCTGGCTGCCTGCAGGGCCCGGGTAACTTTCGCCTGTGAGAGTCCCTGATTTTCAGCAATTTCTTTCTGCGACAGGCCGCCATCTTTCAGCGTCAGCAGACGCATACCCACTTCCCGCAGATTGTGTTCACGTGCTGTCTGAATATCCTGCGCAAGCCTGCGTGCTTCATCTGCGGTAATGGCGGCATCCGTAACCAGCACGTCGAGGCCTGTTTTACAATGCAGCGCGGCGGCACGGCGGCGCGAACCGTCGAGGATTTCGATACGGTCGTCTCGCATAACGCCAATGGCCGGGAAGAACTGCTGCAGCTTAATCGTGCGGATGATGTCACGCAGTGAATCGGGCGTCAGACCCGCCTGGTCGCGTCCGTTAGTTTCCATCGTCACAAAGGTTTTGCTCTCAACCTCTGCAGCGGCAACACGTTCAAAGCGAAACAGCGCGCGCTTGCCCGTGGCCAGCACGAAAGTCTGATTATGCTGGCTGTCAGGCGTCTCATTTTCCAGGGGAGTCTGGCTGAAGGTTCTGCCAATCGTAATTCTCTTTGCGCTCATACAAACCTCAGTTCAGGCGAATAAATTCGATACGGTCAAACACGGCTTTTGCAAAATCCTCAGCGGCTGAGCGCGCATTTTTCAGCGCTTCGCTGCTGCCAACGTAGGTGGAAGGATTAGCGGAAATGACTGTATCAAACGACTCTCCGCAGCGTTCGAAGCCATCCAGGCGCGGAAGGGCGGCATCAAGCATGTCGCCACCAAAAATCTCTTTTGCAAGGCTATGACAAAGCTTGTGATCGGCTTTATTGGACAGTTTGGACATAAAGCCGATATTGCCCTGCAGGCGACAAGTTGCACCCGAATCTTCGATAATCGCAATCAGCTCCGGCAGACGTGTCAGATATTTCAATGTCGAGTGGAAATCAACCTGAGCAGGCGGAACGGGTGTCATCAGCAGATCGGAAGCCGCAATCGCATTTTTCAAAAACGCATCCAGATGCGGACCACTGTCGATAAATATAAAGTCATAGTCTTTTTTAAGCCTGGCGACGACATTGTCGTACAGCACAGCATGAATGTTCTGCTGAGGCAGATGTTCCGCGCACAGCTCATCCCAGCGCGAGGCGATAAAAGCGTCATCAATTGACGCAGGCAGCACATCTACACCCGGAATGATTGACGGCACGATAAATTCGTTAATCAGTTCATCACGGGAAACGTTTTGCAGCATCGCCTGCGCGGCCGTCGCTTCTACCAGTCCGACTGAACGCTCATGATTCAGAAACATCGTTGCAGAGGATTGTGGATCGAGGTCAATGACCAGTATCCGCAGATCTTCATATAACAGGTGAGGATGAGCGCGCAGCGCATGCGCCAGGGAAACGGTGGATACCGTTTTAGAAACCCCCCCCTTCAGGTTGCCCACAAACAGGGTGTAGGCCTCATGGTGGCGATCCCGGTACTTCGGCACGCCACGATGATGGTAGATATCGATAATGTTCTGAATCGACATGGCATATTTAACGGAAGATCCGGCTGCACGTTTATCAAACTGATAGCCGCTCTCTTCCATCTCGTTGACAGCATAATCCACACTGGCCCGGGTCAGTTTAGGCAACTTCGCCAGTGCCGCTTTGGCATAGACCTGATAATAAGTGTTTTCGTGCAGTTCCTGCTTCTGTGCCTGGATTTGTTCAGTGAGACTCAGCAGCATGCGTTCTGAACGCTGTGCGACCTTCATCACCTGCTTATCATCATTAGCCATGGTTGCTCCAGATATGTAGGATTTACGACTTTATACATAAATCCTGCACATGAGGCAATAATTTATCTTCTCAACATCATCTGCGATTGTATGCAACTGCACGGGTTCTGGTGAGGTTCATCACACTATTGCAACTGCCCTGTCAGAATAACCGCGCCACCGGCCTGGAAGGATTCACTGTAATCAGTAAAACATTCA
This sequence comes from Pantoea sp. NSTU24, assembly GCF_050157905.1. Taxonomy (NCBI): domain Bacteria; kingdom Pseudomonadati; phylum Pseudomonadota; class Gammaproteobacteria; order Enterobacterales; family Erwiniaceae; genus Pantoea; species Pantoea bangladeshensis. Next base: position 42,092 of record NZ_JBKIWZ010000003.1, read on the forward strand.
CTGTATTCAGTCAGGGAGGGGGGCAATTATCGGGCAGGATAAAAAAACGGACAGTCTGTTGATTGAAAAGCGTTCAGAAAAAGTGAATGTTCACTGTAATCAGTAAAAGTAACCCGAAGCACTGAAAGGGCGGTTCATGCTGGGTGTCCTGATCTGTATGCAGAAAAAAGCAGACGTAGCGCATCAGACATTCACTGTAATCAGTGTTCCACTGCTTCTGATTTTTCTTTCTGACATACATTCACTGTAATCAGCAGTGCTACTGTTCAGTCAACGCACTCCTTTCTGCCAGACGTTCACTGTAATCAGTAGACCTTTAAAGTCTGTATCACTAACGGTGTAAAAACCGTCAGAAGTGGCGAGAAAATATTCAGAATTAACTGTGATCTTTATCGCAAAAATGAGCATTGCCTGATGTTCACTATAATCAGTAACCGCAGAACAGCAAAACGTTGACTATAGTCAATAAAGAATCAGGCCTGTGACAGAACATTCACTGTAATCAGTAAGGCGGAAATTTTTGCAGAGAAATGCAGGCGCATGCCTGAAAACATGATTAAACCTCGCAATAACCGCTAATGCATGAACTTGTACGGTCAGCTGCTGATATTGAACAGAGCCAAAGCGCCATACATCAGCATGAAGAGTCAGGGCTGGCAGAAGACACTGTTATGGCTTACATCAGGTTATGCGCTATCAGGCTTTGTGATTCGTCGTTCACTGTAATCAGTAAACAGTACAGCGGGATCAACCCTGATTTCTGAGGACATTCACTGTAATCAGTAAGTGTTCACTGTAATAAGTAGAAACGCAGTGATTCCCGGACTGACGCATATCAAATGCGGAGAATCGCCCCAGCTGTTAACGTTCACTGTAATCAGTAAGCAAACCCGGAACGCATTAACACAGGCTGTTTTTCTGCGGGTATTCACTGTAATCAGTAACAGTGTCACCCGTCCATCTCAGAAGGCTATCCAGCAGGCCGCCCGGCCTTAACTACAGCCTTAACAGCAGGGCGGGGCGCAATCATTCACTGTAATCAGTAACATTCACTGTAATCAGTAGCCTTGTTCAGTGGGCATCAGAGCATTCACTGTAATCAGCAGAGAACCAGTGAGATACCGCTTATATAAAGTATGTAAGTACACACTTACAGTCGAGGTCTTATGGAGTGGTGTGAGAAGAAAAAAGGAATAGCAGATATGCCTGCATCTGAGACGCTGAATACTGATTATAGTGAACGATGCTGATTACAGTGAACAGGGGATAAGAACTGATTACAGTGAATACTGAGTAGCTGACCTGTCATCATCGAAAGCCGAGAACGTGACACTGCCACAGGGTTAACTGTTTACAGTGAATGTACGCGCTCAGTCATCAAACTCAATTTCATCCAGCGAATCAATACTCTCCAGATTACTGATGCCATCGAGCTTGGGCGTGCGGCTGTGGATGATAAAGAAGACAGAGCGCCCGCGTTTTACTTCTGAGTAATCGAGATAGCCGATCTCTTTGAGCTGCTCCATGGCGCGCCGCACCACATGATTCTGCGTTGTGGTCTTGGAACCCAGGTTCAGGCGCATCCGCAGACGCGCAAGCGATATTGGCGCGGGATTGGTTGGCAGGCTCTCCAGGAAAGTGTAAAGCGCCTGAGCTGACTCTTTGCGTTTAAGACGGGAAATGGCACGAAGCTGAAGCAACACCTTATGGTCGAAATTATAGAGTTCAAACAGCTTGGGATCAGCCTGAATACGCACGATATCTTTTTCGCGATCGTAATACGCAGACTGAACGAGGTGAGTATGATACGCCTTTCCGTTACCTTCAAAGGAGAGGGTATTGGTCGCTATCCGGCGCAGAGAGGCATCCAGACGCTTTCGCAGCGCAGCGGAGGAGTTAGCCGAAGGAATACCACACATCTTCACAAAGTCGATGAACGGCAGCGTCACCGTATCGCCTTTAGTCGGATAGCGCGAGAAAGACTGAATAATACCAGCCCAGGTTTTGAAATCATTATCCATGTCCAGACGCGCGCCAGTAATGGTAATCTTTTCGTAGCCTTCGGCTTTCACCAGCGTCAAATTCTTCAGCTCTTTGGTGGCATCTGTCGAAGCCATCGCCCCGGATTTACCGCGCGCCGTCGATTTCAGCGTCGGCACAAACAGTCCAAGACGCATTAACGCCACCGGCTGGACCGTATTATTTTTGTTGGGATGAAGCTGAATAACTTCACCACTGTTTTTTGTCACTGACAGAAAAGGTTCAAGTAACGCTTTGTTTTCGTTGTCTTTATCTGCCATGGCTTAAGATCTTCATTCTGTGGATGAAAGGGATCGTTTTCTGACTACAGTGAACATTAGCACTGTTTATAGTGAACATTCTACCTGGTACAGTGAATAAAGTACTGATTACAGTGAACACTTTACTGATTACAGTGAACACGATCACCCTTTCAGCCCTTGGCAGGCGCGGCCTGCGGCGATCGGGGATCTCTTAGGATCTCTTTATGATCTGTTAAGGATCATTTTTTAGGATCTAATCACTGTATAAGTGGAAAACATCAGAATTCGTCGAACTTCAGCTGCCGGTTCGGGTAGCTAAAATAATTGCATCTGAAGGATCCTGCACAGTAACAGAGCGGACAGAACGCTGTTCGTTCATTTTTAGTAAACAACTTCCTCACTATTATTCATTTTTCATCACTAACCAAAGCGCGTATCGTTTTTTCATCACCGACAGAATGAGGAAAACGGCATCATGACTGACCATGTCCTATCACGTAACCCTGCAACGGGTGAAATTCTGGCACGCTGGCCTTTACAGTCTGCATCAGATCTGGAGCAGGCACTGACAGAGAGCGCTGCCGCGTACGCCCGATGGCAGCAGAGCGATATGGCGGACAGAGTGCGTGTATTACGCCAGCTGGGTGAACAGCTGCGTCAGCGCGAACCGGAATTGTCCCGCATGATCACACTGGAGATGGGAAAACCCATTGCACAGGCCCGCGCTGAAGTCCTGAAATGCGCGAATTTATGCGACTGGTATGCTGAACATGGCCCGGCAATGCTTGCCGACCAGCCGACTCAGGTTGCGGACGCATGGCAGCGATTTCGCCCAATTGGCGTCATTCTGGCCGTCATGCCGTGGAATTTCCCCCTGTGGCAAGTTCTGCGAGGCGCTGTCAGCATGCTGCTGGCAGGTAACACCTATCTGCTGAAACACGCACCTAACGTCATGGGAAGCGCCACATTGATGGCTGAGCTGTTCAGGGCAACCGATTTGCCCGCAGGCGGTTTTAATCTCATTAACGTCGATAACGACGGTGTTTCCATCGCGATTAAAGATGACCGGATCGCCGCAGTCGCCGTTACCGGCAGCGTCCGCGCAGGAGCCGCCATTGCTGCGCAGGCGGGTGCTGCCCTGAAAAAAACCGTGCTGGAACTGGGCGGATCGGATCCTTTCATCGTGCTGGCTGATGCCGATCTCGATGAAGCTGTTAAATCTGCCGTTATTGGACGCTTCCAGAACACCGGGCAGGTCTGTATGGCCGCCAAACGCTTTATTGTAGAAGCGCCAATCGCCGACGAGTTTGAAAAACGCTTTACAGCAGCTGTTCAGGCACTAACTATGGGCGATCCGCTGGACGAGCAGACATTTCTGGGCCCGATGGCGCGCGCCGATCTGCGTGACGAGCTCGACGGCCAGGTCAAGGCCACGCTGGCAGAAGGGGCACGTCTGGTACTGGGCGGCGAAAAGGTCGCCGGGCAGGGTAACTACTACGCACCAACGATCCTTGCGGATGTCACCAGCCGCATGACGGCGTTTCGTCAGGAGCTGTTTGGCCCGGTTGCCGCGATTGCGGTCGCACGGGATCCCCAGCATGCGCTTGAGATCGCCAACGACAGTGAGTTTGGCCTCAGCGCCACGGTCTGGAGTGGCAACGAAGAGACTGCCGATCGGCTGGCACTGCAGCTGGAAGTCGGAGCCGTATTTGTGAACGGTAACGGCGCTTCCGATCCGCGCGTCACCATTGGTGGTGTCAAGAAGAGCGGTTATGGTCGTGAACTGTCGCACTTTGGTGTGCACGAATTCTGTAACGTGCAGACCGTGTGGAAAAATCGCCGCTGATTTTACTGTGCTGCAGGCAGATAGGCGGGTGCGCTCTTTATACCCACACTGAGCGGAGCCAGTAGCCGATGCGGTGCAAAATCGCTCAGCATCGGTGAGGCAGCACCGCTCAGCATCTCCTCCGCCACCAGCCTGCCCAGCAGCGGAGCAAGAGTCATGCCGCTATGGGTGACCATCAGATAAATCTTCGACGATTCACTGAGATATCCCACCGCTGGCAGTCCGTCAGCCGGGCGCGACCGCTGCCCGGTTTCAATCTTCTCAATTATTGCTCCCTCACTGTGCATGAACAGCCGCTGCAGCCGTCGCAGCATCTCTTTGCCAATCAGCCCATCCGGTGATACCGGGCGGGCCGGATCGGCATGCTGATCCAGATCGAGCGCCTGCAGCATAAGGCGGCCTCCGCCTTCCGGCCGTACGTTAAGTTCCGGCGTGATCAGATTGCAGTTAAGCGGGATTGGCAGCGGCTGGGTGTAGGCCAGAAAACTGCAGGCGACCGGATCGGCGCGATTCGCATCGGTCATCGCCAGTTCGAGTCCGCACTGGCTGAGCAGTTCAGGTGCCCAGCGGCCGGTGGCCAGAACCAGCTGATCGCCGCGCCATTCTTCGCCGCTGGCCAGCGTCAGATGCACATTCCGGCCTGATTCCGCCAGCGTGATGACTTCACTTTGTGAAACGAGCTGACCCCCGCTGGCATGCAGATCGGCCAGCAGAGAGGCTATATAAAGGCTGGGAAAGAGCAGGCATTCCGAGGAAAAAAACCACGCCTGCTGAACGCGGGGATCAAGCCGGAGACCGGGCAGGGCGCTGAGCAGCGCATCCCGGTCGCGTGTTTCACAGGGATAACCCAGCGCCGTGAGTTTCGCGGCACGCCGGGTCAGCTGCTGATGGATAGCGGGATCTCCTGCCCATTCCAGCGTACCGGTTTCCATCAGCCAGCGGGGCGATGCCGGATGGCTGGCCTGCCAGCGCCGGTGCTCCTCTGTCGCACGCGCATTGAGTTCGTGATAGCTGGCGGGATCCTTGCCGTTGGCATTTACCCAGGCATAACTGATCTGGCTGGTACCGCCGCCAGGGTAGCCTTTGTCGAAAACGGTGACCTGCGCGCCCTGACGGGAAAGGGACTGTGCCACGGCTAAACCCAGCACACCTGCACCAATAACGGCAATACGTTGCGGCATCTGCGGCGACTCCTGAAAAAGGATCGGCGGGCGATCGTCGCCCGCGCGGTTATTTCACTATTACGGCGCCTGGCCATGCCGTCAACCGTTGCGTCAGGCCGTTACCTCATCGAACCAGGCGGGAACCGGATCCGCAAGCGTAACCCACTGTTCAGGGCCCGCCGCCATCTCCTGCGCTGTCAGCAGCGCGCTTTCCAGCGCCGCACGGATGCGCGGCTCATCCATCCCGATACCGATAAAGACCAGCTCCTGACGCGCATCCCCGGTGCCTTCCTGCCACTGCTCGGCGATGAAGTTAAGGGACTCTGCATCCTGCGGCCAGTCAGATCGCGGAACGCTGGCCCACCAGCGACCGGCATACCCCTGACGCGCCACCGCGCCCGCCTGCGACCAGAGTCCGGCATAGTCGGGGCGGCTGGCCAGCCAGAAGTAGCCTTTGGAACGAACGATCCCGTCAAACTCATGGTTCACCACCTGCCAGAAACGCTGCGGATGAAACGGCCGACGGGCGCGATAGACAAAGCTCCGGATGCCATACTCCTCCGATTCCGGCTGATGCTCTCCGCGCAGCGTCTGCAGCCAGCCGGGTGCCTGAGCCGCCCGATCAAAATCGAACCGGCCGGTATTCAGGAGCGCGTCCAGCGGTACCTGACCAAATTCGCTCTCCACAATACGGGCGTGCGGGTTGAGCGCGTGGAGCATGCCCTGCAGTTCGTGGCGTTCCGCCGGGCTGAGCAGATCTGTTTTGTTGAGTATAAGCAGATCGCAGAATTCAATCTGATCCACCAGCAGATCCACCACAGAGCGCTCATCCTGTTCGCCCAGCGACTCACCACGCGACCGAAGATCGTCGACCGAGCGGTAATCCCGCAGGAAGTTGAGGCCATCCACGACCGTGATCATGCTGTCCAGCCGGGCGTACGCCGACAGACTTTCCCCTTCTTCATCTTCGAAGGTAAACGTTTCCGCCACCGGCAGGGGTTCGGAAATGCCGGTGGATTCAATCACCAGGTGGTCGAACCGACCGGCCTGCGCCAGACGTTTCACCTCCAGCAGCAGGTCTTCACGCAGCGTGCAGCAGATGCAGCCGTTGCTCATCTCGACCAGTTTTTCATCGGTACGGGAGAGTTCTGCGCCGCCGTTGCGCACCAGTGCCGCATCGATATTGATCTCAGACATATCATTGACGATGACCGCGATCCGCCTCCCTTCGCGGTTGTTCAGGATATGGTTAAGCAGGGTGGTTTTGCCTGCGCCAAGAAAGCCGGAGAGCACCGCTACCGGCAGGCGGGGATCGAGGGGAGTGACTGAGGAGAGGGTCATAGCATTACCTTAATGTGCACATTAATTATTATGTTATAACATAACACTAAGGGTTTTGTTTTCAACCAGAATTTGTGTTCAGTTATCCGGATACATTGATGAGCAGGAGACAAAATGCAGCAACTCTCACTCGTTCCGCGCCTGATGCCGGCCGTCAGGCGCGGCGAAAAAACCTCGACGATACGCTGGCAGGAGGGAACGATCGTCCCTGGCCTGCTGAGACTGGAAAATCGGCACGATGCAGCCGACGCGGTCACTGTGTGGGTGACGCACGTTGAGACCCTGCGTTTAAGTGAGGTGGCTGCGCGGCTGGGAAAAGCGGCGGAATGGCCGGATGCGTGGCTCCTGGCGGGGATGCGCGAACACTATCCGGCTATCTGCCTGAGCAGCGAGGTGCAGCTCATCCATCACCTCACCCCCGCGCAGACAGAGGCGAAGCTCGCTATGCGATGATCAGGTGTGTTCGATCACCAGTAGCGCCAGCGTATCGGGTTCAAGCGCCCGGAACATGTGCAGCTCATCGCCCGGATAGGTGATGTAATCTCCCACGTCCAGATCGACCGCACTGTCGACCGGTCCCACCCGCGCACGCCCCCTGGCGATAATGATGTGCTCGATGGTATTGGGAATATGGGGCTGTGAAACGCGCTCGCTGCCGGGCTGAACCTCCAGCAGATAGATGTCACGCCGCGCACCGGGCGGGCAGGAGGCCAGCAGAACGGCCTGATAATCCGCCAGGTCAGCCGTCACCGTCAGGCCTTCCCCGCGCCGGATCACCTGCAGACGGCGGGCATCCGGCTCCAGCAGCCGCGAAAACGGAATATTCAGCGTTACGCAGAGCGACCACAGGGTTTCGATGCCCGGATTGCCGTTCCCTGCCTCCAGCTGGGAAAGCGTGGATTTTGCAATGCCAGCGCGCCGCGCCACTTCAGCCAGTGACAACCCTGATCGCTGACGTTCCCGGACGAGGGCATGGGCAATAATGCTGATAGGGGTATTCAAACGCACTCCTGATAACCTGAATGTTTTTTATATCGAACAATACGTTCATCTTGTAAAACGACGTCCGTCTGTTCATTATATCGGATTATACGTTCATTATGAGATGAGATGATGATTTTTCCGCAGTTGCAGTTACTGGATAAAGGGGTAATAAAGGCTATTTTCCTGGTCTGCCTGGCGGATGGAATTGTTGGCCTTTCTTACGGTTCGCTGGCCTCCGCCGACGGCTTTCCGCTCTGGGTGCCGCTGGCCTTATCAACACTGGTGCTGGCAGGGGCCTCGGAGTTCCTGTTTATCGGCATCGTAGCAGGCGGGGGGAGTCCGTTTACCGCTGCCGCTGCCGGTCTGCTGGTCAATGCGCGTCACCTGCCGTTTGGTATTGCGGTAAAGGATCTTGTGGGCAGGGGCCCGTCAGGCTGGTTTGGCTGTCACATCATGAACGATGAAAGCGTGGTGTTTGGCATCTCTCAGCCGCAACTGGCTCAGCGACGCAGCGCCTACTGGCTGTGCGGGATTGGGATTGGCCTGATCTGGCCGGTCAGCGTAATGACCGGCGCGGCAATAGGGCAGTTCATCCCGGATGTCTCCATGATTGGCCTGGATGCCGTCTTCCCGGCCATTCTGATCGCCCTGATCTTCCCGGCGCTGCGTCAGCGTCGCACCCGGATACCCGCTACCGTTGGCGCACTCCTCTCACTGCTGGCGACGCCACTGGTTCCGGCGGGCATGCCGGTGCTGTTTTCGTTACTGGGACTGCTGACATGGAGATCGCGTAAATGACGCATCCGGGATTGATCATCGCTGGCATCGCCCTGCTGGCTGCCGGAACCTATCTGATGCGCTTTGCAGGCGTCCGGCTGGGAAACCGGCTTCCCATCAGTGAGCGTACGCAGCAGATGCTCTCTGACGCGGCCACAATACTGCTGCTGGCAGTTGCAGCAACCACCACCCTGTTCGAAGGCCAGCATTTTGCCGGAGTGGCGCGGGTGGCAGGCGTAGGTTTTGCGCTGTTGCTGGCCTGGCGGCGGGCACCACTGATCATGATCATTCTGGGGGCCGCGATGATGACAGCGCTGCTGCGTTTTCTCGGCGTGGCCTGACGCTCTTCTTCCGCGCGTTCAGCCGGGCGGCCCGGTACAGCGAAAAAATCAGCCGCGTGGCGCTGCTGGATGCGGGTATCCCAGACATTACGCTTCCGGAGACGCTGCCGCTGGTGGGGGACGCGCCAGGAAGATCTGGCACTTTGCGTTTCACTGTGTGCACGACCTGCCGGAAGCCCTGATCGCAGGCAGAGAAGACCAGTACCTCGACTGGTTTTTTTAATCAGAAAGCCGCCAGCCCGCATCGCATCGATCCGGCGGCGCGCCGTTAATATCTGCGTGTCTTTCGCCAGCCAGGCGCACTGCGAGCCGGACTTGCGTTCTACCGCGCGGTTGAGCAGTCCGCAGTGCAGAATCGCCAGCGTGCGCGGCAGGGGAAAACTCTCTCTGCCGCTGCTGGCGGTGAGTGCCGACCGGGGCTCGATTCCTGATATGGCTGTGCCGTTACGTGCCGTTGCGCAGCAGGTCTATGGTGAAACAATTACTGACTGTGGCCACTTTATTCCGGATGAGCAACCCGAAAAGCTGGCGGATATTCTGACCCGTTTTTTTACCCGGCAGCGTGAGGCAATCGCAGAGGCACTGCCGTAATGCGCTGCGGCGCTCAGGAAATCCGCTCCCGGCCGCGGTGTGCGCATTGCTATCTGAACAGCGATACGGGCATGATGGACGCCACTGTATTCCCGAAATTAATGCATGAACCCTCTGATGAAGATAGGACTGTTGCTGTTTCCTGATGTCACCCAGCTCGATTTAACCGGCCCCTGGGAGGTATTCGCACGCACGCCGGGCGTCGAATGCTTCCTGATCTGGAAAGATTGTCATCCGGTGCGTTCCGATCGTGGCCTGTCGATTGTGCCGACCATGACGTTTGCGAACTGTCCACCGCTGGATGTGATCTGTGTACCCGGTGGGCCGGGGCAGATCGCCCTGATGTCAGATACGGTCACGCTGGATTTTTTGCGGCAGCAGGCAGAACGGGTGCAGTGGGTGACGTCCGTCTGTACGGGATCGCTGGTGCTGGGGGCGGCCGGACTGCTGCAGGGATATCGTGCCACCTGCCATTGGGGTTCCCTCGATCAGCTGGCTCTGCTGGGCGCTGAACCCGTCAGCCAGCGCGTGGTGCGCGACCGCAACCGTATCACCGGCGCGGGCGTGACCTCTGGCATCGATTTTGCGCTGACGCTGGTAGCGGAAATCGCGGACGAAGAAACCGCCAGAGCGGTGCAGTTGCAGATGGAATATGACCCTGCCCCTCCTTTCAGCAGTGGTTCACCCCGCTCCGCCACAGGAGGTGGCACAGGCGCAGGCTCAGATGGCACCCTTTATCGCCACACGTCGTGCGGCAACGGAAAAAGCCGCAGCCCGGCTGCAGGCTCAGCCGCGTGACCCCGGAGCCGGGACCGGAACAGGCTGACCTCATCCGGAAGCCAGGTCAGGTTGCGCCGTTTCGCCCGACGGTTTTCAATTCTTTATTCCGGATGCATACGCCGTAATGTCAGCAAAAATAGCGCTGACTTATTTTTGATGGCGGGATAAAAACAATTATCCCGTCGGGAAAGTAGGGAAAGTAATGTCACGAGGAAGATTATTAATATTATTGCTGATCCGCTGCTATCTCATACGACTTTCCAATAATTTATTCTATCTTATTGATTTATATTGATAGATTGCCGCTTATTCCGCGTTGCTTTCTGCAACGTGCTGTGAATAAATAAATGGTCATCATCATCCGCCATCAGGGTGAATAAAAAGAAGGTCGGCCTGAACGTGTCGATCGCATATTGCCGGGGCTGCTATGAATCAGGAAAAAGCACGACTGGCCGGGGAAATAAAAGCCAGAGTTAATGAACTCGAATCGCAGTTAGTCGCGATTCGACGGGATATCCACGCCCATCCGGAATTAGGTTTTGATACGGTGCGAACAGCCGCTCTGGTGACCGACTACCTGCAGGCGCTGGGGCTTCATCCCCGCAGTGGCGTTGGCCGCACCGGGGTTGTGGTCGATATCGAGGGCGCAGAGCCGGGTAAAACGCTGCTGCTGCGCGCCGATATGGACGCGCTGCCTATCCATGAGCAGACCGGTTTACCCTTTGCCAGCTGCTATCCCGGAAAAATGCATGCCTGCGGGCATGACATTCATACGGCAACCCTGCTGGGTGTGGCGACGATCCTGCCGCACTACCGTCAGCAGCTCAAAGGCCGGGTCCGTCTGATATTCCAGCCTGCGGAAGAGACGCCTGAAAGCGGCGCGGCCGCCATGATTGCGGATGGCGTTGCAGACGGCATCGACTGGGCCGTCACCCTGCATAACAAACCTGAGCTGACTGCGGGTGAGATCGCCCTGACGCGCGGAGCCAGCACAGCCTCCAGCGACGAATTTGATGTAACGGTGCACGGCGTCTCAACCCATGCGGCCCGCCCGCACATGGGCACCGACCCGATTATCGCTACCGTTCATCTTATCAGCCAGTTGCAGACCCTGATCTCGCGCGAACGCGATCCGGCACACTCCGCCGTATTGACGATTGGACACATCCAGGGCGGAACTACCCACAATATCATTCCTGACAGTTGCCTGTTTCAGGGCACGATTCGGACGAAATCGCCTGAGGTCCGCGCGGCCATGGAAGCCTCATTCAAACGGATGTGTGAAGGGGTCGCCCTGGCGCAGAATGTGCGCATCGACGTCAACTTCCAGCGTGGCGTGCCACCGCTGATGAACGACGATCGCCTGATCGATGCGCTGGAAACCATTCTGTCGCATCAGTTTGACCAGACGATCGTCGCACAGCCCAGCGCGAGCTTTGGAGCCGAAGATTTTTCACTGTTTACGGAACGCGCACCCGGCTGCCAGATCCATATTGGTTCTGCCACACCGGGCCGTGATGACCACCTGCATAACTCCGACTATCAGCCGGATGAACGCAGCATTGCCGCCGGGACGCAGGCGCTGACGCGCCTTGCAGTTGATTTACTCTCTTAATTATAACAATGAGGTTTTTATGATGATGCGTAATCGCCTGTTCATGGCGTCACTGACTGTGGCGCTGCTTGCCACCTCCGCGTTCAGCCAGGCGAAAGATTTTGGCACCCTGAAATTTGCGACCGAAGCGGCCTATCCTCCGTTTAATCAGATGACGCCAGGCGGCAAAATCGTCGGCTATGAGCCGGATATGGTGGCGGAGCTGGCGAAGCGTGCGGGCTTTAAATATGAAATCATCGCGCAGAAGTGGTCAGGCATGATCCCGGGACTGATCGACGGTAAATATGATGCCGTGGTCGATGCGGTGACCGTAACGCCAAAACGCGCCGAAGCGATTGACTTTACGCATCAGTACACCGTCAGCGTCTCCAGCTTTGTGACCGCGAAAAAAAGTCCGCTGGCGACCCTGCCGGGCAGCGGCACGGTCGTCGCCGCAGATGACGAAGCCGGAATGAAAAAAGCGATCGACGATCTGAAAACGACCTTCAAAGGGAAAACCATTGCGGTGCAGGTCGCCACCATCCAGGCAGATTTCCTGCAGAAGTACCTGGGCGATGTCGCTACGATCCGCACCTATCAGGCCGGTCCGGAAACCTACGCCGATCTGCTGAATGGCCGCGTTGATGCAGTGATGGCGTCACGCACCAACCTCAACGCCTTTGTGAAAAAACAGAGCGATGCGATCAGCAGCAGCGGCTATGGCTTCACCGGTGGCGTGCTGGGTGCCGGCTCGGCAATTGGCCTGCGCAAGGGTAACAGCGAACTGCAACAGGCGCTGAATCAGGCGCTGGAGTCGATGATCAAAGACGGAACGCTGAGCAAACTGTCGATCAAATGGTTCGGCGAAGATGTCGCGCCGAAAGCGTAGCGCCGGATGCTGATGAATATTGACTGGCAGATACTGGGCTTCGGGGATGAGGGATGGGGCGGCGTACTGCTTAACGCCGCCGCCGTCACCGTCAGTGTGTCACTCTGCGCCTGGCTGCTGGGAGCGGTGCTGGGCAGCGTGCTCAGCTGGATGCAGATTGCCGGTTCGCGCTGGCAGCAGCGGCTGGCGGCTGGCTATATCACGCTGTTCCGCGGCGTGCCGGAGTTGCTGGTTATCTATCTCTTCTATTTCGGCGGACGGCAGGTCGTCTCCGCCGTCGGCACCGCGCTGGGCTTTCAGGGGCCGTTTGATGTCAACGGCTTTGTGGCCGGCGCGATTGCTATCGGGCTGATCTCAGGGGCTTATCAGAGCGGCGTGTTCCGTGGCGCCTTCTATGCTATTCCGGGCGGCACGCTGGAAGCGGCCACCGTAACCGGCATGGGCCGGCTGATGATGTTTCGTCGCATTATTGTGCCACAGGCGTTAAGGACTGCCCTGCCGGGCATGGGCAATCAGTGGCAGTCGGTGATTAAAGAGTCGGCGCTGGTTTCCGTGACCGGGCTGGTGGAAACCATGAACCAGGTCTCCACCGCCGCAAACTCGACCCAGATGTCCTTTTTCTTCTACAGCGTCGGGGCGGTGATCTACCTGATTATCACCACCTGTTCCGATATGGTTTTCCGCTACGTGGAAAAGTTTTCAATGCGCGGTCAACAGCGCGTAAAGGGATAAGGAGTCCACGTGGATATCATGTTTTTACAGCAGACGCTGCTGGCACTGCTGAAAGGATTACCGCTGACGGTAAACCTGGCGCTGCTTTCCCTGCTGGGCGGCGGCGCGCTGGCGCTGCTGCTGAATCTGCTGCGCATGACGCGCGTCGGCAGCCTGTTCTGCCGGTTCTACGTCTGGCTGTTTCGCGGCACGCCGCTGCTAATCCAGATCTTCATGGTCTACTATGGGCTGGGCAGTTTACCGGCGGTGCGGGAGAGCCTCTTCTGGCCACTGCTGCGCGATCCTTACTGGTGCGGCTTGCTGGCACTCATCCTTAACGATGCGGCCTACACCTCGGAAATTCTGCGCGGCGGGCTGCGCGCTGTCAGTCAGCAGTCGCTGGAGGCGGCGAAAGTGTCGGGTATGTCATCGTATAAGATCTTCACCCGCATCACCTTACCGATTGCGGTCCGCCAGGCGTTACCCGCCTACAGCAATGAAATCATTTCCATGATCAAAGCGACATCTCTGGTCAGCACCATCAGCCTGATGGAGATGACCGGCATTGCCGACTCCATCGTCTCGTCTACGTTCCGGGCGCTGGAGGTGTTCCTGAGCGCGGCGTTGATCTACCTGCTACTGACCATCCTGGTCAGTAAAGGGGTATCTATGCTGGAACGACGCTTATCACCTTACTATTTCGGAGCACGCTCATGACCGCACCTACCATCATGCTGAGCCACCTCAGAAAGAGTTATGCGGGACACGAAGTGCTGCATGACATCAGTCTGACTGCGCAGGACGGCGACGTCATCTCACTGATCGGAGCCAGCGGGTCGGGAAAAAGTACGCTGTTACGCTGCATCCCGTTTCTGGAGGTGCCACAGGCGGGGGAGATCGCCGTCGGCGACGTCAGCGTCACGCTGGATAATGCCGATGAGAAACTGAGCCGCGAGCAGCGTCGTCGCATCAAGCTGATGCGGATGCAGCTCGGCTTTGTGTTTCAGAGCTTCAACCTGTGGCCGCATAAAACGGTGATGCAGAACATCATTGAAGCACCCGTCCATGTGCAGAAGCGTCCTCACAAAGAGGCACTCGAGGAAGCCGAAGCCTTGCTGCAGAAGGTGGGGCTCTATGCAAAACGGGATGCCTGGCCGTCACAGCTCTCAGGCGGACAGCAGCAGCGCGTGGCGATTGCCCGGGCGCTGGCGCAGCAGCCGAAAGCGATACTCTTTGATGAACCGACTTCTGCGCTGGATCCGGAGCTGGTGGGGGAGGTGTTGCGGGTTATTCGCGGCCTGGCGGAGGAGGGGCGCACTATGATCATCGTGACGCATGAGATGGGCTTTGCACGCGACGTGTCGAACAAGGCAGTATTTTTGCATCAGGGTATGATCGAAGAGTCCGGCTCACCGGAACAGGTGTTTCTGGATCCCATCTCCCCGCGCTGTCGCGCCTTTGTGAACAGCCATTTTGAGCGTAACGCAGGCTGACGCTGCAAAGCCTGAATTGCCCTGTGGTTCAGCCGCAGTGCTATGCCGTGCCATTCCGTCACCCGGATGACGCGGCTGGTTTCGTTTCTGCCCGCCACCGTTCGCGCAGATAAATCTTTTAAGAATCAGAATATTGATTGTTATCCGATCATTTCTCAAAAAAAATTAAAATTTTTTGCATCCGTTTTCCCTGCTCATTCGTATTAACAGATAAGGGCACATCGGCCCTGTCCGTAAACTCAATGAGGAAAGTGAAAATGAAACCATTCATGCCAGCTCTGCTTTTTTCTGCTTTAGTTTTCAGCGGTGCCTCTTATGCAGCGACCATGGACAGCGACACGGTGATGGTCGGTGGGGCAGCGATGTACCCGTCGAAAAATATTGTACAGAACGCCATTAACTCCAAAGATCACACCACGCTGGTGGCGGCCGTTAAAGCGGCGGGTCTGGTGCCGACGCTGGAAGGCAAAGGGCCGTTTACCGTTTTCGCGCCGACTAATGCCGCGTTCGAAAAACTGCCACAGGGTACCGTCGACTCCCTGCTGAAACCCGAAAACAAACAGAAACTCACCAGCGTGCTGACCTATCATGTCGTGGCCGGGAAACTGGATATGAAAGCGCTGCAGAAAAAAATTAAAGCGGGTGGCGGTAAAGCCGAACTGAAAACGGTGCAGGGTGGCGCGCTGTGGGTGATGGCGAACGGCCCGCACAACATCCAGCTGAAAGATGCCCAGGGCAACATTGCCAATATCACCACCTATGATGTGAACCAGAGTAATGGCGTCATTGACGTTATCGATACCGTGCTGATGCCATAAAAAGTGTCATCTATACTGTGTGTAGCCACTGATGTGGCTACACCTTTAACAGGGAAGACGATGACAAAAAACGTGCCTCACATTCAGGCTGAGTTAATGAATCAGATTGCCTGCGGCGACAAAGCCGCGCTGGCGCAGCTGTATCACAGCCTCTCTCCGAAGCTGTTCGGCATTATCCTGCGTATGGTCCGGCGCCGTGACTGGGCAGAAGAGATCCTCCACGACACCTTCCTTCAGATCTGGCAATCGGCAACCTATTACGACGACAGGCGCAGCGAACCGCAGATATGGCTCTGTCACATTGCCCGCAATCGGGCGATCGATTTTCTGCGAAAACATGAGAACCGGTGCTGTTCCATGGAGGAGATCACCGAAGCGGAAGCGGGCTTTGATACCCCGCTCTCTGCCGATGGCGGACATGCAGAGGCGCGCCGTCTTCAGCACTGTATGGCGCATCTGCCGCCAGAACAGCGTCAGACGCTTTCGCTCGCCTATTATCGTGGCCTGTCGCAGAGTGAAATTGCCCTCTCCCTGAGCCAGCCGGAAGGCACCATAAAAAGCTGGATCCGTCGCGCGTTAACCCATCTGCGGGAGTGCATAGGCCTATGAGTGCTCAGGAAAACGAAGACCTTGTCGCCGCGGAATATGTGCTTGGGCTGACCGATGACGCCACCCGTCAGTCGCTGGATAAACGGCTTAATGAGGACGTGGCTTTTGCTGCCGAGGTGCTGCACTGGCAGAAAGCCTTTAGCGGACTCGATCGCATCACTCCGGCGGTCGCGCCTGCGCCCGGCGTCTGGCAGCGGATTGAGCGGGATCTCAGCCGCGCCGCACCCGCAGCCTCTGCACCCCGCACATCCGTTCATCCCGGATTCTGGCTCGGCTGGGGGCTGGCGGCGGCGCTGGCGGGCTTCCTGATCGTCAGTTACGTGACCAGGCCCGATGTCACCCCTGCTCTGCAGCCGGTGGCGGTGCTCAGCGGGGCGCAGCCTGATGCGCAGTTTGTGGTGAGTCTGGATAAGTCCGCTTCGCTGATTGAGGTATCTGCCCTGAACATCACGCTACCTGCGGATAAAAACTTTGAACTATGGCTGATCAAAGGCAGTGCCGCACCACAGTCGCTGGGTCTGATCGCGCGTCGCGAGGGTAACGCCTTTAAACTGCCTGCCGGCGCGCTGGACAACCAGACGGTGCTGGCGGTCAGTCTTGAACCGCTGGGCGGCTCTAAACAGGCCGGGCCATCGGGGCCGGTCGTTTTCCAGGGCAGGGTCACACTGCTCTGATTGGGCCGCAGACCCGCGCTGTTAATCATCCGGCCCGCCAGCAGGCTGTGCTGCCGGGCCGGGACTCAGGGCTGACGTCTGCAGCTCGCCAGAATATCGTCAGCGGCGACATATTCCCGGGTCTGCACGCCCGTCATCCCCAGCAGCGTGGAAAAAAGATTGTCGTGGGAATATTTCTGCGTCGCGGCGTGCTGGTCCAGACAGTGGTAGTCCACGCCGTAACGCTGCTGGTAGTCAGGCGACAGCCAGATCAGCAGCGGAACGTGGGTCTGGACGTCGGGCGCAATCGCGTAGGGCAGACCATGCAGATAAACACCGTTCTCGCCCAGAGACTCACCATGGTCTGAGAGATAGATCAGGCTGGTAGTGAATCTATCCTGATGGGCTTTGAGTAACGTGATCGCTTTATCAACGATGTAGTCCGCATAGAGGATCGTATTGTCATAAGTGTTGATCAGCTGCGCCTGGGAGCACTCCTGAATCTGTTTCGTTTCACAGGTGGGTGTAAATCTGCGGAACGCCGGGGGATAGCGGTGGTTGTAGGTGGGCCCGTGACTGCCAATGGTGTGCAGCACGATAATGCCATTGCCCTGCAACTGGCTGATGTACGCCTCCAGCCCGTGAAAAAGCACATCGTCATAGCATTCGCCGTTGATGCACATCTCCGGCAGATTAAGATCGGTCATCTCCTGATTCGGCACCCGTTCGCACGCACCCTTGCAGCCGCCATCGTTCTCATTCCATAACACGCTCAGCCCGGCGCGCTGCAGGATGTCCAGCAGGCCCTCCTGATGGCTGGCCAGTGCATCGTCATAATGGCGACGCGGCATATTTGAGAACATGCAGGGAACGGAGACGGCGGTGGAGGTGCCGCAGGAAGAGGTCGCCGGAAAGTAGATGACGTCCTGTTTTGCGAGCAACGGATTGGTTTCCCGGTCATAACCGCCCAGAGAGAAATTGGCGGCGCGTGAGGTTTCACCTACTACCAGGATCGTCAGGTTCTTTTTCGGGCCGTTCAGCATCTGCGGCTGCTGACGGGCATCCTCACCTATTTTCACCAGCGGAAGGTTGGCCCGCTCGCGATGGCTGTAGTAAGAGAGTGAGGCGGCGATGAAATTCGAGGGGCTGAGTGACTTTAGCAGCGAGTGGTTGTTGCGAATCAGCGAGGCGTAATCTTTATAAAACAGCAGGGCAATCAGGGCGATGATAACAAGAGAGATCGCCAGACTGATGCCGCGCTGTACAATACCTTTCCACACCGGAACGGCATGTTTAAACCTGGGCCAGAAAGCCAGCGCCGCGACCAACACTCCGCTCGCCAGAATGACGAGGATCATCTGAGGCGTCAGCAGCGCCAGGCTTTCAGCGGGCGTCGTATCCACCATATTGGTGATCATCGAACGATCAAGGACGATGCCGTAGTGCTGAATAAAATACTGCGCGGTGGCGGCAATCATGACAAATAACGCAATGGTGATTCTGTCGAGCCACAAAAAGGAGGCGAGCGTCACCACTACATTAATGGCGCTGAACGCCACCACCGGCATAGAAAGGAAAAAGAATATGTTACCCGCACCGTTTAGCGGAATGAGTGAACTGGCCTGGCGGTAAAAAGGAAGGTTAAGGAAAACCGAAATATAGAGTGAGAATAAAATAATGAACGTCACGCGGTGTAACACGGGCTGACTGAATCTGATTCGTGGCATGAAGGTATTCCGTAACCCTGAGGTAAACTAAGCAAATGAAAAGTAATTTCTGAATGGGTTTACAGGAATCAATCAGAATTATTCGTCGTGCAAAGCGAATAAATGCAGTCCGAGGCTGTGCGTTATTAATGAGATGTCACGTTAAACCTTTACCAGAGGAACAGGGGAAAGGGTTAAAACCTCTGCCGGGCCGATACTGTTAAGCAGCGATGAAATTTTTACTACAGTTGATGATGTTTTAATTGAAATTATGTGATTAAGATCACTCTAATTCATTTAAGACTATTCATTTTGTTAAGCAGGGCCAGCAGTAATAGCAAACAGAATGAGTGGAGGTGTGGTTCATCAGGTTCATATCCGGGCCGGAGTGGGCAGACATCGGATGTTTTAAGAGGCGAGGGGGTCGGTTATCACGGCGTGGGTTCAGACCAGAGCTTACAAATCGTTAACCCGCTTTTCTGACCGGATAAGACACGCTATGCAGCGAGAACGGCATTTCACCCTCAGACCTTTGCAATACACATTTTCGATTCCCATTGCGCAGGCTGGCAGCAAAGGACAAAGCGGGTATGAGTCATGCCAGCTGACAGATCAACGCAATGCGTTAATCGCCTCCATGACCTGCTGCGTTGCCTCATCCAGGCTTCCCTCATTACGGCATAACAACCAGCCGTTACGCGCGACCTCCAGCTCAAACGCACGGGTGCAGGCAGTGTGCTCATCCAGCCGCTGGATCACCGTGCTGCCCAGACCCCGCGACCGCGCCGCGGCTCTTGCCCATGATACCTCCGGAGCGGTTACCACGCCGACGTGCAGGTCCGGAACACGCACGTTGTGCTCTCTGTTAAGCTGTAAGATCTCCGCAAAGGGGATCATCCGGCGAAACGCGGCATCTGAGGGATACCAGCGGTCCATCAGAATAAGGCTGTCGGCTGGCTGTCTGGTCAGAACCTGCTGTGAAATCCATGCCCGGCTCAGCGCAAAGCGTTGGCAAATCTCCCGTTCCAGCTCAACAGAGGGGTTTCTGGCAAGCCGGTTTACGAGCAACATGGTTTCCGCTCTGAAAGGATCGCTTTTCTTTTCGCAAAGCCGGACGACCTTGCGCTTCTCTGCCCTCAGACTCCGAGCGATCGCCTCCAGCAGGGTAGTTTTTCCGGCGCCTTTGGGGCCATCCAGCGTGACAAACAGTGGACGGCTCACCATCGGACTGATGGGCCGCAGGCGTTAAGGTGACAACGGGGATCTGACATAAGCATTCTCTGTTCCGGGCTGAGCACGTTTCTGATCGTTTATTGCGGGGCTGCAGGGTCATTCCGGGTAGGGAACCGGGACGCTGAGCGTCCTGGTATTCTGATGTATAGGTGACCCGTGGGGCAGTGTAATGTAAGCACATCGGGCTGGAAACGAAAAGTATCGCGGTCTGAACAGTGAAATGGCGGTTGCGGTAATCTGCGCATCGCCGCTGCGCGTAAAAAGCCGCCCTGACGGGCGGCTCTGATCACAGCGATGAAGAGGGGAGGGAGCGGGTCGTCTCAGCCTGCCGTGACACGCCGGGTGGCAGGGCGCTGAGGCAGCAGAACCAGAAAAGTGATAATCATCAGCGCCAGGGCCAGCGAGGCACCGTAGCGGCTCAGCGCCAGCCCGCCTGCGGCAAAGGGTTTATCCAGGAAGTCTCCGACAACCGCACCCAGCGGGCGGGTCAGAATAAAGGCGGCCCAGAAAAGCGCGGTGCGCGACAGCGAGGTGAAGCGGCTGGCCGCCCAGATGATAGCCAGCGCGCCGACAAACAGCAGGATCCCGCCATCGTAGCCCAGCCCTTCACTGTCTGCCGTCCAGTCACCCAGTGCGGTGCCCAGCGTCTGCGAGAACATGATGGTGACCCAGTAAAACGTCTCGGTCACGCCGTTGCTGACCGAGCTGACCGCTACCGTTCCGCAGGTCACTTTCCAGAGGAAAAGCGAGAGAACCAGCAGGATGCTCAGCAGCACGGTGCCGCCCAGATAACCGATACCCAGCGAGCGGTCAGCGAAATCCGCCAGCGTGGTTCCGACGGTGGTGGTCGCAACCACGGTGAACCAGTAGATCCATTTGTTGAAGCTGTGGCGATTGATCTGCACCACCACCGCCACCAGGAAGATGATGGCGAAAATCAGGGTGCCGGTCAGATAACCGAGGTTCATCGACATTGTCACCGCGTCACCACCGGTTTCACCCAGTGTGGTCGCCGCGATTTTAGTCAGCCAGAACGCCGCAGTTATGGCCGGTACTTTACTCAAGGAGAGAGAGGCTGTGTGATTATTTTGCATAGGGTAACACTCCGGAAAAGCCCAACATGGGCTAATAAAGCGGAGAGGTTATAAAAGTAATCTTAAGTGAATATTAAGCGAACAGCGGAAGGCGAGGTTAATGAGCAAACAAACCCGGCTCACAAAAGCAGCCAGAGCGGCACGGCGGGTCATGATGGCTGATTTGACTTAGCGGCCCGTCAGCCTGGCCTCTGCACTGCATCTCAGCATCTGATAGCAGACGATTAGCCGGGGCCGGTGGTCAGATAAACTGGCAACACGTTCTTTGCGACGCCGGATTATTTAAGAAAAAAAACTGAACAGTTTCGCCGCCGCTGCTGATAGCGTCTGCATCGGTTCGGCCGCGCCATCAGCCTGCCAGGCGGATAACACGAAACGGCGCCGGGGCGTCAGGCCCTACCACGTTGTTCACCGCAGTCGGAGCGGGAAAAGGGATGCCAGGATTAAAGATTTCTGGCGTATCAGCCGATATACACAGGCTGATACTTTACCACCGCATCCGGTTATAAATTTGCGCAGAGCCACAGGGAGAAGGGCACCTCAGAAAAGCAACCGGACAGGTTCGGGTTGCAGCCATCGTTCAGGGCGGAGAATCTCGCAGGAATGAACCTCAGCCCGCCTCCTTCATCCGTGCCGGGCGGGTTTTTAAGGTTATAATCAGGTCTGTGCGACGAGTATTGAGCTTGTTTAATATCGTCAGTCACACCGGAGCCGACCGCCATGTACACAATGATCAAACCCTCCTTTACCGCCGTCTGGTCTACAGATGCGCAGGGTATCTGCATCGCCAGTCAGGAAAGTCCTGCCGGCGTGATACCCGAACTCAGGGGCGTGACGCTGAGTTCATGGCTGAGGCTGGCGCAGGCTGAGGACGATGCAAAGGTCGCATTGCAGTTGACGGCAGCGCTTGAAGGGCTGACGCCTTTTCACATTGAGGTGCCGATTCACTGTCTGGATGGCAAAACGCGGCGCGTCCTTGTTTCCGGCCTGCCCGATTCACAGCCGGGTACCTCTCCTCTGCAGTACAACGGCTTTATCCTTGATGTCACCGGACAGCGTAAAGCACTGGAGGATGCGCTGCGCACGGCGGCTGAGTATCGGCTGTTGATCGAAAACAGCACCGATCTGATCGCCCACTGCGATGCAGAGGGCCGGTACGTTTCCGTCTCCCCCTCTTATTGCGAACTGATTGGCTGGACAGCCGAAGAGATGATCGGCCGCCGGGTAGTGGATTTGCTGCACCCTGACGATCGCCAGCCTGCGACTGACGCGCTGGCCACGCTCTTCAGCGGCGGCGTGCTGCCGGATGTGGTTGAGGTGCGCAAACTGCATCGCGACGGTCATTACATGCTGATGGGCACCAAAGCCTGTGGCGTGATCAATCCTTCCACAGGCAAAAATATTGGCGCCGTGCTGGTGTCGCGTGATATCACGCGCGAAAAAGAAAAATTACGCGATCTTGAAAAGCTGGCCACCCTGGACACGCTGACCGGACTGCATAATCGCGCCTGGATCAACGATAAGGTTGAACAGATGCTGGCCCGTACCGATGAACAGGCTTATACCACGGTGATGTTCATCGATCTAAATGGATTCAAGGCGGTAAACGATCTGATGGGCCATGCTACGGGCGATGCGTTGCTGCAGGAGGTGAGTAAGCGGCTCCAGCGTTGTATGCGTCCAGGTGACTCCGTGGCAAGACTGGGCGGCGATGAATTTGTCGTGGCAGCCCGCTGCACGGACAGTGAAGCGGCATCGTCTATTGCCCTGCGTATCACCAGCAGCCTGCAAAAGCCCTTTACCATCAATAATGTGGAGGTGCGCATCAGCGCCGCCATCGGTATCAGCCTTGCCCGTTTCGGCAACATCTCCGCTAAAATGTTATTTGAGAATGCGGATAAAGCGATGTATCAGGCCAAAGCGCGCCGTGATGGTACCTTTCAGTTTTTTGACTTTCCTTCACAGCCAGCAGAAGAGTAAGCGGAGGCTGATGCATTCATTACTGCACGCTTTTGTGACGCGCTGCGTCCGACGCTGCAGCCTTATAAACACCTCGTTATGCAACAGAACAGAGCTCTTATCACTGCCAGAGCAGGTGCCAGGCCTGTCTCTGTGCGACGCTCACTCCTTCAGCGGAACCCGTTTCACGTCTGACCAGCAGCGACAGACCGGCGTGACGGCAGTACCTTTCTGTACATGCGCGTTTACAGGTTGATTGTCAGAAACCCGTATTCATTGTTAATGCGAATCTGCTTATTCTGTCCTGTTCTCATCTTCGGCGTCATAGGCCGTCTGCGCCTGTTTCAGCGTCTCTCCATGTTGCTTTGCCCAGCCGACCAGCGCGACGAAAGGGGTCTGCAGGGTCTGACCCAGCGGCGTGATTGCATACTCCACTGCCACAGGCGATGAAGCGATCACTTTGCGGCTGACTAATCCGTTACGTTCCAGCCGTCGCAGGGCTTCCGTCAGAGATTTGTGGGTAATCGGGTCCAGCCTGCGCTTAATAGCGTTAAATCGGGCAGGCTGAACGCACAGCACTGTCAGGATCAGAACCGACCATTTGTTCGCGACCTGTTCAAGGATAGGGCGGGTACTGTTGATCTCGGCCAGCAGCGTAGTGATATCAGGGGACATTCGGTTTCCTTGGGGATATCTGGTATACATCAGGTGCGTAATTGACACTAAATATACAAAATATATCATTGGATGTCTAAGGTCTGTCTGGAGTCACAATGATGAAACTAAGTGGAAAAGTCGCTCTGGTTACCGGCGGCAGCAGCGGTATCGGCCTCGCTATTGCCCATCGATTTGCCCGGGAAGGCGCCCGGGTCTTTATCACCGGCCGCCGTGAAACGCAGCTGGCTGAGGCTGCTGCACTGATTAGGGGCCAGATTGAAACAGTTGCCGGTGATCTTACGCACCCCGATGATCTCGCACGTCTGTTCGGGACGCTGCAGGCCAAAGCTGGCCGCCTCGATATCCTCGTCAGTTCTTCGGGCGTGGCAGAACCGGCATCCCTGGACGAGACCACGGAAGCGCACTTTGACCGCGCCTTTAATCTGAATGTGCGGGCCATGGTGCTGGCGGTGCAACGTTCGGTACAGCTTATGGGCGAGGGCAGCGCTATCGTGCTGGTCGGTTCGATTGCAGGCAGTATGGCGAATCCGGGTTATGGCACCTATTCCGCCAGTAAGGCTGCGGTGCGATCCTATGCCCGCACCTGGAGTCATGAACTGGCACCGCGCGGCATCCGGGTTAATACTCTGAGTCCCGGCCCGATCGATACGCCGATGTTTGACCAGGCGAGCGATGAAGTCAGGGAGGCACTGAGTGCGCAGATACCGGCAAAACGGCTGGGGCATCCTGATGAAGTCGCGGCAGCAGCGCTGTTCCTGGCCTCCGATGAGAGCCGGTATGTCAGCGGCACTGAGCTGGTTATCGATGGCGGCATGTCTGCATAGCGAAGCCATCCGCTGCTGCTGCCCGTGAGCCGGACAGGTCAAAGGCAGAAAAGGGTAACGGTCTGAACGCCAGCCTGAATCACGCACACGGGAGCGTCACACACCCGCGCACAACGTTGCTGCCGCTGTTTCCGGGCTCTCAGGATGCGCTGCGGGTGGCGCCTCTTCTCCGGCAGCAATGACTGTCACGCAGTGACATCCGGTCAGCCAGGTGTCACTGCGGCAAGGGATAACAGGTTGTCCAGTTATAGTTAACTCTGGCCAGAGTCAGCTCGCCGCTAACCTCGCCATAGTGACAGTTCTGCCGTTCAGCAAAATAGTGGCGCAGATTGTCGGGCAGAAAATCTGCGTGGTAGCGCAGGATCGTACTGTGCCAGAAAGGGGCGGGCAGTGCCTTGCCAGAATGACGCAACAGTACCTCCTCTTTCCAGTCAGACTGCATCACCTGTTCGCAGAAGCTCTGGCGCAGGTCGCCTGCCGGGCTTTCAGGGATACCTGCCAGCAGCAACTGATTTGGCAATGCCACCAGGCGCAGATGCCGGATAACCACTTTTTTTGCGTCAAATGCTGACCATATCGCCGCGAGTTGCGTCATTTTCTCCGGCAACAATTCGTGTGCGTCGTAGAGCGGTAAAGTCAGGGGTATAAAGGTGAAGTGAAATCCCCGGGCGGGCAACAGATCGGCCAGAGGATCGTGCCGGGAGATCAGCTGTAACTCACTGAGGAGCTGTGAGACAGCCGCAGATAAAGGCGGCTGAATGCTGTTGCGAGCGCAAGTTTCACCGGGTCATAGTCACTTCCCTCTTTAACCTTCCCTGTCCCTGGGTTTTTCGCCCATGTCGCGACCGTTTTCGTACTGGCAGAGCGGTATATCTCTTCCAGCGTGGCTGATTTCATGACAGATACCGGGACGATTGCATTGTCATATACCTTATGCAGTTAACGAAGATACGATAGCGTTGTGATGAATCGCTATGCTGTTGTGCCGTCCGCCGGCCGGGGCCTGAACGCCTGAAGCATTTCTCACAGAGTATTCCGCAAACGCACCAGTATTCTGCGTCTGTATGCCAGGATAATGGCGCACAGCAGGAGGCTGAGCAACGCCGTGCAGATAAACACTCCCGCACCGGTCCACGCCAGCATGACGCCACCGATTAACGGTCCGGCCGCAATGCCCAGGGTCGTCAGCATAGACGCGCCAAGATAGGCACCCCGATGCGCTGGCGGAGCGAGCTGGTCGAGCAGAATGTTCAGATTCGGCATCAGGATCGCCTCACCCATGCTGAACACACAGGTCACCGTGAGCCATATCCAGGCATCCGGTGAACGCACCGAAAAAAAGCAGAGTTGCGACAAGGCAAAAATCAATCCACCCAGCAGAATACGTTCCGGCAGCGTATAGCCTGCCAGAAACCGCATGATAAATGTCTGAAACATCAGTACGGTACATGCATTGGTCACCAGAATCAGAGTAATCAGCTTAATGGCCTTCTCGCCGTTCAGTAAAAGGAGATACTGAGGCAGAACCGCTTCATAATGAATAAACACCACACTGCATAAAATGCTGCACAGCAGCGCTGCAATAAAGACTCTGTCCCTGATAATAATGCCGGTGACCTGATGCAGTCTGAGTTTTGTTTCGCTTTCTTTCTGTTCCCCGGCCAGCAATGCCCCGGCCGGAATAAACAGCAGCACGTACACAAAAAAAGGCAGGTAAGACAATCCGGTGATCAGGAATGTGCCTTTCTGCGAGGTCAGCCCGAACGCGATGCCGACCAGAGGACCAAATACAGCCGCGACGTTGATCAGGTAATAACGCATCTGCAGCGCAATCGCCCGGCGACGTCGGTCACCCAGTAAATCGCTCATCAACGCGCGCAATGGCGGATCAACCCAGGCAAAGGAAACGCCGATGATCATCAGACCGGTAATAAACAGTCCCAATCCTGCCGCCTTTGCAAGAATAATGTAGCCCAGAGCCGAAAAGGCGCAGCCGAGTAAAAGAATGAGGCGTCGGCCAAGCCTGTCCGAGATCTGCCCTCCGTACATGCCGAGCACTACGGAAATTAAGGCGCTGCTGGTCATGGCGACGCCAATGGCGACTGGGGTCATGTGATAATTCTGCGTCATGATTACGGCGATAAACGGCCATGCCATAAAATAACTGAACCGGATGACTAATGTGAAAAAGAGCAGGGCGTGGACCGTCCCGGAAAAGTTCGCAAGGTCCGGAATAATCCCGGTGTGTGACACTCCCCGGCGGCAGGTTCAGATTTCATAAAATAGCCTTATATGAGAATGATTAACAAATTTGTGGGCATGCAGTTATAAGTTACTGAATAGTAATAAATTTATTCACACGCCATCGCAACTGAATTGTTAACGAATAGATGATTTCACGCGGTTATCAGGTAAAGGTTGTTAACTGAAGAGGAATGTAAGGGAAACAGGGATGCCGGGAATCAAAACGCCGACGTAAGTGCTGAATTACGGGGCGCAGGCAGATGCTGAGCGGTAAGGCACAGTAAAAGACGATCATAGTCAGGACGGGGCCTGCATCAACCGGACTGCTGTATCTGTTTATGCCTGTCCGGGCTGCGAGGTGATGGATTCGGGCGGTGAAGCGATTACAGCTTATGTGTTACTCCCATGCTCATTCGTCTCTTTAATGACCGCGAGCGCTGTTTGAGGGTGACAGGGTCAGGTTTTGGGTGAACAGCGGTCGTATACTTCCAGAAGAAGAAAAAGCGTTGCTAAGGAAACCGGAAGAGTCGTCATTAACGGGTGGACTCTTCTCTCAGCCCTTTCACCCTGAACGGCGACAAGATGGTTAATTAAACAGCATAAGATATCGTGAATTAAGCTGAACCAGCCCTCTGGATGAACATGAATGGGGCGCAGGGAAAAGGCAGTACCCTCCTTATTCCGGACGCTCAGGTAATCCTGTTAATTTATGAAACCTGTAAAAAGGAGGGCCAGTTATGAACATCCACTATGCGAAAGTTATCCCATGCAGCCCGGGGTTTGAGGCACTGAAATCGCAGAGTATGGCCGAGGGATTCAATATGCTGCGTCGGCTGGAAGAAAACTGGCTCAGTGGAGATAACCGTTTTAACAGACCTGGCGAAAGCCTGATAAGCGCGTATGCTGATGGCCTTATGGTCGGCGTATGCGGGCTTAATATTGACCCTTTTGAATCAGAAACAGGCATCGGGCGGCTGCGACATTTCTATATAAGCAGGGAATGGAGAAACAGGCGGATAGGCAGCGGCCTGCTCAGTGAAATACTCAGGGATGCAGACAGCTGGTTTTATGCGATTAATACCAATGCGCCTTCATCAGCATTCGCTTTTTATGAACGGGCAGGTTTTATTTTATCGGACAGAGATAACGTTACCCATCAGTTCTGCCTCAGAAACCCGGCATGACCGCACCGTGACCTTTTGAACTCACAGCCAGTATCCTTTTAGGCTGCAGAAAACCGCCAGAACACGTTCAGAACCTCAGAATAGCTAACTGGCCGGATTGAGCATGAATCGCATCCGGTACGTTTTTCTTTTTCATCTGTAAAAAATCTTATTTAAAAGCCGTGGGTTCTCAGATATTCAGGGTCTGTTAATCCACGCAATTGGTAAAAATTTTTATCAGTTGTAACGGGTAAACGGCTGTGCGGAAATAAAAAATTGTCGTATTGATTGACGATAAGTGCGCTTATTTTACGGTTAAAACCTTCACAACTACACAGCGATTAAACAGTATTAATTTTTCTGAATACATTCATCGGCCTTGACTGTTGGAAGCGATCTTTCACTGTCTCTGCAGTGTTACAAAATTTTGTCCGTCTTCATTTTCAGTGCGTCTATAACGTTAGGGCGTTAGCAAAATAAGACCAAAGATAATTATTCTGAGGATGGATGGCGATGAAAACATTAACAAGAAGACACTTTATGGCTTTTGCGGCAGGTGGAACGGTCGCGCTTGCAGCAGGTCAGGCGATGGCTCACGACAACAGTGTAAAGACGTTTTCTGCTGGCACTGGCGGCGGAGGACGGGATCCCGGCCCTCATGATCCCGTCCGTGAAGCAGAAAACCCGGACATCGTAAATCCGCCTGCGACAGACAGTGGAACACTGCCGAATCTCCGTTTTTCTTTCAGTGACGCACATGTTCGCAAGGGAAGCGGTGGCTGGACGCGGCAGGTGACGCAGCGGGAGCTGGGCATCTCCACGACGATCGCGGGCGTCGATATGCGTCTTAATGCCGGAGGTATCCGCGAGCTGCACTGGCACAAGGAGGGCGAGTGGGCTTATATGACTTACGGCACTGCGCGGGTAACTGCGTTTGACACCAGTGGCGGATGGTTCGTCGATGATATTGCAGCGGGTGATCTTTGGTACTTTCCGCCGGGTATTCCCCATTCGATTCAGGGGCTCGGTCCTGACGGGTGTGAGTTTTTACTGGCTTTTGACGACGGTAATTTTGATGAGGACAGCACTTTTCTGCTGTCAGACTGGTTCAGACATATTCCACCAGAAATTCTGGCTAAGAACTTCAAGGTACCGGTCTCTTCATTTGCCCATCTTCCTTCACCTGATGATGAATACATCTTTGCCGGTAACGTTCCGGGCAGCCTGGAATCGGACAGCATAAAAGGAACTGCGAAATCGAAAATTCGCTTTACTCACAGGATGCTGGCTCAGGAACCGGTGCGCGCGCCGGGTGGCACCGTCAGGATCACCGATTCATCTAATTTCCCGGTTTCAAAAACCATCTCTGCCGCGCTGGTGGAAATTGAGCCGGGCGGCCTTCGCGAACTGCACTGGCACCCTAATAATGATGAGTGGCAATATTATCTTGAAGGCGAGGGGCGGATGGGGGTCTTTGCCTCATCAGGTCAGGCAAGAACGTTTGACTATCGCGCCGGAGATGTTGGCTATGTGCCTTTTGCAATGGGTCACTACATCGAAAATACCGGTAAAGGGCCGCTGCGTTTTCTTGAACTGTTTAAAAGCGATTACTATGCCGATATTTCGCTTAACCAGTGGCTGGCGAGCACTCCGCCTGAACTTGTCCGGCAGCATCTGCACCTGGATGATGAGTTTATGAATATGCTTTCACTTCAGAAGAATCCGGTAGTGAAATAATCAGTAAGGGTCTGTGGCTGAATGACCCGTACAGACGCGGGTCTGCTAAATCATAAACTAATAGAGTCCGCTGCTGGCGAGCGGACTGACACTCCGGTCCATGTCCGCTTTATGCGAAAAGCGGACCTCTAGCCTCGGTCCAGGATACCGGATTGTTTAGTCAGTTATATGCCTTCCTTGCTGTCTAACTTTGAATCGGCAATAGATAATTGCAAATGTTCCAGAAACGCCTTCACTTTGACAGGTAGATATTTTCTGCCGGAATACAGCGCGTAGAGCACCAGATCTTCAGGTTCGCGATTACAGTTAATTTTTATAAGGGAGCCGTTGTCGATTTCGGATTCACACGCATGGAGAGGCAAAATGGCGAAGCCAAGTCCTTTTATTGCAGCGGCTCTGGCCATCTGTCCGCTGTTCACCTTGTAACTGGAATGCACCCGAACAGTTTGGTTTTGTTTAAATCTCCAGGGCGTTCCCTGGAGTACCGACATACTGGTAATGCAAGGGATGTTGGCTAATTCATCTGGCGATCGTGGCAAGGGGTAACGTTTCAGAAGTTCTGGTGCGGCCACCACACAGCTTGGCCAGCGCAGAATTTCCCTGGCAACCCAGCTGGAATCTTCCAGTGGTCCACGCCCAAAGCGTAATACCAGATCAAATCCGTCCAGTAGTCCTTCTGTTGGGTCCAGCTGAGTGTCACAACTGAGCTGGATTTGTGGATGCCTGATGCAGAAGTCAGCAAGGACATCGGCCATGAAGGGAAGATCTGGGGTAATGATCTTCAGATGGCCTGAAAGTGAATCACCGAACAGGGATACTTCTTCCAGGGCATGGTCCAAAGCGCGCGTGAGCGGTGTGATGGATTGATATAGTTGTTTACCGGCTGCGGTCGGAATTATCTTGCGGGTTGTGCGCTCCAGCAGCCGCACGCGAAGTTGTTGTTCAAGTAAAGCGACATGACGGCTGACATTAGATGATGGCAGTTGAAGCTGATCTGCTGCGAGCTTAAAGCTCAACTTTTCATAGACAGCCTGAAAGCAGATCAGCCACTGCATCTCAAATTTCTCAATCATAAATTATCCCAGTAAATGAGATTAATAAAACTATATTGCCATATTTATCAGTAATAAGGTGGTTATTACAATTTCTATTACGTTGCGTAACAGGAAGAAGATGATGACCAGACCTAAGAAAATTGCCATCGTAGGAGCCGGGATTGCTGGAATGGCGCTGGCAATACTTGCAACCAGACAGGGCCATCAGGTCAGCATATTTGAACGTGGCAGCACCGTATCCACTTCAGGAGCGGGTGTGACGTTGTGGCCCAATGCCATGTTCGTCATGCAGAAGATGGGACTGGACAAAAAGGTAATTCATGTGGGTGGTACGCCCTGCATGATGCGCCAGTTTGACCGATGTGGTCTTCTTCAGACTGAGTTCGATATTTCAGCAGTAAATTCACTTTGCGGTTTTCCCAGCGTGACAGTCTTACGACGTGAGCTGCTCAGCTTACTGACCGGTGCGCTGGATAGTCTGGATTGCAAGATCAAATTCCGTTGTGCAATCACTACGGCAGATGTAATGAAGTTGAGCCAGGAGTTTAATCTGGTTGTAGGAGCTGACGGGCGTATGAATTCAGTCGTCCGCCAGGCCTTGTATGCGGAGAGAATACCTCCTCGTTATCATGGCTTTGTGAACGTAATAGGCGTAGGCAGACAACGAGAGGGCAGCCTGAGCAATGCTATCGATGATTTTCGAGGCCGGGGAGAGCGTTTTGGCATCGTGCCGGTGAATAACGAGTGGTGCTATTGGGCAGGTGCATGGAACGCTCCTGTTAACGATGAACGCCTTCGAGCGCATTATTTCGATGAGTTGCATCAGCGTTTTCAGGACTGGCCTGATCCTGTGCAGAATATATTGCAGTCATGTGATAAAGCATCGGTTAAGTGCATTTTTGTTCATGACATTGATCCTCTTACTTTCTGGCATCGGGACAATATTTTACTGATTGGAGACGCGGCTCATGCTTCCTTACCGACTTCCGGGCAGGGAGCATGCCAGGCGCTGGAAGATGCATGGCATTTGGCTCGCTTACTGAGTGAGATTGACGATATAGAGATTGTTCCGGAAAGCTTTTACCAGCTAAGACATAGCAAGACCTCAGCAGCCCAGCTGACTGGAAGACAAGTCGCGGATAAGATTTTTTCTGCACAACCTGAACCACTGTTGCCTGCCACTAATATTACCACTGCTGAACTCAGTCGGTTTTGGATGCAGGGTTTGACGTAGTAGTTATTTAAAACCCAGTTATGGTGAGTGAAGTTTTCTGTATGTCAGCTGGACACAGAATTAACCAGCGCGCCGATGGTTATCTTAGCCCGGACCTGGCAGGGTCCGCTTCTGGCACGAAGCGGACCAACGGCAGGCCATGGTCCGCTACGAGCGAGAAGCATAAGTCGCTACTGCGTGAGCTGGAATAGACCTTTGGTGGTGCGGCGGGCGCGAAGAATAGTCCGCATACATCAGCTTTCCCGGTGGCGTCAAAAAGTTCTTCTGCGATTTGACTCGCTAAGGGAAAACGCTTAACCCCCCCTACCAGGCAGGGAGGGGTATATTTCTGCATTCTTCAGCAAAACCCATCCGTCACGCGTTCTTAACAATATTTCTAATGTTTCCGCTTTCGTTGCCGATAACCTGATGGCTGGCTGAGTGATGAATTCACTCAGCATTTTTTTCATTTCAGGCGATAAGGATATTTATGAACAAGCTTTTTGTTGCGGCGGTACTGGCTCTGAGTTTAACCGGCTGTGCACAGCAGACTTTCGTAATGAAACAGAATCAGGTTGCCGCGGCGACGAAAACCACCAGCCAGCCGTTCTTTGTTTCAGGTATCGGTCAGCGTAAGAGCATTGATGCGGCGCAGGTGTGCGGCGGACAGGAGAAAGTTAATCGGGTTGAGGTGCAGCAGACTTTTGTTAATGGCTTACTGAGCGTGGTAACGTTTGGTATCTACACGCCACGTGAAGCGCGCGTTTATTGCGCCATCTGATAATACCTCAGGCCGGTTCGCCGGCCTAATCCTGCACCTTTTATTCAATCGCATTACTCTATTGTCCCTATCGAATTCAGCTGTCGCACTGCAGCGAGGCTTTACTGCTGACGATGTTAACCGAAACGCGTTCAGACAACGTCGTCCGGTCAGGTAATAGCAGTGGTAGGCTTCAGAGGCATGTCGGTCCGCTCTGAGCGAACAGCGGACATTTAAAAACTAAAATTTGTCAGATTGATTACAGAAAATTAAATGCTTAGCATCTGCTCTTTCAGACAAAGAAAATGACGGTTAACGATTCTCTCTTCGCATTCTCTCTCGCAGCGCTGTTACTTACTCTGACTCCCGGCCTTGATACGGCACTGATTCTGCGCACCGCTTGTGCGGAGGGCGGCAAAAAGGCTTTTCCCGCTGCGATTGGCATTGATGCAGGCTGTTTTCTATGGGGGACGCTGGTCGCATTAGGCCTTGGTGCTCTTCTGGCGGTATCAGAAATGGCTTATACTGTGCTTAAAGTTTGTGGCGCGTTCTACCTGAGCTGGCTGGGTTTACAACTGCTGATACGTCCCCGAACATCTTTCCGTGATGACAATGGTTTTCAGGGGAACGGGTTTATCAGAGGAATGTTGGGGAATCTACTCAACCCTAAAATGGGCATTTTTTATGTCTCCTTTTGCCACAGTTTATACCTGTCGGTCACTCACCTTTGATATGGACTTTTGTCCTGGTCAGCATCCACGTGGCGATTGGAACTATTTGGTCAGTCACACTCATTTTATCCACGCATTTTGCGTCAGCCATATTGAAGAAAAATCACGTTGTCCAGATGATGGACAGAGCAACAGGGGGATTATTTTTATGCTTCGCAGCTAAACTTGTTATGAGCACGAGATAGCCCCCTTGCCAGGCTGAATACGTTCACTTCTGGCACGAAGCGGACTCATCTGAAGCCATGTCGGCTATGAGTAAAAAAGGAAGTAAAGTGTCCGTCTCGAAAAAAGCGTTGTGATTACAGGCATAAGCGTACGTTAATCAATCAGAGCAGATCAGTGCTATTGAAAACGAAATGCAGGTATGATCGTAAAATGAATAAATCAAGTATTTCGTTAAGGAAATTTGTATGCAGGAAAAAATGCAACGTGTGATATCTTTTGTGGAATCATATATCCATCAACTTCCACGCGAGAATCACAAAAGACGTCAATGTTTCCTGCTTTTTCTTACCGGTATAATTTGCTGCACGGGCGGGGTGGGTTGGTCTGGCGCTTATATTTATAGTGATAAACCCTATCTGGCCGCAATGTGCTCATCCGTTGTCACACTAGGCGTTTATTCATTGTATACAGCATTTAAAGGACTCAGGAAAAGGGATGTCTCTGTATTTTCCCATCTTATTCTTTTTATCTGTATAATAATCTCCCTGACTGATTATCCAATTACTAACATCCCTCGCTCATCTCACACCTATTTACTGGTTTATTCCATAGGTGGGATGTTATTCCTCAGGAATGAATCCAATTATTTTAAAAACTACATTCCCCTGTTTAGTCTGTTGCTATATTTTATTCTTTCTGTCTCTGACATTAGCTTTACCTCAGAAGATTTTCATCCTCCCGTACCGATAATGAATAATGGCGTATATGTTAACTATGCTATCTGCCTGCTTCTGATGTTTGGTATTCTTGTTATATATCGCAGCGATTATACCAATGAGAAATATATCGAATGCGCATTAACTAAGGCAATGATAAAGAACGAATTGTTTATATGCTATCAGCCACAAATAGATAATAACGGACATGTTCGATCAGCAGAAGCGCTTTTGAGATGGAAGCACCCAACTAAAGGTTTTATATCTCCTGATAGTTTCATCCCCGTAGCGGAAGCCTCAGGTTTGATCATACCTTTAGGGTATTGGGTTTTAGAACAGGTCTGCAGAGATATGAGAATAATGAATAGTCATAACATAAATGTTAAGGTGTCTGTTAATTTAAGTCCCTTACAATTAATGGAGCCAGGTTTTACTTATAACGCTCAGGCTATACTTGATAAAGAATCAATATCATTCAATAGAATAACTTTGGAAGTAACCGAAAGTACTTTTTATTATGATAAGAAAAAAATAGCCATGATGATGAATGATCTCTCAGAAAAAGGCGTGTCATGGTCTCTTGATGATCTTGGTTCTGGTTATGCGTCGCTCAATGTCCTGAACGAAATGCCATTCGATGAAGTTAAAATAGACAGATCGCTTTTGAAAAATGGCGTGAATGACGTAAAAAACCTTGTAATTATAGAGAATATAATTGAAATGGCAAAAAAAACTGGAATGAGCGTGGTCGTAGAGGGGGTTGAAACAGAGAAGATGGCGCAGATCTTATTTAACATGGGTAATGTTATCCTGCAGGGCTTTCATTACTCCAGACCATTACCTCTTGACGAATTTGTTGCCTTCATGAAGAGAGATCATTCATTCAGCGGTTGCAATTAATCTGACATATCTGCGATAAACGATAGCTGTGATTTTTGAGTGGCGATTCAGAGCGTGCTCGTTGTACCCTGCTTAAAAAGCTTAAATGCCGGTTTTCTTAACTTCATTTTCAAAAATAGCTGACATCGCTTTTATAGTGATGTACTGGTTAAGGCATCACGCTGACATCACACCAGTTGATCTGCTTCCCACAGATTAGCCCATATCAATGATCGCTTTCAGTATAAAATGAATTAACATCAGGTCGCCGGCCATAAGCAGATAGCGGGCGACCTGATTATTCAGATCATGTCCGCTGGGTTTGAAATGCGCATCCGCCAATCTTATCAGGGCTTTGCTCCATAAACTGTATAGCGATAGCACAATCGTGATGTTAAATAGCGTCTCCAGATGTCGTGGTCATCGATCATTTAATAATAGCAACAACGAAACCATCCCATCCTTTTTCACCCACAGTCTGTACGGCTGTCGCTTCAAGGCGTTCATCCTCAGAGATCATGTCGACAAATTTCCGCAGGCCTGTAACATTGGGATCGTTACTGTCGGCATCGATAATATGGCCGCCGCGCACGGTATTATCTCCAATGATGACCGTACCGGGTTTTGACAGTCTGATAGCCCATTCAAGATAAAGGGGGTTATTTACTTTATCGGCATCGATAAAAATCAGATCAAAAGGCGCATCAAGCATGGGTAATATATCAATCGCAGCGCCTCTGTGTAATGTGACGCGCTCAGCCAGCCCCGCTTTTTCAATATTCTGGCTGGCTACTTCTGCATGATGCGTGTTGAATTCAATTGTCGTTATGCTTCCATGCGGCGGGAGTGCCCTGGCCATCCATATCGTGCTATACCCCCCTAATGTGCCTATTTCAAGCACCCGGACGGCTCGTGACATTTGAATAAAAATAGACAGCATTTTTCCCTGTAAAGCGGAAACGTCGTGCGCGGGCAATCCCTGTCCGGCGTTATTGGCGAGAGCAGACTGCAAAGCTGTCTCTTCAGGAGCAAGTCTTTCAGAAAACCAGGCATCCACCTGAGCCCATTTATCAGAATCCTGTGAAGGATAATCAGGAGTGCGCATACAGAACTTAATCCCCTTTCAATCGATGGAAGTTTAGTCGTATCGGTTACTCATGTTGCCTACAACAGGTTAGTCTCAGATCTGTAATCAGCAACGTTCGCATCTGAAATCAGGCGATTCCCTTTGCTGTCTGTTATGAGCAAACAGGAGCCTCGCTATTAATTTTCTCTCATTTATGACCAGCAGATTTCTGCCATTCCTCATAATAAGGCGTATCCTGGTTTTCACTAAGCCACGGGACGTCATGAGAGCACCAGATATGTGAAATAACAGCAGAGGAGGGGGGTTCATCCAGGGTTGCCACACGTACGATAACATGGCCCTGATGCGGCCTTTCTGCCATCAGGTGTGAGCCACAAAGTGAACAGAAATGACGAAGTTTATCCGGGGAAGAGGCATAAGATCCGAGGTGCTCACTTCCTTCCAGCCATCTGAAATGTTCGCGTTTAACGCCCGCTGTTGGTGCGAAGGGGGCGGCGTGTGCTTTTCTGCAGGTATGGCAGTGACAGTTCACTATTTCCCCTTCCAGTACATCACATTCATATCGGATTTTCTGACACAAACAGCTTCCTTTCATAACTCATCCTGACAGTGGCTGGATAGTTTTAAACCCCATACATAGCACAGGCCTGACTGCATTAACAATATTCTGATACCCATTTCAGAATGCCAGCGTTTTGCGGACTAAGCGTTTTTTACTGCCTCGCGTGAGATTATCTTTTTGAGCTGAAGGTCGGCAATAAGCGTCAGGCAGGCATTAGTCAATGTCAGGTTTTTTTGGTAACAGAAAAGCTGCGATTGCTGTCATTATACCTATCAACGGCATGGTACCCGCCCCTGCTAAAAAGTTACGCTGATCTATTCTGTTATCTTTACGAATGTCATAAAGACGCGAGATTGCACTTTTTTTCGTCGTAGCACTAATTTCTTCACCCTGCTTTTATTAACCCTGAGCAATCAATTTATCAGCCTGATTGTTTTCCGAACGTTCTAACGCAACGATCTGCTTACCTTTTTGATAGAAGTCGTAGTCAGGCATATATGCGTCCTTAGAGTGAGTATTGATGAAGTGATTCAGTCCTCAGGTTTAGCTATCTAAACGTAAACCCTTTTTTTGCAGATTAACATAAAATTTTAATCTTACTGTCCGCGTCGGTCACAGATTGCACTAGCTGAATATCAGATTCGCTTTGATCGGGAAGTGAGCCTTTTGCTTAAAATGAAAGAGACGGGTAAAAACACTTTGAGTCACCCGTTGAATTAACCGATATGGCTCAGGTGCAGGTAATTTACAGCTTAAACAGTCGATGTAGTGCAACCCGGCCTGAATCGGTCACGTTCACTTCACGGTATCCCTGTGTACGCGCTCCCCATTCTTTTTGCAGAAAAAGTGTAAACAGGGCTGAGCCAGCGTCACCGCCGAGATGAAAACGTCTTTCACTCCAGTCCAGGCAGCCGCAGCAGGGCTTGCGTCGTGTGCGAGAGTTAAGCAAAACGCCCATTTTCTCAAAGTGCATTTTGCCGACTGATGTCAGTTCCGAACCCTCTGCGCTGAGCCATTTTTCCTGCAGCATAAATTCATAAATTTTGACAGCGAGCTCGCCTGCCAGATGGTCATAGCAGGTGCGTGCGTAACGCAGACAGAACGGTGTACTGGAAACGGGGGCTTTGGCAGTCCCCATGGAAACCCCCATCAGGTTCTCCAGCAGTCCGGCGATATGATGGCCCGCAAGGCTGTAATAGCGATGACGCCCCTGCGTCAGGCAAATGACCAGACCGTTGCTGAGAAGCCGGTTCAGATGCCCGCTGGCTGTGGAGGCCGCTATGCCAGCCACGACGCTAAGTTCAGTCGCTGTCCATGCGCGCCCGTCCATCAGGGCGTACAGAATACTGACTCTCGACGGATCAGACAGCGCAGCAGCCACCTTTGCCATGGCTAATTCAAGGACATCATCTGGCTCACTGTCGCGTGTTGTTTTAACGAGATTCATTCATAGAGTATTGCCCATGTTCGGGTTACTTCGGCGGCCCGCGCATCATCATCCGTAATGAGAATGAGCCGGTTATTGTGATCACTGTACTGTACCAGAATATTGATGCCGCTTCGGGCAATAGTGTCAGCTATTTCTTCCAGCTCTCCGGGCCGTTCCTGAGGCAATTTTCTTATCAGGGGACGACACACGTTGCAGACGTTAAAACCGGCCTCAGTCAACACCTGGCGGGCTTTATAGCCGTCCTCAACCAGGAAATGTGCATGTCCGCCATCAGGTCCTGTAAATACGCCACCGCCTTCAAGACCCACTCCATTTTCACCCAGTACTCTACCCAGAGAACCCAGTGATCCCAGGCTGTTTTTGAGAATAACGTGAATGTCATACATGCTGACTTGTTCTCTTATCAGAAGCGTAATCACGGAATACGCTGGCTACCCGTATTCTGTAGAATGAAAAAATGGACTGATTACCTTCTTTCTGAGCAGCCTGGTGCATCACATTTTGCTTCCACCCGGCTACAGACTCCTCATCTTCCCGCCACGACAGAGAAAGAATCTTTCCGGGCGTAGTCAGGCTCTGGAAACGCTCAATTGAAATAAAGCCGGGTGTGTCGGAGTAAGAGAGGTTTCAGTTCAGAAGCGAGCTGAAGATATCTTTCCTGAGCCTCTGGCAGAGCATCTGCCTCAAAAAGTACTGCAATCATGGTCCGCTCAGTTGTTAATTTACGGACAGATTAATGATAACGAAGGGGTGCTGCTTCGGTCGGCACCGAAGTGTGCCTGTGCGTGATACAGCAGCCCCTTATTTTTCGTTCATCATCGGGTGACCTGCGGTTAACCCCTGATAATCTCCGGCTGAGGGACGAGAGGATCTTAGGGAACATAGGGAGGCGACTTATTAACCCGAAGAGCGGGTGAGTCTTTTAGTTTTTTCCGGTCAATCACACTGTGCAACAGACAGACCCTGTATTTCCTCCGGATGAGGGTTTTACCTCATTGAACCGATAACGATTCTGCTTACACCCTCCCTATAGTGCTCTCAGACTGACCTGAAAGGAGGAGTATCCTGATGACTTCACGTATTCGATCAGGTGTAAGCCCGCTGAGCTGGACGAATCGCCACAGATTTAACAGAAACCTCAGAGTCATTTAAGATGAGTTAAATAGAGGTGCCTATGATCGGTAAGAGCTATCCAGAAGAATATAAAATTCAGGCAGTCAAACAGGTTGTTGATCGTGATCATTTTGTTTCCAGCGTTGCAACACGTCTCGATATCACCACCTACAGCCTTTACGCCTGGATAAAGAAGTACGGTCCGGATTTTTCCACTAAAAATGCACAGCCGAATGCTCAGGCCGGGATCCGCCGTCTCCAGAAAGAACTGAAGCGGGTTACCGACGGTCGGGACATATTAAAAAAAGCCGCTGCGTAATTCGCAAAGCTATCTGACTGAGGTACGCCTTTATCCGCGACAACAGCCGTTGCTGGCCTGTTCTTCTGCTCTGTCGGGTTCTGAATGTACATCCGGGTGGATTTTATTTCTGGCTTCAGCAGCCAAATCCACAGCGTCACCATGCAGACCAGATGCTGACCGGGCAGATTTAACAGTTCTGGCTTGAGTCTGGCTGCGCCTATGGTTATCACAGGATCCATCTCGATCTGCGTGATACCGGGCAGCAGTGCGGAGTTAACCGGGTCTTGCGGCTGATGAAGCGTGCTGGAATAAAAGATCAGGTTGGGTCCTGGCCCACGGGCATGTATAGGCGAAGCCGGTATCGTGTCGCCTGACAGGCTCCGGCGGCAGTTCAATCCGGATGCTCCGGATAAGCGTCAGGTAACGTACATAACCTACATCAGGACCCAGAAAGGATGGCTGTATCTGGCCGTGGTTGTTGACCTGTTCTCACGCAAGGTTATTGGCTGGTCAATGTAACCCCGCATGATAAAAGAGATTGTCCTGAACGCATTATTTATGGCGGTATTGAGGCTTAATTCACAAAAACAGGTATTGGTTCATTCGGATCAGGGCAGTCAGTACACAAGCCATGAGTGGCAGTCGTTCCTGAAATCACACGGCCTGGAGGGCAGCATGAGCCGTCGCGGTAACTGCCACGGTAATGCGGTTGCAGAAAGCTTCTTCCGGTTGCTGAAACGCGAACGGATAAAGAAAAAGATCTACGGAACGAGGGAAGAAGCCCGCAGCGATATTTTTGATTACATCGAAATGTTTTATAACAGTAAGCGTCGGCATGGTTCGAGCGATCAGATGTCACCGACAGAATATGAAATCCAGTATTATCAACGGTTCAGAAGTGTCCAGATTATCCGTGGCGTTTCACCTCTACGGCGGCAGAAACCCATCGTCATGGTGAGCTGTAAGCGGTCGCGCTGAAATTCTGCGTTTCTCTATCGCAGCGAACATGAAATCAACCCATTAATTTAATTCTGGCCGCATGATGGCAGGCTGATCTTTGATTAGTCTGTCATTGCGATAAGCGCCCACTTTTTTTGCAGACAGCATGAGGTTTTACTGGCGGGAGCCTGTCAGGAGCAGGAAGTAAAGGGTGTGTGCACCGACTGAACAGGATTTAAGTGTCTGCAGGTGCACAGGGAGAAATTAATTTATCTCCACATAACTGAACCGGAGTCTGAAGTGGGCGCCATAGGAATGATTTTCGCCATAAACAAGCTCGGCTGCGCCACTGTGTAATTCCATGATTTTCCTGACCAGATCAAGGCCAAGACCGGTTCCCTTGCCGTCGTGAATCAGTCTGTGAAAGGGCTCAAACACTCTTTCACGCTCAGAGACGGGAATCCCTTTTCCTTCGTCAAGTACGTCAATAGTGCCTTCGGCCCCAACCGATACCGATATCAGACCTGACTGGCCGCCATATTTGATGGCATTCTGAATGAGGTTTGTTACCGCCCGCTCAATCGCCAGGGCATCAGCCATTGTCCAGACTTCTTTTGCTTCTGCATTGAACGCGATGTCATAACCTGCGCCGATTGCGAGCGGCGCGTTGTCAGCGACGACCCGCTCTGCCAGCTTAATCAAGTCCACCTTCTCGGGCTTCAGGTTATTTTCCTGAATCCGGTGCACATCGAGCAGCTGACCTGTCAGCATGGTAAGACGGGCTGTGTCCGCCAAGAGGCGGTTTTTGAGTGTGCCCGGCGGAAGCGTTGACAGCCTCGTATTGAGAATGGTTATAGGCGTCCGCAGCTCATGGGCGGCGTCTGCAAGGAAACGCTTCTGAGATTCCAGACCTTTATCAAGTCTGTCGAAGGCACTGTTCACTGTATCCACAAAAGGGGCTATCTCTGAAGGAACCTCACTGCTTTTCAGCCGGATACCCGCTTTCGTGTAATCAATTTTTCTGGCATCAGCGGCCGCCCGGTTAATTCCTGTCAGTGCGCGTCTGACGACCCATGGCATGACTATCAGCATGGCGATGACAATAACAACGGAAAGGAAAATAACTATTACGATATTTTTGACACCTGAAAGCCTGATGGCCTGCAGAAATGTAATAGGAATATTCGGTGTGGTCATTATTTTGATAATGCCCGCAGGTGAATTCGCCCACTGTATCGTGCCCTGAGGGGCATTTTCTTTGTTGATTTTCTGCCCGAGATCAGCATAAGCGACGGCGTCCATAGCAGGTATGGCAGAAACGATACTGGCGGGAATTTGACCGTACCGAAGCTGCTGGCCGCTGCTGTCTCTGACTACATACCAGAACCCGGGAATGTTTTTCATGTAAGCTCTGAGCTTTGGACTGGCATTAATTTTCAGTTTTCCTTCGCGGTCCCGGAATGTTGACTCAGCAACGGCATTTGCCGCCGCCCACGGGTTTGAGCCGTTATTAATTTTACCCACAGAAATAAAGTAAGCCTCTGCGAAGAGTTGCAGTACTGCCAGAAAGATAAGGACAAGTATCTGGGCAGCTATAATTCTGAACGTAAGATGCCAGCGCAGAGAGCGCGGTTTGAACAGCCTCATGATTCCTCGTTCATAAAATAGCCAACCCCGCGGACCACATTAATTCTGAGGCCACTGCCGGCCTCGGCCAGCTTTTGCCTGAGCCGGGAGATGTGTAAATCAAGGGCGTTTGGCTGAACATCATCGTGGAATGAGAAGACTGAGGACATCAGCGTTTCCCGGGACACTACCCGGCCAAAACGACGCACCATCGAATCAAGCAAAAGGGTTTCCCTTCGGGTGAGACGAATAACAGCGCCGTTTACGCTGGCTTCACCATTAATGTGGTCGAATGTCAGTGAACCCACGGTAACAATATCATCCTGCAAAGCTGATGGCCTTCTGATCAATGCCCGGATACGGGCCAGAAGTTCGGAAAAATCAAAGGGCTTGGCCAGGTAGTCGTCAGCACCTTCATCCAGCCCCAAAATTTTATCGGTGATATCCCCCCGGGCAGACAGAACGAGCACAGGATACATCTTACCTGCCGCTCTCATGCGCCCGACCAGTTCAAGACCATCGCCACCCGGAAGCTGCCGGTCCAGAATCACCAAGTCATAACTGTATTGAGCAATGGCTTCAGATGCTTCAGCCAGCGTGGCTGCATGGTCTGTAAGAAAATGGTGATGTCCCAGTGCTTCGGCAAGCACTTCAGCCAT
Organism: Pantoea sp. NSTU24; assembly: GCF_050157905.1. NCBI lineage: Bacteria > Pseudomonadati > Pseudomonadota > Gammaproteobacteria > Enterobacterales > Erwiniaceae > Pantoea > Pantoea bangladeshensis. The sequence continues at coordinate 84,858 of NZ_JBKIWZ010000003.1, forward strand.
TTCTGGCTCATCTTCCACAAGCAGAATTTTCATTTTTTATTGCTAGTCAGAATCACGATTTGGATATTTTATCAACTAAATCATAGAGTTCAAAATTATAAAAATTTCTATCCAGACAGACTAATGACAGGTTCAGACACTATTATTGCCAGCGTGTTTGAGGTTGATTCATTCACCCGGACGAAAATTATCTATTCTGGCAAGGAGATTTACAGTGAAAACAATCAAACTGGCTTTGGCCGCTGCCGCAGCATTAACCATTGCAGGCTGCTCTATGGCATCAATCAAAGACGAATATAAATTTTACCTTGCTGGTCCAGGCAGCGACTTTTCTCAGCCGGTGGGTACGCTGGACCGGGCCGGAAGGCTGAACATCACTTACAAAAACGAGACCTATACGGGGCAGAACGCGAACAACGTAATTGAGGCCAAGGGAAGCAATGGAGGAAAAATGCGCTGTGCCTATAAAATGCCGGGTGAGGTCGCGACCGGGACCTGTACAACATCCAATGGTACTGTTCTGAATATGAAATTTGATTAATTGACGAAGTTAGGTTTCTTCCAGCGAAACCTCCGTTATTAATATATCAATATCATAAGCCCCGTTACGTTTGCGGGGCTTTTTTCATTTCCGCTGACTTAATATTGCACCTGACCCACACCCATTGAACTGACATACCATGATGCAAGCAATGTCCGCTTCTGGCACAAAGCGGAGTGTACGCAAGCCAGTATCCGCTCAGTGCCAACAGGGGATGTGTTGGTTAAAGTCAGAAACCCGCGCCTTCAACCAGAACAAATGTGCCCGTCGCCGCGCCTGCCCGGATTGATTTTGCTAGTTGATACGCTGGGCTTTGATAAAAACGCCTGGCTTCGTCATAAGAATCAAATTCAAAAATAACATGCCGTTCGTGAGCTTCTCCCTCAAGATTTTCATATTGTCCGGACCAGGCAATGATTTTTGGCGCAAACGCGCTCATCGCTTCCCCGGCGGCCTGGGCATATTCAGCATAAGCTGCAGAGTCTGAAACTGTTACATGCGCGATTAAATAGCCTTTATTCATTTCATATCCTCGTTAAGAGCAGAAGACCTGCATTGGCTGATAAACAGCTGTGATATATGCGGGCGTGTGTAAAACCGTTAAATTTGATGCTGTTTCATTAATAAAAGGCAGCGTGAATTGCCTTTGGGCGTGGTGCAGTGGCAGCCTGTGTATCGCTCAGGAGAACGCAGCGCCTCCATGGTCAGGTCAGGAGGTGGCGCGGATGCTCAGTAAACCAGGCGCGCCGATAAGGATGGCGCGGAAACACGCAGCCACAGCAATTGCCATCCGTTGCCTTTACCTCTGACCAGAGTGGCAGATCACCACCCCACAAATGATTTTTCCAGAATTCAGTCATGCAACGTCCTTTAAAAGTTTTGCGAGAGAGATAACGTGCAATCACTTTATTAACGATTCAGATTGCAATAAACGCCTGCTAAAGTGACGCACTGTTATTTAGAGAATGAACAATGAAGAATCTCGATGTACTGGCTATTTTTGCGCGTGTGGCAGAAATGAGAAGCTTTACTCAGGCTGCCGAAAGCCTTGGTATTCAGAAAGGCCGTGTTTCAACGGTGGTCCGCGGCCTGGAAAAGGAGGTGGGTGCGACACTTCTGCATCGGACAACACGAACTGTACAGCTGACAGAGGAAGGACGACTTTTTTATTCGCGCGCCTGCGATTTGTTATCGGAAAAAGAAGAACTTCAGTCCATGTTCAGGGATGTAAGTACGCCATTACGTGGACGGTTGCGCGTGGATATGCCAGCTGTGCTGGCGCAAAGCGTAGTGATACCGGCACTGCCTGCGCTACTCGATGCGCACCCCGAATTGCAGCTGGAGCTTTCAAGTAGTGACCGCTATGTCGATCTGGTCCTGGAAGGAATTGACTGTGTTGTCCGGCTTGGGCCCATCCTGGACGAAACGCTGATCGCCCGGCCTCTGGGGCATCTGCGCATCATTAATGCAGCAAGTCCGGCCTATCTTCAACGCTTTGGCGTGCCTGCGTCGCTCGACGAACTCATTACGCAGGGACATCGGATGGTTCATTACAAGCGGAATTTTGGTTCCAGGCATGAAGGCTGGCAATATCCTGCAGCCGATGGTTTTCAGTCGCTGATGTTACCCGGTGCAATAGTCGTCAATAGCGTAGCGGCTTATCATGATGCAGGACTGGCGGGGCTGGGCTTGATACAGGGCGGTTATTCTTCTCTGCTGCCCTATATTAAACGTGGCGAACTGGTGGAGATTCTTCCTCATCTTCGTCCACAGCCGCTGACGGCTTCTTTTGTCGTCGCACACCGGCGCAGCTTATCAAAGCGTGTCAGAGCTTTTATGGACTGGACGGAAGAAACCTTAAGACCTTATTTTGACTGACGTTAGCATTGATGGAGAGTGAGTTGAACTGAAAGGCTCATGCCCGCTTTACGCAATTAGCGAACCCGTCCTGATCACAGCGTCGCTGAAAACTACAGGCTATGCAGGCCGGGGCATAATGACGCTACGTCGCTCAGAAAAGCCTGTGTCTTTTAAACCGGGTCAATCAGACAACATAATTTCGTATGCTGACATGACCCACGACGATGGAGTACGGTTGATGAAAATAACATTCAGCAAAGAAGATGGAACGACTGAAACGCAGGATATTTCTTCTTTAACTGTCACTCTGAACAATGGTGAAACGCTTGAAATTAGCGAAGACAGTGAGGGCCGCCCACCGCATCTTTCTGATGGCGTAACCCTGTGGGGAGGAAAAATGCCACAGGAGAATGCGACCCTGGATGAGCTTAAGTCTTCAACACGCGTATTAGGTATTTATCCGCTGGCTGCCAATGTGATCCACGTTTTTCCTGTCCTCAAGTAACTGCTTAGTCAGCAGGTGGTAAATGTTCAACAGGCTGAGTTAATCCTGCTATTAAGTTCAGTCTCTTTTCCTGGGCAGGACGGCAATCTGAAAAAGCTGTCAGTGCCCGATTCAGGCCTTTCTGATGACGTTCCCCATCGTTCTGAAAAAGAAACGTGGTGGCTTTACTTTCTCACAAAGCCCAGGCCTTCCAGCAATTGCGCTTTTTAGGGGTTGTACAAAAAACAGGACCGAAGATTTAGCCGCGCCTGCACTGACACTCCTTCTGGCGCGCAACCCAACCGCTTTCAGCACACCTTCATCCGCGTTAAGGTTTTTTTAATCTTCGACAGTGAGAATGAAGATTGCTCTTTTTCTGAACAAAACGGCTATCTCGAGGGATTTTCTCTGGCTTCTGGCCTGACGAGTTTTGCTACCGTGACAGAGCGCCAGGCACCGCTGCCAGAAAATCCCGGGAGCCGCGCCTGCTCTGTTTTGGCATGGTGCGGGAACAGGAGGCGTTCAGTAAAAATCCCGGTACATAACGGATTTTCCGGGGGCTGTCAGGATCACTATACAGTGTGATTTATATTAACCTGATTTAACAATAGGAAGCGCAAGGCCGGGCGCTGAGATGACAGTGAAATGGCTGTCAGTATTTCTTTCAATGTAGCGATGACGCCTTTTTCCGGACTTTTCGGAAACGAACAGTGAGGCATGGTTTCCGGTGACTGAAAAATCGGGCATTCAGTAAGTTGACATTTTGTGCCTTTAAGATGATTTTAGTTTAATTTTACTTAACGCTAATCAGGCTGGCGGAGTCATTAATGCGCATTCTGATCTATGACAAAAATAAGGCTTCTTCCCGCTTCGCTCCAGCGTTTATGAGCCGACTGGGGTTTGTGACGGATACCTTTTCAGATACGGATAACGCCCTGCGTTCGCTAAAAAAGTTCCGTCCTGATGTCTTTATCATCAGCACTCATCTGCTCTGTGAACAGCACTGCGCGCTAATCAGGCGTTATCGCAAAAGAGGATTTACCACACCTGTTATCGTCACCGCGACAGAAAGCACGCAGGCTATCAGGATTGCTGCCTATGAAGCCGGCGCGGATGACATTATTTCTGATGGCATCGAGCCTGAAGAGTTTGTTGCGCGTATCAGCGCCATTGACCGTCGCAGCCGGGGAATTACCTCAAGCCGGATAACGCTGCCGCCTTACGAACTCGACTTAACAGGTAAGCAGGTATTAAAAAATGGTACTCAGATCGATCTGACCAACTTCGAGTATCTGGTGGCCGAGTTCCTGATGAAGCGAAATGGCAAAGTTGTGACGCGGGATGAGCTGATGGGCCAGCTTTACTCTGACGCCGACCTGCGCAATCAGGATGTCGTTAACGTTCTGATCTGTCGGCTGAAGAAAAAACTCTGCCGGGACTCCGGATTTCAGATTCAGAGTATCCGCGGGCTTGGCTATGTCTTCCGGCAGCAGCTATAGCTGCCCGAATCTGAGCCGCTTCGTGTCCTGCAACGCGAGCAATTGTTCAGGGCAGGGCCGGAGTGCTACGCCGGACGCTCTGCGTGAAAGGGCTGGAGCAGTCGGCTGAAATCCCAGACAGACGAGATCTCAGACGCTGTTAAAATCGTAAAGCGGTGATGCCGGTTTCAGCTGAGGCAGACGCATGATGCCGCAGCAAAAGAGGCCTGCGGCGCAGGCCCCCGGAAATTACCGCAGCGTCATTAGCTTCTGAACGTTACCACCGGAAAGCGTGACCGTTCGCCGACGGCAGAAACAGCCCTGTTTTCGGCACCTGTATCAATGCCATTCCCAGTCCTTCCGGGACGTATACGCACAGACCCGACAGGCTGAGAATGCGCCGGTCACCCGATGATCCAGGATGCAACGTCTGTGAATCAATGACCGCTCATCAGTTTTTCCGCCTCTTCGGGTTTTTCATGCACGCCGAAACGATCAACGAGCGTCCGTGTCGCGTCATTCATCCCTCTGATCTCCACCACGGCGCCTTCCAGCCGAAACTTAATCACAATACGATCCAGCGCGCTCACCGACGTGATGTCCCAGAAATGGGCGTGCGTCACGTCAATGATTACGCGCTTCAGCGGCTCGCGAAAGTCGAAATTGTGGGCGAAGCGATCGGCCGAGGCAAAGAAAACCTGCCCGGTCACTGTATAGGTGCGGGTCCCGTCTTTCCGCTCAGAGGTGACCGCCATAAAGCGGGCGACCTTAGTAGCGAAGTTCAGCGACGCAATCAGTACACCGGTCAGCACGCCAAACGCCAGGTTGTGGGTTGCCACTACCACAGCAACGGTCGCCAGCATGACCACGCTGGTTGAAACCGGATGCGTGCGCAGGTTCGCAATCGAACGCCATGAGAAGGTGCCGATGGAAACCATAATCATCACCGCCACCAGCGCGGCCATAGGGATCTGCGACACCCAGTCGCGCAGGAACACCACCATCAGCAGCAGCACCACGCCCGCCGTCAGCGTGGAGAGCCGCCCGCGACCGCCCGATTTTACGTTAATCACCGACTGACCAATCATCGCACAGCCCGCCATCCCGCCGATAAACGAGGTACAGATATTGGCAATGCCCTGCGCCTTACACTCGCGGTTCTTATCGCTCGGGGTGTCAGTCATATCGTCCACGATGGTGGCGGTCATCATGGACTCCAGCAGTCCGACCACGGCGAGTCCCGCCGAATAGGGCAGGATGACCAACAGGGTATTGAGGTTAAGCGGGATGTCCGGAATGAGAAACACCGGCAGGCTATCCGGCAGTTTGCCCATATCGCCCACCGTGCGCACATCCAGATGCAGCCACATGGAAATTGCGGTCAGCACAACGATGCAGACCAGCGGGGAGGGAAGGGTTTTATTCAGGAGGGGAAAGAGATAAATAATCGCCAGACCGGCAGCCGTGAGCGCGTAGACGTGCCAGGTCACGTGGGTCAGCTCCGGCAGCTGCGCCATGAATATCAGTATGGCCAGCGCATTAACGAATCCGGTCACGACCGAACGGGAGACATAGCGCATCAGACTGCCTAGCTTCAGATATCCGGCCATCAGCTGGATGACGCCGGTCAGCACGGAGGCAGCCAGCAGATACTGCAGCCCGTGATCTTTCACCAGCGTGACCATCAGCAGCGCCATTGCGCCGGTGGAGGAGGAGATCATCGCCGGGCGACCGCCCAGAAAGGCCATGACGAGGGGGATGCAGAAGGCGGAATAGAGCCCGACCTGCGGATCGACGCCAGCAATGATAGAAAAGGCGATCGCTTCAGGAATAAGCGCGAGCGCAACCACAATACCGGCAAGGACGTCACCACGGACGTTACCCAGCCAGTCCTTACGCGTTGAGGACAGCAGCATAGTCATTTCTCAGATTTTAGATACGGTCAGCCCTTGAGGGCAGAAAATTCAGGTACGAAAAAGCACATCCGCAGACGGGATGTTATTGAGTGCGCGACTGAGATGCCTCAGTGCAGCAGGGAAAGGGGACGACTCAGGGTGGCGTAAGACGCATGATGTCTGAAATCTCCTTTACGGCAACAGCGTGCCTTCAGGATGGATGTAAACCAGGCTCCGGTGACGGGCGCTGGCGGCGAAGCCCGATCGGCACATCAGGCCGATCGGGACAGGCTGAATACTATAAACGATAACAGGATAAGGTCAATCTCTGCTCAAAACGCAGGGCGAGGGCAAAAGCAGTACACGGCAGATGACGCGCGGGGGAATCCGGTCCGGCGGGATCGCATCAGGACAGACGGAGGTAAATCGTGCACCCCCGGCTATGCTTACTCTGAAGCCGGACCCTTCCCGCAACGGCAGAGAAACAGATGTGCGCCGCGCCAGTCATAACGGACGCGGCGCGTTTGGGTGCCGATGCCAGACCGTGACAGACTGCCGTTCATCGCGCCGCTGTTGCAGCAGAACGGGCAGCACAAAGGCCGCGCGACCGGATGCACAAACTGTTCAGCCTTAACTGAAATTGATAACAGGTGACATGATGTCTAAAACGCAGTGGATTATTCACCGGCTGACCCGCCAGCTCTGGTTTCGCAGTTCACTCTTCGCCGTGCTGGCGGTGATTACGGCTCTGGTCGCGATCGCGATTAAACCCTTCATTCCCATCTCTATGTCGGGCATCGTAGGAAGTGATGCGGTGGATAAGATACTGACTATCCTCGCCTCCAGCATGCTGGCCGTGACGACCTTTTCGCTTAACATCATGGTGACGGCGTACAATTCTGCCAGCAGCAGCGTCACGCCGCGCGCGACGGTTCTGCTGCTCGAAGACAGCACCACCCAGACCATGCTGGCAACCTTTATCGGCTCTTTCCTGTACAGCCTGGTGGGGATTATCGCGCTTGGCATGGGGGCTTATGGCATGCAGGGACGCGTTATTCTGTTTTTTGTCACCCTGGCCGTGATTGCCATGATCGTGATCACACTGCTGCGCTGGATACAGCATCTGGCGCAGTTTGGCTGCCTGTCTGATACGTCGCATCGCGTTGAGGAGGCCACGACGGCGGCCCTTCACCACCGCCTCCGGTCGCCCTGTATGGGCTGCGCCTTCTGGGACGGCATCCTGCCGGAAACGATCCCGCTGCACCGTGTTTATCCGCCGCAGGCGGGCTATCTTCAGCATCTGGACCTGCAGGAACTCGCCGGCTTCGCAGAGGAAAAAGCGTGCCATCTTTATCTCACCGCGCAGCCGGGCAGTTTTGTTCACGGCGCAGCTCCGCTGCTCTGGTGCGATCGGCCGCTTGCAGATGAAGACCTTCAGCAACTGCTCAGCGCCTTTACGCTGGGTGAACAGCGCTCGTTTGAGCAGGATCCCCGTTTCGGACTCTGCGTGCTGTCTGAAATTGCCTCACGCGCACTCTCTCCGGCGGTCAACGATCCCGGCACGGCAATCGATATCATCGGGCGGGCGGTCCGGCTGTTCAGCCCGAACGGACCGCAGGAGTCAGATACGCCGCATTATCCCCGGCTCTTTATGCAGCCGACCGGGATCGGCGATATGTTCGACGATATTTTTACCGGCATCGCGCGCGATGGCGCCGCGCTGGTGGAGGTGCAGTTGCGCCTGCAGAAGGCGCTACAGGCGTTAGCCATGATCGCACCGCATCGCTATGGCGTGGATGCAAAGCGTCATGCGCAGCTTGCGCTGGTGCGCGCAAACCTCGCCATGACCTGTGAAGCGGACAAAGTGGCAGTGGAACAGGTTGCCCGCTGGCAGACACAGGCAGATGTCATCTTCTCCGGTCACGCTGGATAATTGACCAAACGGCACCGTTTCGCTTTTACTCTTTTATACTGATTGTTACATTTGGTCTTCATTCATCTTGATAAGGATATTCATGTCTTCATCAGAAACTGAAACGCAACACAAGCGAAGCCACATAAATCCACCCGTTTTTTTCACCTCTGCCGCACTGATTTTTATTCTGGTTGCCTTTGCTGCGCTCTTCCCTGAACAGGCTGATGTGCAGCTGGGCGCACTGCAAAACGCCCTGTTTGCCAACGCCAGCTGGTTCTATATTCTGGCCGTCGCGCTGATTTTGCTGACGGTCGCCTATCTGGGGTTCTCCCGCTATGGCGATATCAAGCTCGGCCCGGATCATGCGGAACCCGATTTCAGCTACCACTCCTGGTTTGCCATGCTCTTTTCAGCAGGCATGGGCATCGGACTGATGTTCTTCGGCGTGGCGGAACCCGTGATGCACTACATGGCTCCGCCCACGGGCCAGCCGGAAACGGTAGAGGCCGCCCGGGAAGCCCTGCGCATCACCTTCTTCCACTGGGGCCTGCACGCCTGGGCCATTTATGCCATTGTGGCGCTGATTCTGGCGTTCTTCAGCTACCGGCACGGATTACCGCTGACGCTGCGCTCGGCGCTCTATCCGATTATCGGTGATCGAATCTATGGCTGGATGGGCCATGCTGTTGATATTTTTGCCGTAATTGGTACGGTCCTCGGCGTGGCGACTTCGCTGGGTTACGGCGTGCTGCAGGTCAATGCCGGACTGAATCACCTGTTTGGTCTGCCGGTTAACCAGACCATGCAGGTCATTCTGATTGTCGGCATTACGGCACTGGCAACCCTCTCCGTGGTTTCGGGGCTGGATAAAGGCATCCGCATCCTGTCTGAGATTAACCTGACGCTGGCCGTGCTGCTGCTGATTATGGTGGGCGCACTGGGCCCGACCGTGCTGCTGCTGAAATCCTTTGTCGAGAACACCGGCGGCTATCTCTCCGAGCTGGTCACCAAAACCTTCAACCTCTACGCCTACGAGCCTAAATCGGGTAAGTGGCTTGGCGGCTGGACGCTGTTCTACTGGGGCTGGTGGCTGGCCTGGTCGCCGTTTGTCGGGATGTTTATTGCCCGTGTTTCACGCGGCCGCACCATCCGCGAGTTCGTGACCGGCGTCCTTTTCGTGCCCGCCGGTTTCACGCTGCTCTGGATGACGTTCTTCGGCAACAGCGCAATCTGGCTGATTATGCAGGAGGGGGCCACCGATCTGGCGCAGACGGTGATGAGCGACCAGACTCTGGCGTTGTTCAACTTCCTGGAGCACTTCCCCTTCAGCGCGGTGCTCTCCTTCATCGCCATGGCGATGGTCGTCGTGTTCTTTGTCACCTCCGCCGACTCCGGCGCGATGGTGGTGGATACGCTGGCGGCGGGCGGAAACGACAATACACCGGTCTGGCAGCGCATCTTCTGGGCCGGACTGATGGGTGTCGTCGCGGTCACGCTGCTGCTGGCGGGCGGGATGAAGGCCCTGCAGACCGTGACCATCGCCAGCGCTCTGCCCTTTGCGGTGATTCTGCTGATGTCGATCTATGGCCTGCTGAAGGCGCTGCGCATTGACGCCTGGAAACGTGACAGTAAGCAGATTGCCACCATTGCCCCAACCGCGGCGCGTAATCCGATTCCGTGGCAGCGGCGGTTACGGAATATCGCGTACTTCCCGAAACGTTCACAGGTGAAGCGGTTCATGGCTGAGGTCATCTATCCGGCCATGGAGATGGTAGAGCAGGAGCTGGCAAAGCAGAATACCGTGTCGCATACCTCGAACGATGTCGAAGATCGGGTGCGCTTCGAAGTGGATTTGGGCAATGAGCTTAATTTTGTTTATGAAGTGCGCGCGCGCGCCTATCTGCAACCGGCCTTTGCCCTGGCAGGCATGGCGGGCAGCGATAAAACCGAAGAGCAGAAATATTATCGTGCCGACGTTTATCTCAAAGAGGGCGGTCAGGATTATGATGTGATGGGCTGGAATCAGGAGCAGATCATCAATGATATTCTCGATCAGTATGAGAAGCATCTGCACTTCCTGCACATCGTACGCTGATGCAGCGCTGAGTTGAAAAAGAGGAGCCTGGCTCCTCTTTTTTTATCCTGGCGCGCTTTCTGTGCCCGCGACGGCGGGTCATCTCTCTCCGGTTGCGCATGGCGCTGAGCCCGGTCCCGCCGTCACTCTCAACGGCAGTCGGGCACGGCAGGCTGGCGCAGTCCGCGCTGCGTTCTTCCGGATCTTCTTTTTTAGCCCGCCTGCTGCTGTGTGACATTATTCGACAGGGCGCACGTCCGCGTCTGCCGGGTATGCTGAGCTGAATCGCGAGTCAGCGCGGCACTCCGTGCCAGGGCGACCGGCGAAGCCTGCGTCATGCTGCCTGTGACGGTCAGATCCCCAGGCTGGCGAGCAAATCATCCACATCATCCTGACTGGACGCCTGTTCAGCGGGCGCAGGTGACTGAGGCGGCGCGGCACGTTCGCTGGAGGCCGCAGAAGCGGATTTATCGCGGATGATCTGAATCAGCTGCTGTTCGCACTGATTCAGAACCGCCATCATGCGCTGCACAATCTGTCCGGTCAGATCCTGAAACCCCTGCGCCATCATGATGGCGTGAAGCTGCTGCTGGGTCAGGCCGGTGATACGCGGCACGTCATCCAGCCAGGCCCGCGTGTCCGCCGCCAGCGTCTGCGCCTGGTCGTCGGTAAACGGACGTTCGGCGTTCGCTTCCCAGCGTTGCGTGAGTTGCTCTGCGTGATCGGCCAGCAGCGTCTGCATCGGCTGGGTAATTTCGACGCTGTTAATGACGCCATCTGCGGCTTCCCGCGTCAGCGTGACGACGTAGCCGAGCCGTTCACGCGCGTCCGGGATGCTGCCCGCCACCTCGGCAATGGTTTTATCAAGCCCCAGCTGTTGCAGACTGTCGTGCAGCGTCCGCAGGATAGCGCCAGTCCGCGCGGTGATCTCGCTGATTTGCTGTTGCTCACTGTGGGTATCGGGTAATGGCATGAATGTTATCTCCTGTGTACAAAATGTCGCTACCAGTGGTTATCGGCAGTTCGCCACGGTTTTTGAATCTCCTGAAAATCTTTCATGCCAGAGAGACGAACAACAGTAGAAGGCGTCACAGGCCAGGCATGCCCGAAGCACGCAGGCCTTTGCCCTGAACGGCGCTTCCGTCACCGGCGTGCACCCGTCAGGTCAGTGATGGCGGGGCGGCCAGCGGGCCAGCCCGGTAAAGCGGATAGACAAGCCCTGCCAGAGTCCGTAGCCTTGATAAAAAAGGTTATTGCTCCCTAAAGAGTTCATGATGAAAAGTGATATCAGAGGGTTGGATCTCAATCTTCTCAAAGCCCTGGATGCGCTGCTCGATGAAGGCAGCGTGACGCGCGCCGCCCGGCGTCTCTCGCTGACGCAGCCTGCCGTCAGCGGTATGCTGACCCGTTTACGAGACTATTTTGACGACCCGCTTTTTGTTCGCAGCAGTCACGGTATTGTGCCGACAAGGCGAGCCACCGAGCTGGCGGGGCCGGTAAAAAAAATCCTTACGGATATCGCCGTTCTGGTGAAATCGCCTGACTTTGACCCTGAAACCGCAGAGATGATCTATTCGATTGCCGCCACCGATTATGCTCTCAGCGCGGTGGTCGTTCCCCTGATCGCCCGGCTGAAAAAGCAGGCGCCCCTTATCCGGATTGCCGTAAGGCCCGTTGATGACGAGCGCATGCATCAGCAGTTGTCCCGTGGCGAACTTGACCTGGCACTGGTAACGCCGCAGACCACGCCCGGCGATCTGCATGCAAGAGCGCTTTTTGAGGAGGAGTATGTCTGTGTCGCGGGCCGTCACCATCCTCTGGCTGCCGCTACGGCAAAAATGACGCTTGAACAGTTCTGCGAACAGGAGCACATCCTGGTTTCAACGGAAGGGCGCTTTGCGGGCGTCACCGACGAGGTGCTGGCGCAGCGGGGTCGCGAAAGGCGGGTGGGCGTGTCGGTAAACAGTTTTCTGGTCGTTCCCGATATTTTGCGCGTGACGGAGATGATGGCGGTAGTACCCGGCCGTCTGGTGCCGATGGACAGCAACCTGGCTGTGATCCCTCTGCCTGTTGCGATTCCGGGTTTTACCAAAAGCATGGCGTGGCATGAACGCACCCATCGCGATCCGGCACATCAATGGATCCGCGCCCTGTGCCTTGAAACAGTCCGTAATCCCCTTCCTGATATAAGTTAACTTATAGAGTTAATCACTAATCGCGATTCGTTTTATTACGCTGGCGGCGGAATAATGGCGGCTGTCGCGTCAGATAGCCTTTACTGATGGCACTGACGCTGCAGAAGATAACCACCGCTGGAGAAAACGATGAATGCGATTTACTGGCCGGAAGGCTATGCGCCTGGCTTCACCGATAACTTTGTATCAAATGAAATCATTATCGCGGGGCTGGCGGTTGAAACGTTCTGGCCTTTACTGAGTCAGCCCTTTCTGTGGCCGGACTACTATAAAAACGCCGCCGATGTCCGCTTTTATGACAGTAAAGGTCCGGAGCTGGAGGACGGGGTGCGTTTCTTTTTCAGCACCTTTGGGTTTCCGGTTGAGGCACAGGTGATGGAATGTGTGCCGCCCTCAGGGGGGCAGCCTGCGCGCCTGGCATGGCACGGCTGGTCCGGTGAAGAGAACACGCCTGAGCGTCTGGATCTGCATCATGCCTGGCTGCTGGAGGAGCTTCCCGGCAACCGGGTTCGTATCCTGACGCAGGAAACGCAGAAGGGCGCGCCGGCAAAGGCGCTGGCCATCACCCGCCCGAATCCCATGCTGAATGGCCATCAGGAATGGCTCGACGGACTGACTGAAGCGGCAATGAAAAAATGACCGCTTTCCGGAGACGGTGTTAACCGGGGCGACGGGCCGTTCAGCGTGCCAGTATGCTGGCACGTTTTTATGAGATTAAAACACCGGCAGCAGATGAAACTCGCTGAGCGTCCACGAGAGGATATTCAACACCGCAAAGGTCATGATAATGCCCAGCTGCAACGGATCCCACTTGCTGCTCTGATAGCCTGAAGCGGGGCGCGCCTTCATCTTCAGATGAAGCATTCCCGGAATAATGACGGCCCAGAGCGTCGCGAGCAGTCCTGCATAGCCGATGGCGGTGACGAATCCATCGGGGTAAAGCAGCGACAGACTCAACGGCGGCAGGAAGGTGATTGCCGTGGCTTTAAGGCGGCCCAGCCGGGTGGTGGGGATGCTGAAGCGATCGCTGATGTAGTCCACCAGGCCGGCGGTCACCCCCACGAAGGAGCAGATAACCGCAAAATGTGAAAACACAGAGAAGAGCAGCGAGAGCCGGGTGGTCACCCCGTCGGGATTAAACGCCCGCATCAGGGCGGCAATGTCGCCGCCCTCTCTGGCGATCTCCGGGAACGCGGAACGGGGCAGGTTACCCATAGTGCAGAGGATCCAGAACAGATAGATAACCAGCGCCATTGCCGTGCCGGTGCACAGACACTGTTTTACCCGGCGGGCATCGCCATCGTAATAGGCGATCAGGCCGGTGATATTGCCGTGATAGCCGAACGAGGCGAGGCAAAAGGGCACGATACCGAGCATATAGGGCCAGTAGGTTCCCGCCGGGTTATCGCTATCCAAGAGGTAATCGCTGTTTACCGTCGTCAGTAACCCGCCAAACAACGCCAGCAGCAGCACAATTTTGGCAATGAGCAGAACAGACATGATCCGGCCTATGCTACTGGTTCCCAGCCAGACGATAGCGGCAACCGTTACACCCAGAATGATTTTCGCGTCTGAGGATGAAACGTTGAGGCCAGTCAGGGCGCTCAGTGAATGCTCGTAAACCGGCCCGGTTGCGGAAATATAGGCATAAGTCAGAATGCCCAGCACGAACATCAGGCTCAGGCCATTGATTTCCGCCCAGCCGCGGCCTGACAGGTCACGGACGATTTTGTCATAGCCGGTTTCCAGCGGGTAGTGCTGGCTGACGCGCTGAAACAGCAGGCCGCTGATTAACATACTGATCCAGCTAAAGGCCAGTATCAGCAACGACCAGCCAAACCAGGCTCCTGCCATCACAACCGGCAGAATAAACATGCCTGCACCAACCACTGTGCCGCAAATGATGGTCGCTCCCCAGAATACCGAAGGGGAACGCCCTGAAATTGCACTCTCTGACATGTGGGTTTCCTGAAGCGTCAAATTGAGCGCAGAAGAATAGCGTCATTCGCAGGGTTCTGGCTATTCAACCTGCGATCTTCTTCCGGTTATCTGTTCAGAAACAGCTCAACCGCGCCGTTCACAGGTCAGTGTGCGGGAGATCATGTTACTCAGTGTCTATAAGCTACCCGGAACACCAGACGGGTGCGGGAGGAATGTCTCGTGCAGGTGGCGCCAGAGAAGTCCGCCCTCTTTTTTTACTTCGAACACCACCGTTGAGAAGCGCAGTGTCGGAGGCTGGCCCGGCAGCTGCTGTAATTCTTTATAGACAACCGTTGCGCCATTTTCGCCCTCAGCAATTATTCTCATATCGCTGATTTCAATCTCCAGACCGGCGCGGACGCCGCGCTGGGTAAGGAAGAATGAGGTTAAGGTCGTGATGTCCAGCAGACCGCCGCCGGGCGTCACCATGGAAAAGGCGGGGCTGAAACGCGCCAGAAGCTGGTCGCAGATTTCATCCTTTGCCGCTGTATTGCCCAGCCATGCCCTGATTAAGTCATGGGCATCCAGGATTTCCTGAAAATAGCGATTCATTGCGACTCCCTGTTAAGTATGAGTATTACTCTGTGATTGGTGATGCGCAGGGCGAACAGCAGCGGGATTATCGCGCTGCAGGCCGCGATCGCGAAGCAGAGATGATAAGCGTGTTGCGGGACCATCCCCGCGTTCGCCAGAAGATTGAACAGCAGGCTGACCAGCGTGACGCCGAAACAGAAACTGAGCTGGCGATTGATGTTCCACAGGGCGCTGGCATCGGCCAGATCGCGGTCGGCGATCTGTATAAACGCCGCACTCTGTGCTGTGCTGCTGCACAGGCTGCCACCGAACCCCATCAACGCAAAAGCCAGCAGGAAGATGAGGGTGTCCGCTGCCTGTCCCGTCAGTGCCAGCAGGCCCATCCCCGCCGCCTGTGCCAGACATCCGGCGATCAACAGCGGACGCGGCCCCCAGCGGTTAAACTTCCTGCCCGTCAGGCTGATAGCGGCAAAAGAGGCCAGAGACCACGGCAGCATCAGCGTACCCGCGACACTGGCGGGCATGCTCAGTTGATTCTGCAGATAGAGCATGGTGATGACACTCACACCAGTGAACACGCCAGGGATGAACTGATAGATCAGCATCGCGGTGTGGAATAGCGGGTCCTTCACCAGTTGCAGGTTAAGCAGAGGACGGCGCTTCCTGCGCGCGTTTCTGACATAGCTGTTCAGCACGACCAGACCGGCCAGCAGCATTAATGCGCCTTCACCATACCGCGCCGCCTCACCCAGCGCGGTCAGCCCGAAAAGAATCAGCGTGAGCGCGGCACTTCCGCTGACGAGCCCTGTGAGGTCCAGCGAATCAGCTTTCGCCGCCGGGCGATCCGCTTTCAGCCACCATGCCGCCAGCACAAAGGCTGCCCCCGCAAGGGGCAGGCTGACAAGAAAGACTCCACGCCAGCTAAGCTGCTCGACCACCAGCCCACCCAGAGCGGGTGAGAGTGCCGGTGCCAGCAGGGCAACCAGCATCACCACCGATGAGAGCCTGGCGCGTTCATGGTTCTGGTAAAGGGCATAGGTTAGCGTCTGACCAACAGGGATCAGGAGTCCGCCGCCGATCCCCTGGAGCCAGCGCCAGGCGATAAGCTGTGAAATTGATGCAGCAGCACTTACCCCGCAGGTACTCACAATAAAAATGAGCAGTGAGAGCATAATAAGCCGCCGGGCACCCAGGCGGCTGGCCAGCCAGCGGCTCAGAGGCATCACCAGGGTCAGCCCCAGAATGTAGCCGTTGCTGATCCACGCCAGCTGGCTGACCGGGGCATCAAAGTGTCGGCCAATCTCCGGATAAGCCACGCTGGCGATAAACATGTTTACCAAATCAATGAAAAATCCCAGCAGATAAACGCTGGCGACACGGACGCGATAGGTCATTTTTATTCCGGTGACAGGGCATGTGGCGTGCAGTATAGGCGTGAGGGCGATCGGGATAAATTCGCTTCCGGTTGTTACACTGTCAAAATTATTTTGACAATCAGTCCCCGGGAAGGAGCGGATGATGATCAATATGCAACGGCTGGGAATATTTGTCGCAGTGGCCGAAGCGGGCAGTTTTACCGGTGCGGCGCAGACGCTGGGGCTGACCAAAGCGGTGGTCAGTTTTAACGTCAGGCAGCTTGAGCAGGAACTGGGTGTTTCACTGCTTATCAGGAGTACCCGCCGTGTTTCAACCACTGATACCGGCGAACGGTTTTATCATCGCTGCCTTCAGCTGCTGCAGGAGGCGGAAAGCGTGCTGGAGGATGTGCGTGGCGATCACGCAGGATTAAGCGGACTGCTCAGGATCACAACGACGCCGGAGTATGGTGCCCGCGTGGTTGTTCCGGCGCTGGCCGCCTTTGCCGCAATCCATCCGCAGTTGCGCATCCAGCATGTTTCTTCATCACAGAATGACGATCTGATTGCTGGTCGCTTTGATGTTGCGATCCGGCTCGGTCAGCTGGCCGATTCAAATCATCACGCCCGCCTTATCGGGCAGTTTGCGATTCTGGCGGTGGCGGCCCCGGTTTACCTCAACACGCTGGAAGGGGCTGCTATAAGGAATCTGACACAACTCGCATCGGCAAACTGGATTGCGCACAGCCGCTTAGCATCGCCGCTTAACTGGCAGGTGATTACGCCTGGCGGAGAAAGTGTGCTTTTCAGTGCCCGCCACCCCGCCATGATTACGGCAGACAGTGCCTCCTCGCTGCTGGCTTTTGCTTTAGCGGGGGCGGGCGTGGCTGTTCTGCCCGCCTGGCTGGTGCAGGAGGAGATAGAAAACGGCAGGCTGACGCATGTGCTGCCCGATCATCGCTTTCCGCGTCAGGGAATCTACGCGCTCTATCCCAATACCCGCCATGTGCCGGAGAAGGTGCGCACCTTCATCGATTTTCTGAGCAACCGTTCAGGCGCAGCAGACAGGGCCTGATCAGGCGGCGGCGAACCGCGCGGCCTGTGGGTATTAAAGGGCCGCCTGAATCGCCGTTTCCATCTTTTCCGGCGTGGTAACTGGCGCGAAGCGTCTGAGTGGCTGACCATCGCGACCGATCAAAAACTTCGTAAAGTTCCACTTAATCCGGCCGCCCAGCACGCCAGGTAACGCCGTTTTCAGATAGCGAAATAACGGATGCGCTGACGCGCCATTGACCTCAACTTTGGCGAACATCGGAAAGCTGACCCCGTAATTGATGTGGCAGGTCTGCGCGATCTCGTCGACCCCTCCAGGCTCCTGCTTACCAAACTGATTGCAGGGAAACCCCAGGATCACCAGACCCTGGTCGGCATATTTCTTATAGAGGGTTTCAAGGCCCGCATACTGTGGCGTGAATCCACATTTGCTGGCGGTGTTCACCACCAGCACCAGCTTATCCGCATAGTCGGCCATCGTGACAGGCTGGCCATCCAGGCGGGTGGCGGTGAATTGATAAAAGGGCGACATACCATCATCCTCAGAGCAGAATCCGTTTTACGTCAACCTTAACACAGTGAGCGCAACTGCTGTTCAGCTGAACGCCTCTGCTGGCGCAGCTTTCCTGCGGCCGGGTATCCGGGCGGAAAGGGGTTCTCTCCGCCCGAATCAACGCGGCCAAAGGCACCGGTTCAGGGGGATTAGCCGTTGTCGCGGAAGCCGGGATAGAGGCTCATTCCGCCATCAATAAACAGCGTGGTGCCATGTACGTAGTCTGACAGGTCACTGGCCAGCCACACGACCGCATTGGCGACATCTTCCGCTTCGCCGATGCGACCATAGGGGATCAGTTTCAGCAGTGCTTTGCCTGCCTCGCCCTGGGTAGTCTCTTCGTTAATCGCAGTAGCGATTGCGCCCGGTGCGATGCCATTAACGCGGATACGCAGTTCACCCACCTCCTGCGCCAGGGTCTGCATCAGCAGATCCACCCCGCCTTTAGAGGCGGCATAGTTGACGTGGCCCGCCCATGGAATGCGCTGATGGACTGAGCTCATGTGAATGATTTTGCCTGCCGCGCGGCTGATCTGCGTGTCGTGGTTCTGTTTGCGAAACTGACGCAGCGCGGCGCGTGCGCAGAGAAACTGGCCGGTCAGATTCACGTCAATGACGGTGTTCCAGTCTTCCAGTGACATCTCAATGGAGGGCGCGTCTTTCTGAAGGCCGGAGTTGGCGACCAGAATATCCAGCCTGCCGAATTCCGCGATGGTCTGGCTGAAAAGGGCGTCGACGTCCGCCTCTTTCGACACGTCGCCCTGCACGGCGATGGCCTGGCCTCCCGCCGCACGGATTTTTTCAACCAGTTCCCGAGCCGGTTCTTCCTGACTGTGGTAGTTCACCACCACACTGGCTCCTGCCCTGGCGAGTCCTTCTGCACAGGCATAGCCGAGGCCAGAGCTGGCGCCAGTGACCAGTGCAACCTGGTTTTCGAGTGATAAGATCATGAGGCTTCCTTTATTAGCAGATGATGCGCGTCATTTACCCGGCAGGCATTGTCCAGGGACGGAACGTTGATGCTTCGCTGACACAATGTTCAGTCCCCCTGGCGCTGGATGAAGCGCGCCCCGGGGCTGAGTCACTGAATTATAGATGCGAAGTCGGCGGTTAGCCGTCATCCGTGCGTTGAGGTGACTCATCGCGCGACAGTAAGCGGCAGAAAGGCGCGACGGATATAAAGCCCGGGCGGGCAGCAATCAGAGAATGCAGTCTGAGAGACAAGGTCGCTTGCGCACCCGTAATCCCCTCGTATTGTGAAAAGCTCAGGAGCAGTCCGGCTGCACAAGGGCTCTTTCTGGCATAATAATCCGGGGAATAACTGTTCTGCCTTGCAAGTCATACGGCCTTAATTCAATGCGAAAAAGCCCGGGGCGTTAATATGGTGCTGACTTTTTTCCATGCGGCTAAATTGTGACAGGGTCAGCTCCGCTTCCTTACCCGATCCGGGCGTTTCACGGTAAGGGCTTAACGTGAATATCCCGCCCTGCCTGACGCCACATGCTAATCAGCTTGTTCCTGGGATGAGGATAGCAGTTCTGCAGAAAGTCCACCTCATCTAACCGGCTGATGTCAAAATGACGAAAATCATTCCGGAGCTCGCGCCAGGCTGCAAGAATAATTTCACCGGAGAAGTAGCCTATCGCAAAAGGCCAGATCACTCTTTTGCTCACGTGGCCCGAATGATCGGTATAAACCGCCCGGACTTTTAATCGTTGTCTTATAGCGCGTCGGATCAGGGGCGGAGCGGGCATTACCTTGCTGAAAGGTTCTGCTTTTCCTACCAGCAATGTCGAATTTCCGAAGAGTGTCTGTAATTCGGCGGGCAGACCCTGGCTGACCTTGCCTTTTACTTCGGAGGCAGCTTTCGCAATCCCGGCGTCACCAAACATCTGCACCCAGCGTAAGCCCAGCGCCAGAGCGTCTAACTGCTCCGGAGTGTACATCCGGGGAGGTAAAAGATAGCCTCGCGAAAGAACAAATCCGGTTCCTGCTTCACCCTGTATGTCAGCGCCCTGCCTCCGCAGGGCCGCGATGTCACGGTAAAGGGTGCGCAGGCTGACCGAAAGTTCCGCAGCTAGTTGGTGCCCGCTTATTGGGTAGCGATGCTGATAAAGAATTTCCATCAGCGTGAGTAAGCGCCCGGCTCGCTGAGGTCCTGATGCTGACATGTTTTGTCACTGCTCCCTGCCATAGTGTTCTCTCACCCATTTGAATGAGACATGCACAGAATGATACCGAATCTCTAGATACTGTACGTGGCAAATCCACTCGCCAGCAGTGAGTTTTATCAGCGCCTGTTCGATAAGGCGCCTGACATTGTACTTCCAACATGGGCGGCGTTTTCTTTCAACAACGGTCTTAATCTCGGATTATGGTCGACGTCCGCCGCAGATTTTATCTCCTGTGGACAAGGTAGCCGCACTGAACTGAGTTTTATGGTTGAGGATGCGCAGACCGTAGAGGCGTTATACCAGCGATGGACAGGTGCAGGCGTCAGGATGGAGCAGCAACCCGGCCAGGCTGTTTTCGGGTTAACTTTTGTCGCGCTCGACCCTGACGGGCACCGCATTCGTGTCTGCATACCGGACTAATGAGAGTCTGTCGCCTTCGCGCAGAACATTATGATGCGAAGGCGGTATCATCGCTGGCGCCAGCACCCGCTTATTGATTCTGTAAAAGAGTCTCAGTCAACGTGGATCGTTACCGGCGTTTTAAGCCCGGTTGATTCCGCACCCGATGAAGCGGAATCAACAACGTTTAGGGCAATCAGTAATGAACCAGTCCGCCATCGACGGCGTACTGATTACCAGTAACAAATGATGCCTCGTCTGAAAGAAGAAAAAGCGCCACAGTCGCGGCCTCTTCAGCCGTTCCGACCCGGCCGGGAGAAACCTGATTAACAACAAATTCCTCTTGCCCGCTGTACAGCACAGGTTCACACCCAATGTGAAACGTTCCGGGACGTGATCGCGAGAGGAAACCGGCTCATCAGGTCGCGGACTCCATCGTACAGGCCTTTGTTACGATTCTGCACTTTTCAGGCAGGCGTTGCGCGGATCCGCCTGCCATCCTGACTGCGCCGACGTCTGTGGCCTTTCCCTCTGAATCTGTTATCCGCACATAGCGGCACTGATATGCGATCTCACCTCAGAAACGAGCATGGGGTACGGCTGTCCCGCATCACTCCTTTACGGTCACACTGCTCTCTGTAACAACACGCCTGTCACATAAAATAAAACGGAGGTGTACTTTTTTGTGACAACTGACACAACCTGATTACATCGTCCGGCGGGGAAGCAGTTTTATCGTGATAATGGTTTTACTAAGTACATTGATGTTTTACAGAGTACAACAAGGCGTCCGGCGTTATACGTGCAGGGCGATGATAAAATTGTGAGGATCATCATGTCTGAAAAACAGCACATCACGACATTCTCTGCCGATATTGAGCAGCAGACCGTTAAAAAGGTGGTCTGGCGCATTTTGCCTTTTCTGATCGTCTGCTATCTGATTGCCATTATCGACCGCGGTAATATCGGCATGGCGTCACTGCAGATGAACGAAGATCTGGGCCTGTCTAAAGCGGTATTTGGCCTGGCGAGTAGCCTGTTTTTTGTCGGTTACTTTCTGTTTGAAGTGCCCAGCAACCTGGCCATGCAGAAGATCGGGGCAAAAATCTGGATCTCCCGCATTATGGTGTCGTGGGGCATCATCTCGGTCTGTACGGCCTTCGTGGAAAGCGCGAATACTCTCTATGTACTGCGCTTTTTACTGGGTGCGGCAGAGGCCGGATTCTTCCCAGGCGTAATTCTTTATCTGACCTACTGGATCCCCGGCAAATATCGTGCGCGTGTGATTGCCACCTTTATGGTCGCGATTCCGGCGGCAAACTTTATCGGCTCGCCGATTTCGGGTCTGATTCTGTCACTCGATGGCTGGTATGGCCTGCGCGGCTGGCACTGGTTGTTTATTCTGGAAGGGTTCCCGGCCGTGATTCTGGGCATTGCCGCCTTCTTCTTACTCAGCAATCGTCCCTCTAACGCCAGCTGGCTGAACGACGAGCAGAAAGCCTGGCTGAACGCGACGCTGGACGCTGAAAATGCGAAGAAAAAAGCGATTGGCCATATCTCACTGTGGCAGCTGCTGCGTCACAAACATATCTGGCTGATGGCGCTGATTTACGCGGGTGCGTCTGCGGCAGGGTCAACGCTGAGCGTCTGGTCACCGCAGCTGCTTAAATCCTATGGTCTGGATAACCTCACCACCGGATTAATGAATGCGATTCCTTATGGTCTGGCGTCAATTCTGATGATTGTCTGGGGCAGAAGTTCTGACCGCAGCGGTGAGCGTCGCTGGCATACCGCGTTAACCCTGTTCCTGATCGCAGGTGGTCTGCTGTCGGCCTTTATCACCAACAGCCTGACCGGCAGCGTCGTGATCCTGTCGCTGGTTCTGATTGGCGCTTATTCCATGAAAGGGCCGTTCTGGGCACTGGCATCTGGCTGGATGTCATCAACCACGGCGGCGGCAGGGCTGGCTGCGATTGGAGCAATGGCAAACCTGATCGGCGGCGGATTGATGGTTAACGTCTACGGCATCATCAATCAGGCGACCGGCAGCCATACGCTGGCGATGATGCCGCTGGCCGTTCTCTGTGCCATCGGTGGTATCGCGGTGCTGATTATGGGCCGAAAAAAAGAGCTGACCATTAATGTTGAAAATGGCGCTTCGCCGGTAAGTAAGTAACCTCACGCCCGGCAGACGCTTTTCAGTGCGTCTGCCGGGGCAATCTGACACGCAGCCCGCCACATAACAGAACAGGGTGAAAGGGGACAAAGCGTCAGCCCGTCATATTCCTTCAGCCACGCTTCACCAGCCCGTCGGATACACGCCGTTACCCGGCCTGTCCTAATGTGAAGAGATATAATCCGAGCCCGCTGGCGCAGCCGGAAAGGTGAAGTGACGCTGCATTCTTCGGATCTCCTCTGCCGGCGGCAGACCAAACAACCGTTTAAACTCACGACTGAACTGCGAGGGACTTTCATAGCCAACAGCGTAGCCTGCCGCTGCTGCGGTCAGCTGCTGACGAACCATCAGCATTCGTCCCTGATGGAGGCGGACGGATTTCACGTACTGCATCGGCGCCAGCTGGGTTACTGCCCTGAAATGGAGATGGAAAGTTGGCACGCTCATCCCCGTTTCCTTCGCCAGCTGCCCAAGCGTCAGCGGCTCTGCATAGTGCGCATGAATATGCTGCAGGGCTTTGCCAATCTTGCCGAAGTGACCCTGTAACGAAAGAGCGGCGCGCATTGCGTTTCCCTGCGCACCCGTTAACACACGGTAGTAGAGTTCGCGCAATCGGCCACGACCCAGGATGGCGGCTTCAGCCGGGTTATCCAGTACCTCAAGTAAACGCACTACCGCCGCTTTTACTTCCTCATTCATCTGGCTCGACATCATGCTTTGCGGAGCGTCATCAGCGTATGGCGCGCCAAGCTGGTCAATTTCGATCATCAGCTCAGCCGCCAGCCGGAGATCAAGATGGATATAAATAGCCAGTAAGGGATGCGCTTCAGAAGCATCGGTTTCCATTGTGAAGGGCACCGGGACGGAAACGGCCAGATAGTGCTGCTCATCATACAGATAGGTCTTCTGACCAAAGTAACCGCGTTTACTTCCCTGGCAGACAAACACAATTCCCGAATCATAGAGCACCGGCGTTTTTTCAAGTGGCCGATCGGCCCGTAAAATCCGGACATCGGGCAGCGTCGTCAGGTTGTAGCCCTCATGTTCAGCAAGCGCCTTTATCCGGGTAATCATGTCGCTCATCACAGCACCTCATAAGATCAGGCAAGGAAAGGAGACGATCAGGCCTGAAAACTCGTCATTTTTGAGAATAACATGCAATTTTTAACCGCATGGGGATGAATTATGATGTCTGCAAAAACGTTTTTGATTACCGGTGTCAGCAGTGGGTTTGGTCTTGCCCTGGCGAAGGAGGCGCTGCGCGCAGGCCATCGGGTGATTGGCACGGTACGCACCCCTGAGGCATTACAGACATTCAGGGCGCTGGATCCGCAACGGGTTTTGGGTTACCTGCTTGATGTCACCGACACCGATCGCATCGCTGGCGTGGTGGAAGAGGCGGAACGTGCCGCCGAACCGGTGGAGGTGCTGGTCAACAACGCGGGTTACGGACATGAGGGCATTCTTGAAGAGTCACCGCTGGCGGAGATGCGCCGTCAGTTTGAGGTGAACGTGTTTGGCGCGGTGGCAATGATCAAAGCGCTTCTGCCCGGCATGCGCGAGCGTCGTCGCGGGCACATCATCAATATTACCTCGATGGGCGGCTTCATTACTCTGCCGGGCATCAGCTATTACTGTGGCAGCAAATTTGCGCTGGAAGGAATATCTGAAACATTAAGTAAGGAACTCGCGCCGTTTAATATTCATGTGACTGCCGTCGCACCCGGATCTTTCCGCACTGACTGGGCAGGGCGATCGATGAGTCGCACGCCGCGCAGTATCCCGGACTATGACACGTTATTCGATCCTATCCGCCACGCCCGCCAGGCGAAAAGCGGGCATCAGCCGGGCGATCCTGTCAAAGCGGCTCGCGCCATGCTGACACTGATAGCGAGTCCAAACCCACCCTCGCATCTGTTGCTGGGCAGCGATGCGCTGAGCCTGGTGCGACAGAAAATGGCGGCGCTGAGCGAGGAAATAGCGCAGTGGGAAAAGGTTACGCTCTCCACCGGGGGATAAGTCATTCCGGCCGCGTTGAATACGCTGCGGTGAATGGACAGAACCCGACCCGTGCGCGCCGCCCGCACTCTGGTCGGGGGTCAGAACGATCAGGAAACCGGACTTTCTTTTTTCAGTGGCTCCGCCAGTACGTTCAGGATATTGCTGGCCGCCACGGTGCCCATCTTCACATAGGAGTTGTCGCTGACGCCGCCAATGTGTGGCGTCAGAATGACATTTTTAACCTGCTGCCAGATGTGCGTGGCGGCCAGCGGCTCGGTGGTGAAACTGTCCAGCGCGGCCCAGGCCAGTGAGCCATTATTCAGTGCCGCTAACAGCGCCTCATCATCGATCAGTCCTCCGCGCGCCGTGTTAACCAGAATGGCGCCTGGTTTAAACAGGGCCAGTTTCTCAGCATTGATCATCTGGCGAGTCTGTTCGGTTAGCGGGCAGTGCAGCGAAATCACATCGGCCTGTTGCAGCAGCGCGTCCAGCGAGGTGGATTCACATTCATCAGGAAAGGTTCTGGCAAAGGGATCATAGGCGATAACCTTCATCCCGAACGCCCGGCCAATGCGGGCCACGCGGCCGCCGATGGCCCCAAGGCCGACCAGACCCAGCGTTCTGCCTTCCAGCTCAACAGATTTATGCGTGGGTTTGTCCCAGTATCCCTGGCGCATCCGCTGGTCAAGCGTCAGCACGGATTTGGCGCAGGCTAAGATCAATGCCCACGCATGCTCCGCAACGGCTGCTGCGTTGGCACCGGGCGCGGACTCGACGCGGATACCACGCTCAGCCGCTGCTTTCTGATCGATCACGTCAATGCCGCTGCCGTGCTTAGAGATAACCCGCAGAGCCGGTGCAGCATCCATGATTCGGGCGTTGATTTTGCCGTAACGCACCAGAATCGCCACCGGATTGTGCTGCTGGCACAACTGAATCAGACTTTCTTCGCTGGGCTGCTGGCCAGCATAAACAATCGTATAATCACTGAGCAGGCTGACCGCCTGCGGTGCCAGGTCAGTGCCTGTCACCAGAATTACAGGGGGCGGAGTGGTCATCAGAGTGCCTCCCCATCGTTCAGCATGCCTGCGCTGCGCAGGGCTTTCTCTAACCAGGGCGCGCGCAGGTCGCCGTCACGGATCGCCGCGATACGGCCGGTTTCAAAATCCAGCTTTTTCTGTGCCAGCGCCAGCAGGGCCGGAACGGATTCACGCGGCAGGACCACCACGCCATCAATGTCACCAATGATCAGATCCCCGGGCTGAATAGCGGCACCCGCAACTGAAACTGGCTGATTGACCTGACCCGGGATCGATTTTGTCGGACCACAGGGGTTCAGACCCGCCGCGAACACCGGGAAGCCGTTTGCGCTCAGGGCATCGGCGTCACGCACCGCACCATCGATGATAATGCCTGCAATACCGGAGGCTTCCGCCTGAGTCGACATAATCTCGCCAATTAGCGCGCAGCTGATGTCGCCCTTGCCGTCGACGACAATCACATCGCCGGGCTGCGCAATCGCCAGCGCGGCATGGATAGCCAGGTTATCACCCGGTCTGACCTCAACGGTAATCGCAGGCCCGGCCACTTTCATGGTGGGCGAAACGGGTTTAACGCGTCCATGCAGCGTGCCGCGTCGTCCGGCGACATCGGCGAGTATCGCGGCCTGGAACTGAGCCGCCTGTTTTACGAGTGCCGGCGAGATACGGGTGATGTCGCGTTTGATGAAGGTATTATCTGCATGAGACATAGACGCTCCTCGTTTATTTCATCAGGTACAACTAAGTTGTACAATATAAAACTACTATAGCGATGTTAATTCCGAACGCACCAGTGTTAAGCGCCTATTTGTGATGTAAATACGATGTGAATCACAAATTGCGCGGTAAACTGCCTGCCGTCGCAAACAGGAGAACGTACTGATGGGAAATGAAGGCGTAATCGCCGTAGAAAAAGCGCTGGCGCTGCTGGACTGTTTTAAACCGGGCGAGGAGGCATTAACGCTGACCGCGCTCGCGCAGCTTTCGGGCTACCATAAAACGACGGTTTATCGTCTGATGAACTCACTGGAACGGATGAACTATGTCATCCGCCGCGACAATGGCGTTTATACCCTCGGGCCCAGACTGCTCTATCTGGGCAAGCTCTATGAGCAATCTTTCCACCTGGCGAGTGTGGTTCAGCCTGAACTGCATGCGCTGGCCGCCGCGACCGGCGAGAGTGCGACCTGGTATGTGATTGAAAACGGCGAGCGCCTCTGTCTGTTCAGAGCCGAGCCGTCCGAAGGGCTGCGGGAAACGCGCCTGCCCGGCACCTCTCTGCCGCTGGATAACTCCGCGATCGGGCAGGTCCTGCGTTACTGGGGACAGAATGAAGCGTTGTTTGACACCGTACCTGAATTACCTTTGTTTACCTCTGGCATTCGTGATCCTCATATCGCCTCGTTGTCATTACCTGTCTTTGGCGAAGGCGACAGGCTGCTTGCGGCGCTGGCGCTCACCGGGCCAGCCTCCCGACTGACGGCGTCGAAGCGGGAAAGCGGGCTGGGCCAGTTAATGCGGGAGGCTGCCTGCCGACTTTCACTGAAATCCGGTGCACGAAAAATGATGTGCGAGCAATTTTATCAGGTGTAACGGTCGCGCTTATCACTCACCCTATGTTACTCAGTCAATGGCGTGGTCAGGCTGTCGGGCGGGAACCTGTAGGTTTCCGCATTCGCATCATTTTGTATGTTTAAAGCAGAACCGGGATGGGACTAAACTTATCCTGTGTTTTTACTGATGCTGCAGCGCGATCGACATCCAGGGATTAACAAGCCCGCGGGTGAGCACTATGCGCAGCATCACTTTCAGCTATAGCCCGAACAATTGCCTGGTGCATCAAAAGCCCGTATCTGCAAGGCAGGGAGAACTGAAATGATCGATAAAACTACTGTTGGTATTGACGTATCAAAGTTCGCTTTAGATGTCTTTATTGATACCAGTGAGCGACTGATACATCTGGAGAATTCAGCCTCCGGCATCATGCAACTGCTGAAGGAGCTGGAAGGTCTTCATATATCGGGGGTTATCATGGAAGCTAGCAGGCTGCAGGAAAAAAACGGGACATATATTGAGACGGGGATTGCAGCGCACATCGCCTGGCTTAACTCACAGATTGATATTCTGGACAAGGAAATAAAATACCAGCTTAATCAAAACGCTGCGCTTTTTGCAAAACGAAAAATGCTTGAAAAAGTTAAAGGCGTTGGGCCAGTAACTCAGGCGGCTATCCTGAGCCAGCTTCCTGAGCTGGGCGCGCTGACGCGCAGGCAGATTTCGGCCCTGGTAGGTGTATGCCCGTATGATCGAGACAGCGGGCAGCTTCGCGGTAAAAGGGCTATCTGGGGAGGCAGGGCTGGCCTGCGGGCAACACTGTATATGGCGATGCTTTCAGCGATTCGATATAACCCTCAGATTAAAGACTTCTATACATCCCTCATTGCACGTGGAAAAGTAAAAAAATTCGCGATCACAGCCTGCATCAGAAAATTCATAACGATACTCAATGCTATGTTCAGGGACCAAAAGGATTGGATATACAGCTGAAGAGACAATTTTCGACTTTGGATGAAGCAGATGATACGTAACTCTGTTCAATCTGAACGAATAGAGGGTCCGCTTTGTGCCAAAATCGGACATTTATAAATGGATTTTGCTTCGGCAGGCAACAAACCCGTACAAGACTGAATCCTGTTCCCCTGTTAATCCATAAAAAAGGAAACAATGATTTCCATTATCTGTTGCAGAATCACCGTCTTCTGCAGATAGTAATAATAGTGGATGTAGTGAAGCCGGATATGCCAACACCAGAGCAGAACGCTCTGGTTTTCCCGCTGTACATTAATAATGCCATCTACCACGTTGAACAGGCGACTACCAGGCGGTTTTTTATGTTCTTTTCTGTTGTTCGGTGAAATGCCGCACTCTGCGGAAATGAAACGTTATCTCGTGCCTCCCTGTCGCTGAAGCGGCTTTGTACAAACTGAACATCAGGGTTGTTCTACAAAATTTTGTTGCGCTTCATGTGGTATTTCACCTGGTATTCACTGGGGTTCATGTACATGACCGAAAAATCAAGATATTCCCCTTCAGTCGAAAGCGCCAGAGACGTAAGCTGCAGCAGTAGCGCGCCCTCTTTGAGCTTCAAATGATACGCATATGGCTCTGTAGCCAGCGCAGGCGCAAAGGTTTCGATACAGTAGTTAATCACGATGCCGCACTGGTTCTCAATGTAGTCAAATTTTGAACCGCGCATGTAATGTAAAGAAAGCGTGGGATACAACCGAACTGGCATATAACTGTCTTCCACCATATACGGTTTGCCGTCTACATAGCGGATGCGCTGAAAAAAATACACCTGGTCGTTCGCCTTTATGCGAAGCTGGCGCGCGATGGCCGGTGGTGCCTGTCTGACGCAAAACTGCACGACTTCATTCCTCAGCTCTCTTTTAATTTCCTTCATATGCTCGGCAAAACTGTTTAGCGCGTAGGTATCGTGCTGCAAATCCTTTTGCACTATATAGGTTCCGCTGCCGTGCCTGCGTTCGAGCATGCCTTCTTCAACCAGAATAGTGATCGCTTTACGCAGCGTACTGCGCGAAACACCGGTTTCCTGCGCCAATACCTGCTCACCGGGCAGCGCATCGCCCTGCTTAAACTCATCTGAATTAATGCGCTCACGTAGCCTCTGTGCTATCAGCCTAAAAATCACTTTTATACCTCTTGTATGATCGAGAGTGTTTAAACCCGGAAAAGAAAAAACAAAATAAATAACTGATTAAAATTACTATTTTTTTACACAATGATGAATAGCCCTGTAAATCTATACAACTTACACATTTAAAAGACATCTCATTAGCAGTTTTTTTTTAGAGTTTGCTTTCAAAATTTCTATCTGACCTGCGCCTTTAAAAAGCGGGGGGATTACCTTTCTGTCGGGACATACATTCGCCACCCCTCTTACCCAACGCGATTAAGACGCGAAGGAAAACTTCAATTCAGCCAGTCGCTTGCGGCGGCATCAGGTGTTTTGGCGCTATTAATGAGATTGCAAAATGAACACGTTAATCAGGAAAAAGGCAACATTACGTATGGGTTGGTTATCTGCGGCGCTGATGGCGGCATTACTGAGTCAGCAGGCAGTTGCATCTGAAACGGAGAAGACAATGCCAAAAAACACAGCGGCTCAGTCAGTGCCGGGTGAGAATAAATGGTGGAAAGAGGCAGTGGTCTACCAGGTGTATCCACGTTCATTCAACGACACCAATGGCGATGGCATCGGCGATCTGAATGGCATTACCGAAAAACTTGATTACCTGAAAACGCTGGGCGTTAACGTTATCTGGCTGAGTCCACATTTTGATTCACCCAATGCCGATAACGGCTATGACATTCGTGACTACAGAAAGGTCATGAAAGAGTTCGGCACGATGGCAGACTTCGATCGCATGATGGCAGAAATGAAAAAACGTCATATGCGGCTGATTATCGATCTGGTGGTCAATCATACGAGCGATGAAAATCAGTGGTTTGTGGAAAGCCGCAAATCCAAAGACAACCCGTACCGTGATTTTTATATCTGGCGCAACGGTCACAATGGCAAAGCGCCAAATAACTATCCGTCATTCTTTGGTGGTTCGGCCTGGAAACTGGATCCGCAAACCGGCCAGTACTATCTGCACTATTTTGCCAGCAAACAGCCGGATCTTAACTGGGATAACCCGAAGGTGCGAACGGATGTGTATGACATTATGCGCTTCTGGCTGGATAAAGGCGTATCAGGCTTTCGCATGGACGTCATTCCTTTTATTTCCAAGCAGCCAGGGCTTCCGGATCTGCCTCCCGCTGCGCTGTCACACCCTGAGTTTGTTTTTGCCAACGGACCTTACGTCCATCAGTATCTGCAGGAAATGAACCGGGAAGTCCTCTCACATTATGACACGATGACCGTAGGCGAGGCGTTTGGAGTAACGCCTGAACAGGCGAAGACATTTACCGATCCGCAGCGCCATGAACTGAACATGCTGTTTAATTTTGATTTGGTGAGACTGGACCGTGATGGCTGGCGTAAAACCGACTGGACCCTGCCGCAGCTTAAAGCAATCTATACCAAAATTGACAATGCAGCAGGTGATGATGGCTGGAACACAAGTTTCCTGAGTAACCACGACAATCCGCGTGCCGTATCGCACTTCGGTGACGACAGTCCACTCTGGCGGGAAGCCTCTGCAAAGGCGCTGGCGACCATGATGATGACGCAACGCGCCACACCGTTTATCTATCAGGGTGATGAGCTCGGAATGACCAATTACCCGTTCAGGCGTATTGAGGACTATGAAGATGTTGAAGTACGAGGCCAGTGGAAAGATTTTGTTATCAGCGGTAAAGTTTCAGCTCAGGAATATCTGCAAAACGTCAGGCAAACCAGCCGTGACAACGCACGTACACCCATGCAATGGAACAGCCAGGCTAATGGAGGATTTACAACCGGCAAGCCATGGCTGGCGGTCAATCCTGACTATGTGCAGATCAATGCCTCATCTCAGGAACACAATCCCGACTCGGTCTATAACTATTACCGGCACCTCATCACTCTGCGCAGCCAAACGCCGGCGCTGATATATGGCAAATTTAAGGATATCGATCCAGCAAACGATAACGTGTTCGCCTATACGCGCACACTGGATGACCAACGCTATCTTGTTATAATCAACTTCACCAAACAACAACTGAAATATTCACTTCCGGAGGGGATAAAAATCAATAGGCTCGCATTAGACAGTGGTTCCGGCCATACGACTAAAGAGGGAGCAACCCAGCTGGATCTGCAACCATGGCAGGCTTCCATTTACAGACTGTAAACCACAGCCGAATTACTCCGCCGGTCATGCATCGGCGGTTTGCTTTTCACCACGATTTCCTTCTCCCTCATAGCGAACTCTGGTTGATACGAATGTCCGCTTTGTGCCAGAGGCGGACGTTGCTAACATCGGCATGTACTGATCTTTTGAATACAGGCTTTGGGATAGAGGAATGTTTCAAATAGACTCTGTGCCGCAGAACATGCAGAGGGCGTCTTAGAGTGGTCAACAAAAACTGGCCACAGCGTTAGAGTTTTTCCTGAATCTGTTTTCCGATTTTTTTAGTGGTAACCCAACATTATATTCATGCGGCCTGAGTGCGCTATAATACCCTACTATATAGTCCGATTTGGGTGAGCTGCATTGCTTAAGCTTCCACAGCCCTATGCCGGCATCCATTCATTCTTGAAACTCCGATAGAAGCGCTCCATTAGGCCGTTATTCCATCTGTTTCCACGCCGATTTATACTCAGCCTGATCATATGCCGCCACAGTAACTGCCAGAACTTTCTGCTCGTTTAATGTCAGCCTTAATAATTTGTGTACATCACCACAGCGGGCTTAATGCGGTTTATCCATGCCGTTTCCAGCGCTTTCATGATGAGCCTGTTGTCCGGCGAGAACAACAGCGAAATACGGCCAGCGTTTACCTTTTCAGATACAGGTCATATCGCTGCACCATAGCTGGTTAAGCTCCATTACGGCAAACTGTCGCTCAATATGATTTGGGATAGCGATGCGCTTATAACCACAGAGCTTATTTCGTTCAGACGGCTGCTTATAACCGACCAGCCCCAAATCTTTCATTAGCCTGCCAGCACGCTAACGTTCTATTTTTTACAGGCTGTAAAATACAAAACTTAAATTAATATGACAATATTAAATTCAATAGATTAATTCACCGCTCATAAAATTAGCAATAAAAACACTTCACCTCACATGTTATGTTTTACTTAAATAATACTTCTAGCCATGATATTAATTGACCTAATTAAATACAATGACCACTACGTTGGTGCGGCTTAATTAAATTACTAGAGTTTTAGTTTAGTAAACATAAAGCCTTTTTGTGATTCACATCACAAATAGAGATTTACCTCAGAAATTTAAACCTTAATCCTTGCCAGTTCAAATTATGCAAATTAAATTTGAATAAATGCTTTAGAAGCTGACTGGAACCAGAAACTGAAATATGACTAACATCCGTGATGTGGCACAGCATGCTGGTGTGTCTATTAGTACTGTTTCAAATGTAATTAACAATCGCATTGGCAGTATGACGGAAGAAACCAGATCAAAAGTCGAAAGTGTCATGATGGAGCTTGGGTACAAGCCGAGGAAAAGAAATAATTTCTTATATAAAGAGGAAGATAGAGTTTTAGGATTGATGATACCATCAATTGCAAACCCGAGCTTTGCAGGCTTGGCACATGCTTTAGAGATCGCAGCTAATAATATTAATTATAACATTATAATATGCTCTTGCTACAGAGATAAAGAAAAAGAAGTAAGGTTCATAAATGATATGTTCAATCTAAAGGCTCACGGAATAATTGTAGCTTCAAGCGACATGCGGCAGACACATTTTATCAAGTCTGCCGAAAGAGGGATGGTTTTTCTGAGTTATGACAATTCAAACTACATGCCTGGCAGCCGAGCAAGGAAAGTATTTGATAACGTCTCTATGGATAACTTCGAAGCAGGAAGGGTAGCTGCAGAACATCTCAAAAATCGAGGATGCAAAAAAATTGTTTTTATTACAGAATCAACATTAACAGTTGGAAGGAATCAGAAAATATCAGGTTTTCTTTCAGCGTTTGAAATCCTTAATCGAGATGAGTATCAATCAAGAATTATAGAGGTCGAGGCTTTAGTAGAATTCGGAGATTCAGAGATGTTTAATTTAGGGCTATCTATATGTAAAAAAATCCTGGAAGGATCAAACATACCTGACGGTGTTGTTACTATTAATGATGCGTTGGGGATCGGTTTGATGTCGGGCATGCGTGCCCAAGGGTTAAAAATTCCCGAAGATATATCAATTATTGGTATTGATAACATTACATTCAGTGCTTTTACTGATCCGAGTCTGGCTTCGGTGGGTCCTCCTCTAGAAAAAATGGCAAGAAAAATAATAGACAGAATTATTGAAAGGATTGAAAACAAGAGTTTAGAGCCGATGGATTATATATTTAAACCTGAGGTTTTTTTCAGGTCTTCAGTTAAAGTTTAACTAAAAATTTAGTGGTTATTTTTTTCACCGAAACTCAAATTCTAAAATTGGTATTTCTACGGGGGAGTTATGGGAACGCTGAAAGGCATGAATGCATTCGTAAGTGGTGCAGAACAGGGCATTGGGTACGCAATAGTTTCACAACTGATTAATGAAGGGTGTAATGTTTATTTCCACTATCACAGTGATGAAAGTGGGCCTAGATCGTTGCTAAAGCAGGCTGAACTTGCAGGTGTAAAAGCAAACTATAGTTATGCTGACCTTACGTCGGAAATTGAAACGCAGGATTGTGTTGGTAAAGCTATAGATTTTTTAGGGGGAGTAAATATTCTGGTTAATAATGTCGGAGGATTAGTTGGAAGAAAAAAACTTGGAGAAATAGATAAAGTTTTCCTAAACGAGGTTTTTGACAGAAACATAACCACAATGTTGAATGTCACACAGATGATGTTGCCATATTTACTTAATAAAACTTCAGGTTCCAGCATTGTTAACATCGCATCTCTTGCCGGGAGAACAGGCGGACATGAAGGATCGCTCGTTTATTCAGCTGCAAAAGGTGCAGTATTGACATGGACCCGCTCTTTAGCTGCAGAACTGGGACCACATGGGATACGTATAAATGCTGTAGCGCCTGGTTTTATATTGGGTACTCGCTTTCATCGAAACCATACGTCTGATTCCTCTTCAGAATTGACCATAAAAACAATTCCATTAGCAAGAGCCGGGCAACCAGAAGATGTTGCAAGAGCGGTGGTTTTTTTATCCTCTGAATATGATGGTTTTATAAATGGTGCAACGCTTGACATTAATGGTGGCGTGTATTGCGTATAGATATCATTAAAAAGTCAGGTAGATGAAAAAATAAAAATCATTTAAAGGTAAGGTTTTTTATGAAAAAAATCCATGAAGGAAAAAAAACAATACTTATTTTTACTATATTTAAAATATTAGATCCTATTTGGTACGGCATGTTTTTTTGTGCATTAATTTTTGATTTTGTTTATTTTTTTAATTATGACGTTTCATGGAGTAAAACTTCAAGCTGGCTGTTATTGATTGGTTTGTTTATTGCCATTATCCCCAGGTTGATAAATCTCTATTGGGTTTGCATTGTATGGAAAAAAAGTAAAATTTCATTAGTGCATCTTGATTTCTTTCTCAATTTCTTTGCAATAATCAGTGCGGTGATAAACTGCTTTGTACACGGCAGGGATGCATTTGCAATAGCACCAGATAATATTATTTTTTCATCGTTAACCGTCCTGCTTTTAGTTGTCGCTAAAATAGTAGAAAGTCATTTAATTATAGGGAAAAGTTATGTGTTTAAATATTTTCAGTAAAACCGGCTGCATTCTTTCCATTTTCCTTGCTGCAGGCTGTGATCAGGCATCAACACTCAAACCTGAACAACAAATAGGTGCAAATCCTGTGCTACCTGAGCCAAAAAAATTTTTGGTCCCTCCGGTTGAAGTACCGAAAGGAATGGGATGGCCAAGAGATTTGATGCCTGTGGTTGCTGATGATATGAAAATAGAGAAAATAGCTGACAACTTGCTCCACCCAAGGACTGTTTATGTCCTTCCAAACAACGATGTTCTTGTCGTTGAAGGCAATAGTCCGGGACAGGAAAAAGTAACAGCACCAAAACAACTTATTGCGGCAGTAATAAAAAACCGCGCAGGAAAAGGTGGTCAGGGTGGGAACCGGATATCGCTGCTTCGTAAAGTAGGTAATAGCTGGAAGAGATTTAATTTTCTTGAGAACCTTAACTCTCCGTTTGGTGTCCAGCTAATCGGGAATTTTTTATACGTAGCAAATGCTGATTACTTGGTGCGTTATCCATATGTCATGGGGGAAACTTCAATTAAGGAACCCGCTCAGGAAGTATCTGATTTACCAAATACAATTAACCACCACTGGACTAAAGCATTATTAGCCAGTCCCGATGGTTCGACATTATATGTAGGTGTAGGATCCAACAGTAACATTACAGAAAATGGACTAGATGTAGAATATCGCCGCGCCAGCATTCTTGCTGTAGACATTAACACCGGTGCAAGTCGAATTTATGCCAGTGGCATACGTAATCCCACTGGTCTGGCATGGGAACCCGTAAGCGGAAAACTTTGGGCCGTTGCTAACGAACGTGATGAAGTTGGCAACGATTTGGTTCCAGATTACATGACGTCCATAAAACCCGGCGGGTTTTATGGCTGGCCATGGAGTTATTTCGGTCAGCATGTAGACAAAAGAGTAAAGCCAGAGCGACCAGATAAAGTTGCTCAGGCATTGAAGCCAGACTACGCACTTGGTTCACATGTTGCTCCTTTAGGAATATTGTTCAGTACTAAAAACAACCTGCCAGAAAAATACCATGGTGGCGCATTTGTCAGTGAACATGGAAGCTGGGGCCGTATTCCTATCAATGGCTACAAAATCAGTTTTATAAAATTTCAAAATGGCGTCCCGATAGGTCAACCAAAAACTGTAGTGAGTGGTTTTGTTTCTCGCGATCACAAGTATCTCTATGGTTCACCAGTAGGTCTGGCACAGGATAAAAATGGTGAAATTATATTCGCAGATGATGTAGGTAACTCCGTCTGGATGATTAGCTCAAAATAAAATTAAACTTAATACTTCTAACTTAAGCTATTGATTAATGCCATAATTAATTACCTTCAGTTTTCTGGTGGTTATTAAGTAACGCAGGATGGGGTAATCAATGAAAATTCACAGCATAGGCTTATACTATACTCACTCTACTAAATTAATTTTTCGCTTCGGGTATTCTAAGCGACTAAATTATTCGGATGGTGGTTTATTAGTATGCCTAAGGAAAATACAAGCACTCAAAATATTTTAAAAGCAGAAGGAGTTTTTGAGTAGATTTATTACTGCTTTGTGATTTTTTATCAGTGATGAGTTTTTATTCTCTTTAGGGTCATAGGGGCTCTGGTTAAACATGGAGTGAATATAACAAGGTGCTGAATGTTTTCTCTGGAACGCTAAACTTCTGCCAGGCACCCCTGACCTATTTTATAGTTTCCGGTTTCTATCAGAGGCTGACATTCGCTTTTGCTAGCGCTGTATTAATTTCCTACCGGCGACATGCTGAAAAATCAGTGGCTGAACCGGTTTACTTTTTCATCAATGACTTTTCTCCGTCCTCTTTCGTTTTGCAATTCGTTCAGATATGCCTATAAATGTAAACCAGAATGATATAATCATTGTTTTGGTACTCATTGTACGCTATTCGCTCATAGCGGACGTTCATCGCATGCAACCACTGCACGACTTTTAAACCCCTTTCCAAGTTGACATCAAACACAACTGCTCACCCTTCAGCACGCTGATGCGTTCGCTCTGGACGCCGCAAGCCGGGCCAACCGATCTTTACAGGTTGCGGATCGTGACACTCGCCACACGCTCCAGCGTGCAACGCAACGGCATGAAGAAATTCTCGCATCACCCCTCCAACATGAATTTCTTTCATGTTCGTTGAAAATTGATCACTTTTTTTAAACCGGTAGTTGAGGCATAAAGTAAGAATTGTTAATAACTTTGTGTCATATAGAGGTTTTTAAGGGAAATTGCCTTTGACCTCCATATCAGCGAGCAGGATACCGACAGCGATGAATACTTTAGCCTTTACCCTCAAGCGCATTCGTTTCGACGAAAACTATAACCCTTCGAAAAATACGCGGGCGACGACTAACTTCGCTAACTTAGCGCGTGGTGAAAAACGTCAGGAAAATCTGCGTAACGCCCTGGCAATGATCAACAATCGCTTTAACGCACTGGCAAACTGGGATAACCCAAAAGCCGATCGCTATTCTGTCGAACTGGATATTATCTCTGCTGAACTGAATCTTTCTGGTGGCCGCGCAGATGAATCTTTCCCGGCGATTGAAATTCTGAAAACGCAGATCGTTGATCATCACACCGGTCAGCGCATCGAAGGTATCGTAGGCAATAACTTCTCATCCTATGTACGCGATTACGATTTCAGCGTGGTGCTGGCCGAATTTAACAAGGGGCAGACGGAATTCAGTACGCCTGAGGACTTTGGCCAGCTGCACGGCAACATCTTTAAAAGTTTTGTTAATTCGGCTGTTTATAAAGAGAACTTCAGCAAATCACCGGTTATCTGCCTGAGCGTTTCAAGTAAAAACACCTATGTGCGGACCGGTAATCACCATCCGGTGCTGGGGATCGAGTACCAGCAGGATGCGCCTTCGCTGACTGACTTTTATTTCGGAAAAATGGGTCTGAAGGTCCGCTTCTTTATGCCGCAGGGCAGCGTCGCGCCGCTGGCGTTCTATTTCCACGGTGACCTGCTGAGCGATTACACCAATCTTGAGCTGATCAGCACCATCAGCACCATGGAAACATTCCAGAAGATCTATCGTCCGGAAATTTATAACGCAAACTCTGCAGCCGGACAGTGCTATCAACCAACGCTGCAGCATCAGGACTATTCACTTACCCGTATTGTTTACGATCGCGAAGAGCGCAGCCGGCTGGCGGTTGAGCAGGGCAGATTTACTGAGACGCATTTTATCAAGCCTAACCAGACGCTGCTCTCACAATGGTCTGCCGAATCCGTTCTCTGATTAATTAAAATAGAAAAAGGTCACCTGCTATGAAAACGTTATTACCAACATCCACTGCGGGCAGCTTGCCTAAACCCTCATGGATTGCGCAGCCAGAGGTTCTCTGGTCACCCTGGAAACTGCAGGATGAAGAGCTGGTTGATGGTAAAAGAGATGCCCTGCGTCTCTGCCTGGATGACCAGGTGCGGGCCGGTATCGATATCGTAAGCGATGGCGAACAGACCCGTCAGCACTTCGTGACCACTTTTATTGAGCACCTCAGTGGTGTGGATTTTGAAAAGCGCGAAGTGGTTCGTATCCGTAACCGCTACGATGCAAGCGTGCCAACCGTGGTGGGTGAAGTCTCTCGTCCGAAATCAGTATTTGTTGAAGATGCAAAGATTCTGCGCAAGCTGACCGATCGTCCAATCAAGTGGGCGTTACCGGGCCCGATGACCATGATCGATACGCTGTATGACAACCACTACAAAAGTCGCGAAAAGCTGGCCTGGGAGTTCGCCAGAATCCTGAACCAGGAAGCGAAAGAGCTGGAAGCGGCGGGTGTCGATATCATTCAGTTCGATGAACCCGCATTTAACGTTTTCTTCGATGAGGTGAACGACTGGGGTATTGCCGCGCTGGAGCGTGCAGTTGAGGGCCTGAAGTGTGAAACCGCGGTGCATATCTGCTACGGCTATGGCATCAAAGCCAACACCGACTGGAAAAAGACCCTGGGCACAGAGTGGCGTCAGTATGAAGAGGTTTTCCCGAAACTGCAGCGTTCGGCTATAGATATCGTCTCACTGGAGTGCCAGAACTCACGCGTACCGATGGATCTGATCGAGCTGATTCGCGGCAAGAAAGTCATGGTCGGTGCCATCGACGTGGCGACCCATGAGATCGAAACGCCTGAAGCCGTAGCCGACACCCTGCGCAAGGCGCTGCAGTTTGTGGACGCGGAAAATCTCTATCCGTCCACTAACTGCGGCATGATCCCGCTGCCACGCCATGTTGCGAATGGCAAACTTCATGCGCTGAGCGCGGGTGCAGAGATTGTCCGCAGAGAAATCCTGGGCAAATAATTCCTCACCGAACGCGCTATCCGGCCAGCCGCGCTGGCCGGATAGCGCACATATCACCTTTCTTCAGCCGTTTTATTACCTCCCGCCTTTTCTGCGCGTATTCAGCGACTTAATGCGTTGCAATTCTGAAGAGACATGGCATTTTCTGGCCTCAGCCGATATAACTGAGCGTTCATCCCGCCCTCCAAAGGAATCACATGACGTTTTCGCACGAACTGCTGCTGATTTTCACAACCTATCTTGTTGCAACGGCCAGTCCCGGACCGAGCAACATGGCGATTATGGGCACGGCAATGAAAAGGGCAGAGGTGCCGCGCTGGCGCTGGCAGCAGGGGTAGTGAGTGGGTCACTGCTCTGGGCCCTGTTGGCCGCCTGTGGTGTGCTGACCGTGCTGGCTACGTTTGCTCAGCTGCTGATCGTGCTGAAAATTGGCGGTGGTGTTTATCTGCTCTGGCTGGCGTTTAAAGCGGGTAAATCAGCTTTACACCGGACGGATGCCGCTGCCCTGAACGCCAGCGAGGAGCGGGTTGCTTATGCCCGGCTTTTCCGGCAGGGCATCCTTATGCACGTCGGCAATCCTAAAGCGATTCTGACCTGGGTGGCCATTATGTCCTTTGCGATGAAGCCGGATGGCGACGCGATGACACTGCCGACCATTATTGGCGGCTGCGCGGCGATTTGCGTCTGCGTGTTCGGCGGCTACGCGCTGCTGTTCTCCACTGCCGTAATGAGCGCCTTCTACCTGCGCATCCGGCGCGGGCTTGATGCGCTGTTGGCCTGCTGCTTTGCGCTGGCAGGGCTTAAACTGGTCTTCAGCCGAAGCTAGCGGCTAATGCGCCGGGTCTGCCGATGGCCCGGCACCTCAACCTGCAAGGCGATTAAATGAAAGGCGCATGTCTGTGTGAAACCGTGACGTTTGAGATTGCCGTCACGCCTGTATTGTATTACCGCTGCCACTGCTCCCTGTGCAGAAAACAGAGCGGAACCGGCCATAATCTCGCGACACTGGTAAAAGAGCGTGACTTCACCTGGTTATCCGGAGAGACGCAGATCGCGTCATGGTCCAGACCGAGTGGGTATCGATGCGACTTCTGCTCCTGCTGCGGCTCTGCGGTACCAAACCGCTTGCGTGGCCATGCCTGTATCTGGATCCCGGTGGGGTTGCTTAATGAACCTGTCGATATGCAGTGCATCGGGGATTACTGCACCGATGACGCGATGCCCTGGGACACCCTCCGGTCCGCATCTGACCACGCCGGGCCGGTCGCGTCGCTGAATGCGCTGTTAGTGAGCCTGAAGCTCGTTGATTAATGGCCTGAGCGTTACCTGCGAACGTTTAATGCCCAGTGTTCTGAGCAGGCCTTAATCTCATCCAGAGAATGAAGCTGAATTTTTGGCAGGCTGACCCGATCAAAGATCTGCTGATGGCGTTTCCGGTTCTGCGGGGCGGTGCGGATAATATATTTCAGCATCGCCAGGGTCACCGGATCGCGGTCAGAACCCAGCCCGCCAATGCGCCGGGCAGAGGAGAAGCACCTGCGGATGTATCTGAGCAGAGCCACTGGCACGCTGACATCCAGCAGAATCAGCCCTGTGGCGTGAGCGAGTCGCTCTTCAAGGCATCGGGTGTAATTTCCCTCGATGACCCATCTATCCTGACTTACCGCCTCAGTATGCAGCTGAAGAAATTCTGCTGTTGCTCTGGGCCGCCACTGACTTCCCGGAACATGGTGAAGCTGATCAAGATAGACGACAGGTAATGAGGTTTTGCGGGAAATCGCGTCTGCCAGGGTCGATTTTCCACTGTTCGACGGACCCATAATACATATACGT
This sequence comes from Pantoea sp. NSTU24, assembly GCF_050157905.1. Lineage (NCBI taxonomy): Bacteria > Pseudomonadati > Pseudomonadota > Gammaproteobacteria > Enterobacterales > Erwiniaceae > Pantoea > Pantoea bangladeshensis. Next base: position 126,169 of record NZ_JBKIWZ010000003.1, read on the forward strand.
GGTCCGAGCGCGTCTAACGTGAGGAGGGTATTCACAACGTTTCCTCTGACTGTTACCTGTGGGGGTGAAAGCGCAGTAACGTTATCTCTGTCGCTCATCTGAAAAGGCGACGGCCATGATAAACGACAACAGGGTAACTCGTCACAATACGCTGATGCCGGACGTACAGGACAGGCGGATGAGGTCGCCGCCCCCGACATAAACGCCTGAATCGCATTCACCCGCCGGTACTGGCGTTCGCCAGAAAACATTTTCAGTGCCTCGCATATTCCTGCCGCAGAGGCAGGCTCAATGTCGGCAGGTGGTCGCATCGAAGAACAACAGCCAAAAAAAAGCGAATACACATTTACAAATTTAAATGTGTAAATATAATGGCGACTTTTCACGCATCAGAGGATTTTTTTATGCCGTCACTGTTTAGCCCCCTGAATCTGGGCGATCTCAGCCTTCGTAACCGCATCGTCCTGCCGCCGCTGACCCGCTGCCGCAGCGAACAGCCGGGCAACATTCCCGGTGAGATGATGGTGGAGTATTACCGCCAGCGTGCCAGTGCCGGGCTGATGATCACCGAAGGCACCCAGATTGAGCCACGCGGGCAGGGCTACGCCTGGACGCCAGGCATCCACAGCGAGGCGCAGATCGCGGGCTGGAAAAAGGTGACAGAGGCGGTCCATCAGCAGGGCGCCACAATTTTCTGCCAGCTCTGGCACGTAGGCCGCGTATCACACAACGAACTTCAACCGGGTAAAGAAGCGCCGGTTGCCCCCTCGGCCATCGCCGCCGACAACGTGCGGGTGTTTATCGAAACCGGACCGGGTACCGGGATGCTGACCGCGCCCAGCGAGCCACGCGAACTGACTACCTGTGAAGTCAAAGAGATTGTGGCGCTCTACCGGCGTGCGGCAGAGAACGCCAAAGCCGCTGGATTCAACGGCGTTGAGCTGCATTCCGCCAACGGTTATCTGATTAACCAGTTTATTTCGGCACATACAAATTTCCGCACGGATGAATATGGTGGCTCGGCGGAGAATCGTCTGCGCTTCCTGCGTGAAGTGGTTGAGGCCGTCAGCGCAGTCTTTGGCAGCCATCGGGTAGGTGTCCGGTTTGCGCCCCTGTTTTCGAGCACCGATGAGGAGCGCGTTTACCTCGGTCTGGTTGAAAGCGATCCGCACGCCACCTATATCCGCGCTGCACAGCTGCTGAATACGCTGGAAGTGGGTTACCTCTCTATCGCAGAAGCGGACTGGGATAACAGCCCGGCCATGCCGGAGAGCTTCCGCATCGCACTGCGTGACACCTTCCGTTCGCCAATCATCTATTCCGGCCGCTACACCGCGGAGAAAGCGCAGCAGATGCTGGAAAAAGGCTGGGGCGATCTGTTTGGTTTTGGCCGCACCTTTATCGCCAACCCCGATTTGCCAGCGCGTATCCGGTCAGGTTATCCCCTGAATGCGGTGGACCACGCCTCGCTGTATGGCGGCGATGAGAAAGGGTATACTGACTATCCATTTTATCCATCCTGATACACTGTGAGGCGGCATGTCCCCGGAAAATGCCCTGAAGCTGCTGGCCAACCCCACGCGAGTGGCCGTGCTGAAGTGGCTCAAAGAACCTGATGATGCGTTTGCGGGCTATTCGCAGCTCTATCCCTTCGATCAGTACGGTGTCTGCGCCAGCCTCATTCAGGATAAGGCGGGCTTATCACAGCCCGCTACCTCGTTATGCCTCAAGGCCCTTCAGAGTGCCGGTCTGCTCGAAGCCAGCAAAGTGGGCAAATGGACCTACTATCGCCGCGCCGAACAGCGTATCCGGGAAGTTACGGACACCCTGACGCAGGCGCTGCAGGCGCTCTGAACGTCTTAGCCCTGCGGCGTCGTCAAACGAACCGGGGTTGCCTGTCTTTTTTCCCCGCACTTTCTGCGCCGCCTTTATGCCCGCGTCTTGACGAACCCGTCCGCTTAACTTACAACTAGACCCGTCAGGGGAGTCTCGCCGGAGAGACTGAGAGGCTGATAGCGCATCGCGCGGCTTAGCGACCCTTAGAACCTGACCCAGTTGATACTGGCGTAGGAAGACGGGTATCGCAGCCGATACTTGCCGCAGAGGCGCATACGCCTTTGCCTTTTCCCTCTGTATCACGGGTCTTCGTTAACAAAAACGAGGGCAATGTGAAAAATCTCATCCTGAAATCTTCACTTTCTGCCGGGTGGCAGTCATGAGCCGCTGGTCGGTACTTGGCAGCGGCGTGGCCGGGCTGTGTGTCGCCACGCTGCTGATGGAGCGCGGAGAAACGGTCGAAATTATTACACAGCCAGACTGCCGTGCCGCGTCTCACTGGGCGGGCGGGATGCTCGCGCCCTGGTGCGAAGCTGAAAGCGCACCGCCGGAGGTGATCGCCTGGGGCCAGCACGCGGCGAGCTGGTGGGCGAAGCGCGTGGCGGGCGTGGAGCAGCACGGCACGCTGGTGGTGGCGCCACCGCGTGACAGCCGCGAACTCACCCGTTTTGCCCGCCTGACCCAGGCGCATCAGTGGGTCACGCCCGGCGACATCGAGCCCGCGCTGGAAAACCGCTTTGCCCGCGGCCTGTTCTTTGCGGCGGAAGCGCATCTCGATCCGCGTCGGGCGATGCAGCAGCTGCACGACACCCTGCAGCAGGCGGGCGTTGCCATTCACAGCGGACAACCCACCGGCAAAATCATCGACTGCCGTGGTATTCACGCCGCTGCTCAACAACCTCAGTTGCGCGCGGTGCGGGGTGAAATGGTGATCCTGCAGACGCCCGACATCCAGCTTTCCCGTCCGGTACGGTTGCTGCACCCCCGTTTTCCCTGCTATCTGGTGCCGCGTGCCGGGGGGCACTTCATGCTGGGGGCGACCATGGTCGAAAGCCACGACAGCAGCCCGATCAGCGCCAGAGCGATGATGGAGCTGCTCAGCGCCGCCTACAGCCTGCATCCGGCACTGGCCGAAGCCCGCATCGTGGAAAGTGGTACCGGCCTGCGACCCGCTTATCGTCCGAATCTGCCGGAGGTGCGCTACGAAAATGGCCGATTTTCGCTGAATGGCCTCTATCGCCACGGCTTTTTACTGGCCCCGATGATGGCCGAAAAACTTATGCTGCAACTGACCCGGGAGATGACACATGCAGGTTGAACTCAATGGACGCACAATCGAAACCGCTGCCAGCACGCTAGCAGAACTGATGGCAGAGCAGCAGTTCGACATACGCAGCGTCGCCACCGCCCTGAATGGCGCGTTTGTGCCGCGCAGCAGCTATGCCCGCCAGCAGCTTGAGGCGGGCTGTCAGGTCGAAGTTCTGTCACCGATGCAGGGAGGATAATCATGTTCTATCAGTTCGAACCGCAGTCGCGATTCCTGCTCGGCACCGCCGGGTATCCCTCGCCAGAGATCCTCCATCAGGCGATTGACATTTCCGGCACGGAAATCATTACCGTCAGCCTGCGCCGCGAGGGTAGCGAAGGCGGGGCTTTCCGCTCGCTGCTGCAACAGGTGAATAAACGGATTCTGCCCAACACCGCGGGCTGCCACACGGTCAAAGAGGCGGTGACGACAGCGCAGATGGCTCGCGAACTCTTCGATACCCCGTGGATCAAGCTGGAGGTGATCGGTCACGCCGACACGCTGCAGCCCGACCCCTTTGCGCTGGTAGAAGCCGCCCGTATCCTCTGCGCCGAGGGTTTTCAGGTGTTTCCCTACACGACGGAAGATTTGATCGTGGGTGAAAAACTGCTGGAGGCGGGCTGCGAAGTGCTGATGCCCTGGGGGGCGCCTATCGGGTCCGGTCAGGGACTGCGCAACATCGAAGGGCTGCGTACTATGCGCGCCTGGTTCAGCGATGTACCGCTGATTATTGATGCGGGCATTGGCGCACCCGGTCAGGCAGCGCAGGCGATGGAAATGGGCTTCGATGGCGTGCTGCTCAACACGGCGGTGGCCAAAGCACGCGATCCGGTGCGGATGGCCGGGGCCTTTGCCGCCGCGATTCACGGCGGACGTGAGGCGTTTGAGGCGGGTTTGATGGAGCCTCGCGATATGGCATCGGCCTCGACGCCGATTTTTGGGCTGGCACAGTTCAGTTAAGGAGCGGCGATGGATCGTTATCAGCGACAGACCATGCTGCCGGAGATCGGGGACGCGGGCCAGCAGCGGCTGAGCAGGGCACGGGTCCTGGTGGTGGGGGCGGGCGGACTCAGCGCGGCGCTTCTGCCGTTACTGGCGGGGGCGGGCACCGGCTTTATTCGTCTTTACGACGGCGACCGGGTAGAACTGCACAACCTTCATCGGCAGACCCTGTTCGGCGTTGAGGATGTGGGGCAGCTAAAAGCCCTGTGCGCACAGCGCGCACTGGCCGAGAGAAATCCGGCGTGTCTGGTTGAGGCGCATCCCTCTGCACTCAGCGCCAGTCAGTTGCCACAGGCGCTGGAGGGGATCGATCTGGTGGTCGATGCGGCGGATAATTTTGCCATTACCTACCAGCTTTCTGATGCCTGCTATCCGCGAGGCGTACCGCTGATCTGCGCGTCGGTGCTGGGACGCAAAGGTTACGTCGGGGGATTCTGCGGCGGCGCACCGGGTTATCGCGCGCTCTTCCCGCAGTTGCCAGCCGCCGCAGCGAACTGCAATACCGCTGGCGTCATGGGACCGGCTGTCGCGACGCTGGGGGCGATGCAGGCGCAGATGGCGCTAAGCGTTTTGTTAGATCTGACGCCGTCGCCGCTGGGCTGCATGATCCACTGCGATTTTGTTGGGTGGCACATCCGCCGGTTCCGCTTTGACGATGCGCAGGAGCCTGATGGGCCCGTAACGCCTTTCATCGATCGGTCGATGCTGACGGAGGAGGACTGCATCGTGGAGTTGCGTAGCCTAGAAGAGGCGCCGGTCAGCGTCGCCGGGCGGGTCGAACGGATCCTGCCGCAGCAGATGGCGAGCTGGCAGCCACCGGCGCATCAGCGCGTGGTGCTGGTCTGCGCCAGTGGACTGCGCGCCGCCCAGGCGGCGGAAATGCTTGCCGCGCGGGGCATCACGCGGCTGGCGCTGATGGCGGCAAATAGCCTTTAACGCTAAATCACTTCAACCAGCTGGAAGGTTTCGAAAATCAGCTCCATTTCGGCGTGGAAATAGCCTCCACGCTGGAAGTAGCGCTGATGCTCCTGACGCCAGTAGTCAAGGCTCAGATCGCCTTCGCCTTCCATCATCGCCATCTCAGGGGTCACCCGGTCAAAGCGTGTCAGAAACAGTCCGGTGGTACGGATCACACAGACGGGCGTCTGTTCGCCATTCAACACAATGGTGTAGCCGCCCGGCTGTGGCAGCGGATCCTGCTGCTGCCAGCTCCGAAACTCACCACAGGTAGCCACCTTTTTTCCGGCGATAATCAGTGTCGCCAGCTCATCTGCTAATTCCGGAGAGTCACCAAAGGCATCGGTTATCGCATCCGGGTATTTTTCCCTGATCTGTTCCAGCGTCATCGTCATCTGCAAATCCCTGTTGAGTCGCGCGTCTCCGGCGCTACCGCAGCCACCGCGTTATGATAAGTCGCCACCGCGGCGCAGGTGCCGCTAAGGCTGAGAGCGGGACAGCTTAACCGCCCTGATGGCAGAAAAACAACTCTGATGTCAGGCAATTGCGTCTGCCGGGCGGAACGGTGAAGCGCATCACATAATCACGTTACCCATGATTAACGCGTCAGGAAACGTGCCCAGTGCGCAATGTCGTCACCGCTGCCGATCTCAGGCTGTACCAGACCATTGACCATAAAGGTGGGTGAAACGTGAATGCCATTCTGCCGGGCATATTTGCAGTGCCACTTAATGGCATTCTGCAGGTCAGCCTGATCGAATGCGGCAAAAGCATCCACGCCGCTGTACGCCTTCAGGCGCTCAAGGATCTGATTCGGGGTGGCATCGCGGTTCGGGCCGGTACAATGATCGATGAACTCAAACTCTTCACGATGATCGGCCACCGCCTGCATCACCTGCTTCGCGGCGGCTTTACTGTCACAGGCCGCGGCAAGGATATAGCGCACGATCAGACCGGAAAAGAGGTGCCAGGGCTGTGACTGCAGACGAATTTTCAGTGTCATCTGCTCTTCACCGACGTGCGCCAGTAATGCGTCCAGTTTATTGAATGCGCGTACCGAAAATGGACAGGTGGGTTCCAGAAAGACTTCGAAAACGGCAGGGCCGTGACCCCAGACCAGGCTATCGGCAGGTTGACTCATCAGTAACTCCTTCATGATAATCGGAAAAACAGGGCATTTTACTCTGGCAAATCATCAGGACATCAGCCAGTTAATCATCGGCTGTAATTGTTACAAAAAGCAGCAGTCAGCTGCGGCACGGCGTGAAGCAGGCGACAGGCCGGTGCATTAATCGTTAGAATTGCTGGTTTTAGCACGTGCTATAACGCGCTTCATCTTTGCTGGCGAGCCACTATAGTTAGCAGCAGATTAATGAAATTATATCTGCGACGCGTTAGCTAATCGTATGGCTGAGCCGACAAGCGTGAAAAGAGGTTAATTTTGTATAACGATCTCACCTGGAGAACGCTCCATCGCGTTATTAACCAGACGATCTCTGACATGCTGGATGAGCAGCAGACTATTAATGTGTTGTCACTGCGCGCCCGACTGCATGAAAGGGCGGAAAAAGAAGAAGATGAAGTGATGGTGCTCTGCTACTGGCAGGCAAGCAAAATTCTGATGCGATTACCTCCTTCCGTTACCGCCGAACAGCTCATTCAAGCCGCCCGCCACGCTTTCCGCACGCCGCTGGATCATGATCTGCTGTGAATCATGCTGCGTCTGATGCGGCTGCATGGTGTTCTGCAAAAGAGAGGGCAGGTTTATGGGGGTTGAGGTGACGGACCTTCTTCATCATGATCACGGGGCTGACATTCTGACTGAGAGTGTCAGAACTTTTATGGCGGCGGAATCCCCGTATGGCTGTGGGCATCCATCAGGGCGAACTGGCCAGATATACCCCTTTAATCGGACGACACATCGGCAGTGCTGACTTATCTTTTGCAGCAATCGTGGAGAGTCGCCAGACCCGCCCCGCAGCTTTCTGTAATCTCTGTTAAAATTGAACCGCTGCGCCACCGTGCAGGATGTTTATTCGGGAGAAACTATGTTGTGGATTTGGAATGCCCTGATTGTTCTGGTCACCGTGGTCGGTATGGAAATTACGGCTGCGCTGGCGCATAAATACATCATGCATGGGTGGGGTTGGGGCTGGCACCTGTCACATCATGAGCCGCACAAAGGCTGGTTCGAGGTCAACGATCTTTATGCCGTCGTGTTTGCCGGATTATCGATTTTGCTGATCTATCTTGGCAGCACAGGTATCTGGCCGTTGCAGTGGATTGGGGCGGGAATGACGCTGTATGGTCTGCTCTACTTTATTGTGCATGACGGGCTGGTGCATCAGCGCTGGCCATTCCGTTATGTACCGCGCCAGGGCTATTTACGCCGCCTCTATATGGCGCATCGCATGCATCATGCAGTACGGGGCAGAGAGGGCTGTGTTTCGTTTGGTTTTCTCTACGCGCCGCCGCTGGAAAAACTGCAGGCGACGCTGCGCGAGCGTCATGGCGCTAAACGGGGCGCTGCCAGAGGTGAGCGGGGCGCGGAGCAGGACGTGTCATCCGGGAAGTAACCGCCTGACCGGATGCGGCCATCAGCAGCGCCAGTTTCTCTGGTGTGCTGGTGGACTGGCGCTGATCCCAGGCCGCAGGACCGGCAGAAACCACCTTGATGCCGATTTTACGATACACCTGTTTTGCTGTTGCAATCGCCCATGCCGAGCGAAGCGGCAGACCAGGCAGCCCTGCCGACGAGGAGTGATAATAGGGTTCAGCAGCCTCTACCAGTCGCCGGGCGATGCGGCTGAGAGCCTGCCGGTGTCCTCTGTCAGCCAGATTCTCACGTGTCAGCCCTTCCTCCGCCAGCCATGTTTCAGGCAGATAACAGCGTCCCGCTTCCGCATCCTCAACAATATCCCGCGCGATATTGGTCAGCTGAAACGCAAGACCCAGGTCACAGGCGCGATCCAGGGTCGCGTTATCGCGTACGCCCATGATCTGCGCCATCATCAGGCCTACCACACCCGCGACGTGATAACAGTAACGCAGCGTATCATCCAGCGTCTGATAGCGCGTCTCATTCACATCCATCGCGAAGCCCGCCAGATGATCGAACGCGTAAGCGGGCAGAATATCGTGCGCCATGGCCACCTCCTGAAAAGCCGCGAAGGCGGGCTCATGCATCTGAGATCCCGCATAAGCCTGGCGGGTTTTTATCTCCAGCTGGTTAAGGCGCTGTTCAGCAGACTGCAGGGAGGGCGTATCGTTGCTGAAACCCAGCACCTGGTCGTCAATCACGTCGTCACAGTGACGGCACCACGAATAGAGCATCAGCACACTGCGCCGCGTTCTGGCATCAAAAAGTTTAGAGGCCGTCGCAAAGCTCTTTGAACCGACCTCCATTGTCTCTACAGCATGATCGAGTAGTGACGGACTGTTCAAGCCAGATCCTCCACCATTAATCCCGCGGTCGCTTTGGCCGAACCAATCACGCCAGGAATACCCGCGCCAGGATGGGTACCCGCGCCGACGAGGTAGAGGTTACTGATATGCTTATCGCGATTGTGAGGCCGGAACCAGGCACTTTGCGTCAGGATCGGTTCTACCGAAAATGCCGAACCCTGATACGCATTCAGCTCATCGCGGAAATCAAATGGCGTAAAGATACGATGCGTCACCAGCTGACTGCGCAGACCTGGCATGTAGTGCGCTTCAAGATAGTCAAAGATGCGATCGCGCAGGCGCGGCCCTTCAACCCCCCAGTCAATATCGGCGGTGCCAAGATGCGGAACCGGCGCGAGAACGTAGTAGCTGCCGCAGCCTTCCGGTGCCAGCGAAGGGTCGGTCACGCAGGGCGCATGCAGGTAGAGTGAGAAATCCTCTGCCAGTGCGTCTTTATTAAAGATCTCATCTATCAACTCGCGATAGCGCGGACCGAAACAGACCGTGTGATGCGCCAGCTGGTCGTGATGATGATTGAGGCCAAAATAGATCACAAACAGCGAGTTACTCATTCGCTTATTCTGCAGGGTTTTTCCCTGCGCGACTGACGCCGGATGCTGGCTCAGTAGTTCACGGTAGGTATGAACCACATCCGCATTAGAGGCAACCGCACGAGTCGGGAAGACGCGGCCATCCTCCAGATGGACGGCGGTAATCTGGTCGTTATGAGTTTCCAGACGGGCAACGCTGGCATTCAGTTCAACTTCGCCGCCCAGATCTTCGAACAGTTTCACCATGCCGCGAACCAGGGCACCGGTTCCGCCGCGCGGGAACCAGACACCCCATTCCCGTTCCAGAGCATGGATCAGGGTGTAGATTGAGGAGGTGGCAAACGGGTTACCGCCGACCAGCAGCGAGTGGAATGAGAACGCCTGACGCAGATGCTCATCTTCAATGTAACCCGACACTTTACTGTAGACGCTGCGCCAGGCTTGCAGTTTCGCCAGCTGAGGCGCCGCTCGCAGCATGTCACGGAACGACAGAAATGGCACGGTGCCAAGCTTCAGGTAGCCTTCGGCAAACACCGCGCGTGAATAGGCCAGAAAGCGACGATAACCTTCGACATCGCGTGGATTAAACGCGGAGATCTGCGCTTCCAGCGCGGGCTGGTCGTTGTCATAGCTGAAGACCTTGCCGGACTCCCAGCAGAGGCGATAAAACGGCCTCACAGGCATCAGTTCAACGTAGTCAGAAAGGTTTTTTCCCGCCAGGGTGAATAACTCTTCAATGGCACTGGGATCGGTGATCACTGTCGGGCCGGCATCAAAGGTAAAACCCTGGTCCTCGTAGACATACGCTCGTCCGCCAGGCTTGTCACGCTGCTCCAGCAGTCGGGTCGGAATACCTGACGCCTGAAGGCGAATTGCCAGTGCCAGGCCACCAAAGCCTGCGCCAATTACCGTAGTTCTGTTCATTGCATCGCCTGTTGACGGTGAGGAGTCATAATAGCCTGTAACGCTGCCAGCACGGGAACCGGCGGTTTGCCGCTTAATATGCGCAGCCGATCAGGCAGTGTGAGTTTTCCCGCATAAAAACGGGCAATGAGACCTTCGGGAAGGCCGTAAAATCGTTGCATGACCTGCCAGCGGCGATCGGCAGGCCCGGCCAGAAATAACATCCGGTTGAGCATGCGGAAAAAACGCTGCTGCTGCCATGTCTGACGGGCAAATTGCGCAATGGCGGTGTGCAGGTCTTCTGAGGTAAACGCTTGCATCTCTGCCAGCCGGTCCGCTAGCGACACTGCCAGCGGCAGGGAGTAACCGGTTGTAGGATGAAACAGGCCTGCACGCAGCCCGCTGCAGGGCAGATCGCGCTTTTGCCAGAAGCTGTCAGCGTCACCCGTTAATGTGATAGGCAGTGCGCCCTGTTCTTCGCGCAGCAGCCGGTCTAACTGCCAGCCCTGCCGGGCGGCGTAGTCGCGAATGTTTTGCCGCGCACGGTCGCTTTCCAGTGTTGCCTTGTCGATATAGTGCGTATCTTCAATCAACAGCGTATCGGCTGAAAAAGGCAGGCTGTAAACGAAGCGATAGCCCGCCTGCTGGTCCACCGTTGCATCCATGATAATCGGACCGGTCAGGCCATGCGGCGCACTGAGCTGCCACTCCTGGCCAACAAACGACTGAAAGCCCATGCACAGTGCGCTGTCGGGCTGATAACCCCGGCCATCAATCACTGCATCGCTTTCTATCACGCGGCCATCCACCAGCGTGACTGCATGTGATGTGACGGCGGCCACGCGGGTGTTCAGTAGCAGGTCCGGGCCGAACCTGTCGTGCATCACCTGCGCAAAGCGCTCTGCGGTGACGCAAAAATAGCCACTGTTCAGGCTGCGATGGCGCTGGGGAAAACGCACCTCATAGCCGGGCCAGTGGTAAGCCACCAGCGGCGTGATCCAGTGATGCTGGTTGTCTGTGAGATCGTCTTCGTGAAACGACCAGGTGTGGCCGGCACCCGGCTCGCTTTCGGCGTCAATCAGCAGGATGCGCAGTGTGGGTCGCTGCTGACGCAGGCGCAGGGCGATTAAGCCGTTAGCCAGTCCGGCGCCCACCAGAATCAGATCATACCGTGGCATACTCGCTCCTGGCGCTGACTGGCTGTCGGTTAGACATGGCCTGTTCGACAATGTCCGCCGCCAGCGCAGTTCCACCCGCCTGATGCAGCGCATCGCGCAGGATTTTCATCTGCTGCCGGTAGCTGTCATCGGCCAGCAACGTCTGCAACTGACGGGCCATCGAGTGGCTGGTGGTAAAGCGCGAGGCGCGGCGTCCAATCCCGTGCCAGACCACCCGTGCGGCCACACCGGGCTGATCGAACGCCAGCGGAATGGTCAGCAGCGGCGTAAGATGCGTGATGGCATCCAGCACGGTGTTCATTCCGCCGTGCGTAATGGCCAGATCGGCCTGAGCCAGTGCCGCCGCCTGGTCGGCAAAATCGACCACCTGAACGTGGTTTGCCTGGGCCAGTTTTTCCACCTGAAAGGGGGTCAGACGGCCACAATGGGCCAGCAGCAACTGCGCGTCGATCTCCTGACAGGCGCGGACAATGGTTTTAAACAGGCCGTAGCGGTGCCCCTGCAGCGTGCCAAGAGAGGCAAAGATACGGGGTTTCCCATCGTCGGCGAAGTAGTGAGGTTGTGTGTCACTGACGCCGCTGTCCAGAGCGCGCAGCGGCCCCACAGAATGGAAATGGTCGGGAAGGGCCTGACGGGGAAAATCCAGCGCCGGAATTAACTGACTGATCTGCGCCAGCGGTGAAAAACAGTGATGCAGCTTCTCCCGGGGCGCGACGCCCATCGCCTGGGCATGACGGGCAATTACCCGGTCGTGGCCGCGCATCAGCCAGTCATAAATTTTTTCGCTGGCACGATAGCGCTCACGCGCCTGATCGCTGTTGCCGTATTCAAATGGCATGACGGCCAGGGGGAAATCCGCCTCACGGTTAAGCGGCAGCGCACAGGCAACCGAGACGTAAGGCAATGCCAGCGCCTCTGCCACCAGGGCGCCCGCGGGCTCCATCTGATCGACAATCACGCCATCAATCGCCAGTGTGTTCAGCACGACCGGCAATTCGCGGCAGAGCATATCGGTGCTGCGGGCCATCTCATTAATCAGTTTCAGCATCGAGGGCCCGAGCGGATGGGCCGCCAGCTTCAGCGTGTGCGCCAGGCTGCCTGCCGGATGAGAGGTTAAACCCAGCGGGAAAAAGCCGATCCGGCTGTCGGTAAGTAACGAGCTGACGTCACTCTGCTGAAGAAAGGTAATCTGATGACCGCGTGCAATCAGGGCCTGGCTAAGATGCTGAAGCGCCTGCACATGGCTATAAAAGGGCGGTGCAATCACCGCAAAGTGGCTCATGCAGCATCCTTAACTGACAGCAGCGAGTTTTTTCTCAAACCAGGCCTGAACAAAATGGTGGGTGGCGTAGCCGTCCTGGCAGGCAGATGAGAGATGTTCGCTGGCACAACGCAGGTGGTCGCGCAGTTGCGTTTCAACAGCCTGTGGCCCCAGCAGATTGACCAGTGTCGATTTCCCCTCGTCTTTATGCGCATCTTTGCCGGTATCGGTCATGCCGTCCATCAGGTCATCCAGCAGCTGAAAAGCCTGGCCCAGATTGAGTGAGAACCGACGCAGCTGCTCACGCGTTTCACCTGACGCTTCCGCTACGATAGAAGCCATCTGCATTGAGGCGCAGAAAAGGGTGCTGGTTTTGTAGTGATTGGTCATCAGAATGGCATCGGCGCTACGTGGCTTGTCGCCCTCTGAAAGATCTTTGAACTGACCCTGTACCAGACCCTGCATGCCGACCGCGAGTGATAATTCGGCGACCGCATCTGCTCTGGCCGCAGCGGTCAGGCCTTCTGCCACAGCAATCACGCCAAATGCTTTACTCAACAGTGCAACGGCAGCAAGAATCGCTACATGTTCACCATACTGACAGTGAATGGTCGGACGCCCGCGCCGCAGCTGCGCGTCATCCATGCAGGGCATGTCATCCAGGATCAGCGAGGCGGCATGTACCATCTCTACTGCGCAGGCGAGATCCAGCAGACCGGCAGGCGTGGCGCGGCAGCCCAGGTCACGTGCCGCCAGCATCAACAGTAATGGACGGATGCGCTTTCCTGGTGCCAGCGCACCGTCGCGCATCGCTGCACCTACCAGGTCGCGTTCACTTTCAACCGGTAAAAGCTGGTCGAGCCGTTGCTCAATCTCTTTCAGCAAAGTGGCTGCATCGCTGTGTATGAAACTGACGTGTTGTTCTGCACAGGCCGTCATCAGGGCTGTCCTTATCTACAGAGGAAGTCACAGCAGTTCGAAATGATTCGATGCCATCTTCAATACTCGTCCCCGACTGCCATCATACTGCGGGCATGTTTTAAAAAAACGGCGGGTGAATCCATTATCACTAAGCGTAGTTCAGGATGATAAAAATGTTGGAGAATTCAGGCGCATTCCGCGTTTTGCAGTCAATGCAGATGCATAATTCAGCGTGGATCAGCCCAGTAAAGCATGCAGCTGTTTCATCACGCTGGCGACATCCTCTGCGGATAATGCGCCATCTTTAGCGAAGCGCACAATACCCTGTGGATCAATCACCAGAACGGAGGCGCTTTCCGGCTGCAGCTGCCAGCGATGCGCGGTGACGCCACTGCTGTCGATAATAAACTGTTGCCCGGGGTCCGCTTTTTTACTGGAGGCGATACTGCGCACCACAAAAAGCGCACTGCCGGGCAGGGCATCGTCTGTATTGACGATGGTGGTGGTCTGGAAGCGATCCCGCGGTAGTCTGGCCTGCTGGATAGCTGCGATAAGAGGGGCACTCTGATCCTTCGCAGAAAGTCGCCCCGCGACATGAATCACCAGCCGGACCTTTCCGGCCAGTGACTGACTATTCCAGCGCTGATAATGAATGTCGCCCTGACGTAATACCATTTCGCCTTTTTCGGCAATAAAAACGGAAGGAACAGGCTGACCTGTCTTCAGCCTATCCGCCGTGGCAAAACCGGAAAACAGTAAAGCAATCATCAATCCATAATGGCGCACGCGTTCCTCACTTTTTAACAGTCTGCAGCAGGCAACATTTCTGATCATCAGGCAGATGATTAGTATCACATCTATGTTTCAGATCAATAAAAGCATTGAAGATTTGGGCTAAAAATGCGGGGATGGGTTAATTAACATGAGGTGTAAAATGAGCAAGGTACTGATGACGCTACCTGAATTTGCCTGTTATATCGGCATCAACACGCCGACGCTGGCACGCGCGTTCTGCTGCCGGGGATCGCTGGCCGGTGTGCCACTGCCTCAGGCGATGGATGATGCCCCGCTGACGGAACGCCACTGGCTGAGCGACGATGTGCGTCAGTTTAATAACGCCTATAAGCGGGTGCAGGCAAGACGGCAGCGTGGCGAACACTGAACCGCTTTTTGCCGGGGCGGAATGCCGTATCGGCACAGCGGGCCAATCAGGATTTTCCATTGCCGCGCGTCTTTTCCTTTTTCGGGCGGGGCGTTCTGCGTCGGGCAAGGCGGGTCAGACCGGATAATCGGGTTTCACCAGAAAACAGACCAGATTAGCATCCCGTTCGCCCGCAATTTCCACACCGTGCCCGGAACCGGTGAGCACATCGCCGCGACCCAGCTGCTGGTCACCGACGCGGATGATGCCTTCCAGCACCGTCAGCCAGGCGATAAAGCCAGGCATCGCGGGCACCTCCAGTGACTGATTACGCTCCAGTAGCGTGTCATAGATGTAAGCTGCCTGGCGCAGTTCCAGCGGGGCGTCGGATGTTTCCGGCCCGGCCAGCTCGGTCCAGCCGTTAGTCATAATTCCCTGGTCGCGCTCCAGCACCTGAGTCATGGCTTCGCCACCGGGTTGTGAGGGTCGGATAACCGCCTGCAGCAGCTCAGCCTCAAACAATGGCACCGACTCCTCATATTGCACGCCTTCGCCAGCATTAACGACCATGACCCGTTTTGCCGAGAGCTGCGTCCGCTCGCCGTTACTGTCCTGATGCTGCATCGAACCGCGCCACAGGTATGTGAACACCTCTTCATCCTGATGCTGCTGCATCGGCATGCGGGCATCCAGTTTCAGTGACATCAGGTCAACGCTGAGCAGGGGGCTCAGGGCCTCGCCGGGACGCTGACGACGGACAGTGAAGGGGCCGTATTCAAACAACTGTTTGGGGTTTGCACGTACAATGTTCATGATTTGCTCTTTATTAACTGGAGTTCAATCGATCATAGACTCCGAATGGAAAATGAGAAGCCGGGATTATTGCCCGGCTTCGTCAGTGATTTCGAATAAAAGCCGCAGAGCGAACTATTTGCCCTGTTCGTCGCTTTCTCCAAGGAAGAAGTACCAGAGCGGAATGGACAGCAGCCCGGTAAAGACCGTGGAGTAGAGCAGGATCATCATCGCCTGGGTGATATACATGGTCAGCGACCAGTGGCTGAAGGGGATCTGATACTGATCGATTACGCCGCCGATCATGGCATTCGCCATCACTGAAATCACGATCAGCGCCAGCACCGTCACGCTGCGCAGGAAATAGCGCATCTCTTTGCGTTTCACGGCAAAACGTGACTGGACGATAGCCAGCGGAGACTGTTTATCGGGTGCCGTATCCACGCGGACAATCCGGGCGCGCCGGGCGCTGCGCCAGCGCTGGATATCCAGCAGCACCAGTACCAGCAGGCTTGCGCCCATCACCGGCAGCGCATAGCCCAGCGCCAGTGCCACGATCAGGCTGGTGCCCTGCGCATAGCGCGGCATCGCCAGCCAGGCGGAGAGCAGCGTCTGCGCGGGACTGAGCTGCGGCACCGCCGGACGGCGGATCCACCACATCCGGTAGCCCAGCACAATCATCGCACAGAGGCCGAAGCCAAAAAATGCCAGGATCAGCTGATTCGCCAGGCCAAACAGCACGCCCATGTGCGCATCCACACCCCAGCGGGTCAGTTTTGCCACCAGCGGGAAGTGGGCGAACTCCACTCGGTCAACCACACTTAAATCAGTCGGGTTAATCGATACCGCATCGACCTGACTGGGCCAGCGGCGGTCAATTTCTGAAACGGTCCATGCCTGATGTTGCTTTTTAGGCTGGCGCAGCTCCAGTTTTGCCGCATCTATTCCCGCCTCACGCGCGGCGGCAAGCACCTGATCCCATCGGGCATCTGGCTGATTCGGCATGACAGTCGCGGCAGTTTTAGCGGGCATCGTCATATCGGCCATAGTCATACCTGCCATTGTGCCGCGATGATCGGCGTGCGGATCGGCAGATTCAGCCGGCGCTTCACCGTTCAGCGCAGTATTCACCTGCGGCGTTTTCCAGCCGAAGTCACTGCGCATTTTTTCGATGTTGTTGCCCGCCCACTGCGACCAGGTCAGACCGGTGACAGAGAAGAACACCAGCCCCACCGCCAGAAGCAGCCCCAGCGTAACGTGCCAGTAGCGGGTAGCGGCAAACCCGCTGCGAGCCTTAACGCGTTTGCGTGGCCGGGTGCCCGCCCATAAAACGATGCCACCCAGAGCGGCAACCCACAGCCATGAGGCCGCCAGCTCGCTGTAGTTCCGGCCAACATCACCCAGCAACAGGCCGCGATGAAGTTGATCCAGCCACATGCGCAGCGGTAGCACACCGCTGGTGCCATAGACCGTCATATCCCCTTTCACCTGAAGGGTATAGGGATCGATAAACAGCGAGCGCGACTCTGACGGACCCAGTTCCGGCCCGCTAAACTGTACGCGGGTCGTATCCTGCGGACCAGGCGCTGGCCGGACAGCGTAGATATGCGCTGATTCCCCGACGCGCATACGTGCGGCGCCAATCTGGGCTGAAAGCGGCTGGGCCGCACCCTGCGGTTCGGCTGTCAGGGCATCATGATAGATTGCCTTTTCCAGCTGGGGCGTCAGGACATAGAGCGTTCCGGTGAGGGCAGCGACAAAAATAAACGGCGCAATGAACAGGCCGATGTAAAAATGCAGCCGACGCAGCAGGTTAAACAGCGTGCCGCGTGGTGCAGGAGAGATTTCCTGAGAAGAGGACATAGCATTCCACACTTTTCAAAAGATAAAGGCGATCAGGTGACATTGTCACTTAATCGAATCATTCAGCGGTGAGTGCGATGTAAAATGGGCGGTGCACGCGGCCTGTTCAGGCGCCATTGTCGCCGCCGCTGTGGCACTGCGACTGCCGGGGCAGGCGGCGCGCGGCTTATCAGGCACATCCACCAGATAAAGGGGATAAAGACCCAGAGCATCAGCGGCACATGGACCAGCAGGTCGCAGTAGCCGCAGGCAAAACCCATATCGCTCATTGCGGGGTTCATTGCCGGCATGTCGCTGGAATGATGCATCATCGGCATCTCTGCGCTCATAGCGGACATACCCGGCATGTCCGCCATCATGGCGTGATGCTCAGCGAGATTCTTCGAGATCATCGGTGCAACAAACAACAGCAGCACGGCCAGTATCGCAATACAGGCAGTGAGGCGTTGTCTGAGTAAAGATCTCGGCATTATTTCAGTGAACGTAACAGGGTCAGAATTCAGGGCGGCAGTGTAACGCGAAGGGGGGTAAAGCGTTAAATAAAGTGGCTTCAGATGCGAAAAAATTCGCACTCTTTGGACATATTCACTTTAATTTCAGCATTATTTAACTTAATTATTACCCGGTAAATACATACAAATAACATAAAGACGCTGGCTGTGTTTAACCGGAATCTATAAAGGACGAAATATGAAAATTGTGATGCTGGATGGTGAAACCCTGCCTCTCTCCCTGCCCACCGGGCAAATACAGGCCGACTGGGAAATTCGTCCGCAGACCTCAGCGAATGATGTCGTCCCGGCACTGACCGGTGCGACGGTGGCGATCACTAACAAGGTGGCGCTGCGGGCAGAGACGCTGGAAAAACTGCCTGAGCTGCGCTTCATCTGCGTCGCGGCCACCGGCTATGACTGTATTGACCTCGACGCCTGTCGTGCGCGTGATATCCTGGTCAGTAATGTACCGGGCTATTCCACTCAGAGCGTCTCAGAGTCCGTGATTGCCGCGATTTTTGCCCTGCGCCGTCAGTTGATGGCATACGCCCTGAATACGCGCATCGACTGGCCGCAGGCTGCCCATTTCTGCCTGCATCGTCAGACGATTCAGGATATCGCGGGCGCAACGCTGGGTATCGTCGGAAAAGGCGATATCGGGCAGGCGGTCGGACGGCTGGCGCAGGCGCTGGGCATGCAGGTACAGTACGCCGAGCGCAAAGGCAGCGATCGGATACGCGAAGGTTACGTCAGCTTTGAACAGATGCTGGCGACCAGCGATATTATCTCACTGCACTGTCCGCTGAGCGAACAGACCCGCCAGCTGATCGACCGGCAGACGCTGAGTCAGATGAAACCTCATGCGCAACTGATTAACACTGCACGCGGCGGACTGATTAACGAAGACGATCTGGCGGCGGCGTTAAAGCAGGGAGTCATTGGCGGTGCGGCGCTGGATGTGCTGAGCAGCGAACCCCCCACGGCAGATAATCCGCTGCTGGCCGACCTGCCGACCCTGTTGCTGACACCACATATCGCCTGGGCCAGCCGCAGCGGTGTGGAGAATCTGGTATCGGGCGTGATGACTAACATAGCGGCCTTTGTTCAGGGCCAGCCCGTAAATCTGGTGAACTGAGGCTGACATTCAGGTTCCGGACCGCCTGTCAGGCCCAGGGAATGCTCTGGCAGGCGTAAACCTGTCCCGTCAAGGGCTTCAGGCTCGGCGCTCACGTCTGACTTAAATCTTCCGGCACGTCTCGTAACATTCAGCCAGACCCGTTTACTCTGCGGGTGAATCAGGCTGTTAACACGTGAATCTGTTCCGGTGAGAGTCATCGCGCGTTTCAATGACAGAGCCTGACTCAGGCTGCTTATGTCGGTTTCCCCATTGGTTTAATCAGGCATATTTACGGCGTGCATCTGCCTGGCGGGTATCGTTGTGTTTCCAACATTGACCAGAATACGTACAGGATGTCGCCTTGCTCAGGGACGGCAAACGCCGTCGCAGAGAACCGCGGGGAAAGGGATTCGGCTGATGGTAAAAAGAGAGGGTACACCCACGCCGGATGATCCGACCTCCGGGCAGTTTCAGACACAGCCTGATATTGCCCGCGACGTAAGGCTATCACTCTTCATCGCAGATAGTTTCGCGGATACACTACATTCTGCAGGCGGGCGAAACGGCTGACGCCGAAGCCTTTGTTCGTGAGCTGGCACACCCTGTGCCGCAACATGGAGATGCACTGATGACTACTGCACAACAGCGTGAGCAAAAAGGCGAGCGTAAAGCCGCACTGAGAATGGCCCTCACGATGCTGCAGAACGGCGTGAAGCGTTCTGTCTTCATGAAGCCATGAAGATTTAGCGGAGATCGGGCATTAAGCCCATCGCAGCAACGGGGCGGTCATGACCGCCTCTGCCAGACCTGGCAGGCTGCTGCCCGCCCCGGTCATTGCCCACCCTATTGCTGATTGTTGCGGTTTGCTGGCGTGACGACGCCATGAGGCGCAGGCCAGCCTCAGAATATCGAGCGGCCCAGTTTTTCGGTCAATAACTCCAGCGCTGCGGTGCCCGCCAGCGAGTTGCCTGCGCTGTCCAGCCCCGGCGACCAGACGGCAATGCTCATCTCGCCCGGAATGATGGCAATGATCCCCCCGCCGACGCCGGATTTCGCGGGCATGCCGACCCGCCATGCAAATTCCCCTGCGCCATCGTACATGCCGCTGGTGATCATTAATGCATTGATCTGTCGCGCCTGACGCGGGGTGATCATCTCACTGCCATCCAGTGTCCGGCCCTGATTTGCCAGATAGATAAAGGTGCGCGCCAGCTCCACGCAGCTCATCGAGAGCGAGCAGTAGTGGAAATAGGTCTGCATCACGCTGGTGACATCGTTGTCAAAATTCCCGAAAGACTTCATCAGCCAGGCGATGGCGGCATTGCGCGCGGAGTGCTCGAACTCCGAGCGGGCAACGTGGCGGTCGTAGTTGATATCGGGCTGCTGACTCAGTTGCCTGACGATCTCCAGCATCCGCTGACGCGGCGCGGTCAGGCGGGTTTCCAGCAGATCGCAGATTACCAGCGCACCGGCATTGATAAAGGGATTACGCGGCTTGCCCTGTTCCAGTTCCAGCTGCACCAGCGAATTAAAGGGCTGACCGGACGGCTCTTTACCAACGCGCTGCCAGATTTCACTGTCGTCATAGCGCGTCAGCGCCACCGTCAGGGACAGCGCTTTGGAGATCGACTGAATAGAGAAGCGCGTTTCAGCATCGCCCGCCTGAAAGAGTGTGCCATCCCGCAGACAGACTGCCATGGCGAGATGGTCAGGAGCCACATCCGCCAGGGCAGGGATATAGTTCGCCACTTTCCCCTGATGAACCAGCGGACGCACCTGTTCCAGCACCTCCTGCAGCAGAGCATTATTCAGTTCAGACACGCACCTTTCTCCTGTCGGTTACGGGCCGCCCGCGATGCCGCGCATCAGCGAACTGCCATGAATAGTATGAGCGGCGGGCCGCCCTTAGCTGATAGTTTTTGACTGCGCCGCCAGCGGTGCCAGCAGCATCTGTAACAGGCTCAGCAGCGTCAGCATGCCAAAGGGCAGCGTCCAGCTCCCGCTCTGCTCATGCAGTACGCCGAAAAAGAGTGGCCCGAGTGCCGCCAGCGCATAGCCGACACACTGCGCCATGCCGGACAGCTGTGAGGCCTGACGATGGCTGCCAGCGCGCAGGTTGAACAGCGAGAGGCAGAGCACCAGCGAGGCGCCAGCCCCCAGCCCGGCCAGCGTCAGCCAGACGATGGCCCACTGCGGATAGAGCAGTAAGCCCAGTAGGCCGAGAAAAATGCAGGAGGAGGCCACAAACGCGGTGATCCGGGCGTCGTTTACCCGCTTCAGCGCCACCATGCATCCCAGGTTAGCGACGATTGCGACTGCCTGATACCAGAACAGCAACCAGCCAGCCTGTGTCTGGCTGAACCCTTTATCCTGGGCAAACAGGCTGAACCAGTCGATCAGGGTATAAAACGCCAGCGACTGCAGCGCCATAAACAGGGCGATATGCCAGCCACCCGCTGAGCGCCAGGGGTGGCGCTGCGGAATTGAAACCTCCGCAGCGGCGGAGGCAGGCTGAGGCTGGCGTAACAGCGGCAGCCAGGCAAACAGCGCCACCAGCCCGGGCAGCGCCCAGATCACCAGCGAGAGCCGCCAGCCCGCCGCCGAAATCTGACTTAGCGGCACGGCGATGCCGGAGGCCAGGCTGGCGGTAATCGACATTGTGGCGGCATACAGGCCGATGTAGCGGGCGGTGTGCGCGGTAAAGTCGCGTTTAATCAGCGGCGGCAGCAGTACGTTGGCGGCGGCGATACCTGCACTGAGCAGCAGCGTGCCGCTCCACAGCGCCGCTTCGGCCGGAAACCAGCGCAACAGCGAACCGGCCGTGATCAGGCACAGTGCGCCCCATAAACAGCGTATCAGACCGACCCGGTTGCCCAGCCAGGCGGCCGGCGGCGCGAGCAGAGCGAACAGCATCAGCGGAATAAAGTTAAACAGACCCGCTTCCCCGGCGCTGAGCCCGAACGTCTGGCGGATATCCTGTAAAACCGGACCAGTGACGGTGATTGGCGCCCGCAGATTAGCGGCGGTGATAAGCAGAACGAACAGGAAAAAGGCGGCGCTGGAAAACGCAGCGTGAGGTCGTACGGCGTGCTGTTCGGGCATCATGGCAGGGATCATCACAGGCAGCAGTGCTGCGGGGGCGTTGGTTGACGTTAACGCTTACGCATCAGAGTTGATGTCTGGACGCTACTTTACTGACCGGCTGGCAGCGTGTAAAGCCTTGTTATGCGATGAAATAACGCAATGCCGATCCTGCCACATGGCTCACAGAATCACGGCTAATGAAATTCCGGTTCGGGAAAATGACCACAATCATTCTGACTGGTCGACGAACCTGGCTGACAGGTCTGCTGCCGGGTTTCAGCCGCCGGCACCGGCCTTTCAGCGTGCCATGGCGCACTGCAGGCACTGAGAAGGGAAACCAGCATCATTGCACTATAAAGACGCATCACTGCTCCTTATCCACCGTCATGAGGAAAATCACGTCGGTGAGTGCAGTATGCAGGTCAGGGACGTCTTCCCTGAGTCTGGTTGAAAAGTGAGTTAAGTCAATTAAAACAGGGCAAACATCAGCGCCACAGGGAAGCTCATCGGCCATGTCGCGCCGACCAGAAAGGCACTCAGCAGTTTAATACTCAGCTTGTCTTTGGCGATGAAAAAGGTGATCAGCGTAGCGAACAGTGCAACAACGGCATAAAAAATCAGCATACCCTGGTACAGTGTCATTGTTCTCTCCGCAGTGTCAGTCAGGTTTTGCTGCGCATGATGCGTATTTTTGTGATCCAGATCAAGTAGGGCGGGGTTTAGCATCTAAAGAAATCAGGAGGAAAGTGGCATAGCACGTCGGAGTGAGCCGACGTTACTTCAGGCGATTTCAGCCTGAAAACCGGCGTCAGAATGCTGCTTAAACCCTTGCAGAGAGGCGCTGTCGCCGCCTGACTACCGCTGGCGAAATGGTTTACCGCACTGAAAACATTAAACCCATCGGTGAGCGTGTGGTGTGGCGTTGAGTTCAGCGCAGCTTTTCTCCATCCCATTCGGGTATCTATGCGTTGACACCGCCGCAGGCATCAGCCAGCGCCTTCTGCCCGGCCGCCTCAGCCGTTGTCCTTCTTGCTTCTGCATAAAAAGTGCCTGATTCGCGGTCAGACCTTGTAGTAAGCCCTGTAAATCAGCGAAAAATGGCCTCTGCCAGACAGGCTCTCTGACCGCAGCTATCTCACGCCTGGCTGAGGTGTGCAACACTGATTAATCTGTTACCCGACACGTCCATGAGGAAAAATAGATGACACGATTTGTAATGAACAAAAAGGATGATCTCGTCGACAGCGCGTTAGACGGCATGATTTACGCCAGCCCATGGCAAAACCTGGTCCGGCTGCAGGTCGATCCGCACATTCGCATCGTGATGCGTCATGACTGGAAAAAGCAGCAGGTTGCCCTGATTTCCGGTGGCGGATCCGGACATGAACCCGCCCACGTCGGCTTCATTGGCAAAGGGATGCTGACGGCGGCCGTATGTGGTGATGTGTTTGCTTCGCCCAGCGTTGATGCAGTCTATAACGCCATCCTTCACCTTACCGGTGAGGCGGGATGTCTGCTGATTGTAAAAAATTATACTGGCGACAGGCTGAATTTCGGTCTGGCTGCTGAAAAAGCCCGCAATGCGGGCTTCAGCGTCAACATTGTTATTGTGGGTGACGACGTAGCGTTGCCCGACAATCCTCAACCGCGCGGAGTCGCGGGAACGCTACTGGTACATAAAGTGGCAGGTTTTGTCGCGGAGCGCGGTGGCGATCTGGCCGCGGTCACAGAGGCGGCTGACGCTGCGAGCCGGGCCATTGCTACGATGGGCGTGGCGCTCTCCGGCTGTCATCTGCCGGATGAGGAGAGCAGTGAGCGCGTACCCGACGGCAGCGTTGAAATGGGGCTGGGGATCCATGGCGAGCCGGGCGTGGATGTTATGCAGACGCAGAACGCTCAGCAGCTCGTACAACATCTTCTGGAGAAGGTAATGCCGGATAACGATCAGCGATGTGCGCTGCTGGTTAACAATCTTGGTGGCATGTCAGCACTGGAGATGAGCCTGGTGACGCGTGAGCTGATCGCCTCGCCGCTCAGCCAGCAGTGCGATTATCTGATTGGTCCGGCCCCACTGATGACCGCGCTGGATATGAAAGGCTTTTCCGTTACCTGTCTGACGCTGAACCCGCTCCTTGAAGAGGCGATCTGTGCGCCAGTTGAAGTCACCGGCTGGGTTGATGCGGTGAAGATCGTCCCGCTTGCGCCTGTTGTGGTCACCCGTGAGGCCAGTGCGCAGCCCGCGCAACCCTCCGATAACCCGCAGGTTGCGGCAATGGTTAATGCTATCTGCGATACCCTGATTGCCAGCGAAGGCGAGCTGAACAGACTGGATGCTCAGGTCGGTGATGGCGACACAGGGTCCACTTTTGCGGTCGGCGCGCGCCAGTTACAGCGCGAATGCGCAGATCGTCAACTGCCATTAAATGCCTTATCTGATTTGCTGGCGGTTACCGGTGAACGCCTGGCAACCGTGATGGGGGGGTCCAGCGGCGTGCTGATGGCGATCTTTTTCACCGCTGCGGCTCAGCAGCTGGCCGGCGGGGACACGCTGCCGGTAGCGTTGCAGCACGGCCTGGATAAGATGAAGCAGTATGGTGGCGCCCGACCGGGTGATCGCACGATGATCGATGCGCTGCAACCGGCTATTGAGGCGCTGGTGGCGGGTCAGTCACTGGCGGCAGCGGCAGACGCTGCACAGCAGGGCAGTGACGCCACCGCCGGAATGGGTAAAGCCAATGCGGGGCGATCTTCTTACCTCAACAGTGCAAATCTTCACGGCGTGCCGGATCCGGGCGCGGTCGCCGTTGCCCGGGTCTTTGCGGCATTAGCGCAGCTCTGACTGTCAGGCACATCAGGACAGGGAACGCCCGGATCAGCCGTCCTGCAACAGGCTGATGCCACCCGTTTCCCTGACTGATTCAGCCTGAGCGGCGGTGTTTCCCGGCACCCGGCGTTTATCCGCCGCTTAGCGCGGCTTCCTGCAGCGGGTTGATCGGCTGAGCACGACAGCGATCACGTTTCCTCATCAGGAAACAGCGGGGCGCCGGGGCAACAGCGCGAAAGCCGTTATAGTAAGCAGGCTGCGACGCAATCCCACGGACATGCCTGTCCGCGTTAATCTGAGAAGGAGTGGCTGGTGAAAAAATTACTCTGCGCGACGATGCTGGCCGTGTTGCCCGTGACCACACTGGCGGCGTCGGTATTTACGCTGCAATCGAAAGACTTCAGTGATAATGCACTACTGGATAAGAAGTTTGCCGGTGCCAATAAAAACAATCCTTCCTGTACCGGCGAGAACGTTTCACCGGAACTCAACTGGTCTGCCATTCCCTCTGGCACGCGAAGCCTGGCGCTGCTGATGACCGACCCGGTCGGAGCGAAAGGGCTGGGTGTCACGCATCTGGTAGCTTACAACATCCCTGCCAGCCGCGCGTCGTTTGCCCAGGGTGCGCTGACGCAGGGCACAGGCTATACCGGTGGCAAAAACAGCCCTGGCACGCTGCACTACTATGGGCCCTGTCCTCCGGCAGGCAGTGGTCTGCATCATTATAACTTCGTCCTGATTGCCACCGATCTGCCTGTGGGTCAGCTGAAAGCGGGCTTAACTCAGACAGAGCTGATCTCACAGCTTAAAGGCCACGCACTGGGTGCGGCCAGCACGGTCGGCCGTTTCAGTAACGAATAGCAACGTCCCCGCAGAGGCCACCGCCCGCCTCTGCGTATCGCCGACGCGGGTCTGGCATAACGCTGTATGGCAATCGGGCAAAAGTGGTGCGTTTCCGGCAGGTAAATGCGATTACGTTGCCGGGCGGATAACTGATAAAAAAACACCCTGCTAAGCAGGGTGTCGGGAGCGTTATTTTGCTGGTGTGGTGGCCGGCTTGTTGCGTTTGCGCAGCTTGTCGATCAGACGATGCGCCTCCGCTTTGGTTGCCACCGCCGGGGATGATCCGGTCAGTGGCTGGCGGGCCGTCTCACGCACCGTGAGGATGGTCAGCAGACCGATAATACCTGCACCCATCATATAGTAGGCCGGCATCATGGTATTTTTGGTGGTATCCACCAGCCAGGCGGTAACCAGTGGTGTTGTTCCGCCAAACAGTGATACTGAGAGGTTAAAGCCGATCGCCAGGGCGCTGTAACGAATGTCGGTGGTAAACAGCGCAGGCAGCGTCGATGGCATGGTGCCGCTGAAGCAGGTGTGCAGCACGCCCAGGATCAGAAGCCCCCCAAAGACCGCCCACATATTACCGGATCCGATCAGCATAAAGCTCGGGATAGCCAGCAGGATCAGACCGACAGCACCGAAACCGATGACCGGACGACGGCCTATGCGGTCGGTCCAGCGACCCCAGAGCAGCGTCAGCGGCATCATCACGAACATGGCGACCATGACCAATAGCAGACCGCTCAGCTCAGGCAGGCCCAGCACACCGGTCAGGTAGCTCGGCATGTAGGAGGTGAGCATATAGTTGGAGACGTTAAACAGCAGCACCAGCCCAATACATTTCA
Source organism: Pantoea sp. NSTU24 (assembly GCF_050157905.1). Classification (NCBI taxonomy): domain Bacteria; kingdom Pseudomonadati; phylum Pseudomonadota; class Gammaproteobacteria; order Enterobacterales; family Erwiniaceae; genus Pantoea; species Pantoea bangladeshensis. Next base: position 152,531 of record NZ_JBKIWZ010000003.1, read on the forward strand.
GCATGGGTGCACGGTATTTGCTCAGCATCTGCATCAGCGTCAGACGCGGTTTGCTCTGCTCCAGCGCCTCCTGCTTTTCCATGTGCTGCTGGAAAGCCGGGGTCTCTTCCAGCTTCAGTCGCACATAGAGACCGAACAGGCCCAGCGGCGCGGCGATAAAGAACGGCACGCGCCAGCCCCAGGACATCATCGCTTCGTTCGACATCAGGGTCGTCATGACCGTTACCAGACTGGCACCCAGCAGGTAGCCGCCAATGGTGCCAAACTCCAGGAAGCTGCCCATGAAGCCACGGCGCTTGTCGGTGGAGTACTCCGCGATAAAGGTCGCTGCGCCGCCATATTCACCGCCGGTGGAGAAGCCCTGAACCAGACGCGCTACCAGCAGCAGAATCGGTGCCATGATGCCAATCGACGAATAGGCCGGGATCAGCCCGATACAGAATGTCCCGATCGACATCATGATCATCGTCATTGCCAGCACTTTCTGTCGGCCGATGCGATCCCCCAGCGGACCAAACACCAGTCCGCCAATCGGGCGCACCAGGAAAGCAGCCGCAAAGGTACCGAAAGTGGCGATCAGCTGCACCGCGTTATTGGCGTCGGGGAAAAAGACTTTGCCGATAATGACGGCGAGATAGCTGTAGACCCCGAAGTCGAACCATTCCATCGCATTACCTAATGCCGCCGCGCCAACCGCACGCTTGAGCATGTCATTATCAATAACGGTAATGTCATCCACAGTCAGCTCTTTAGGCTTCCTGTTCCAGAAATGTTTCTTAGGGTGTTCAGACGATGAGTTTCTGGTGTCCATATTCTCCTCAGGTACTTCAGTGAAGGAGTCTTATAGCTTTCGCAGCCGAAAACAGTGTTCAGAAACAGTGGAAAAGAAAGCTATAAGAAGCCGAAAATAGTTATGCAGCGGCAGTAACCGCAGCCGCTAAACCTTAGACTACGAATGTAATGTTTTGCAAGTTTTCAGCCGGAAAAACTACTTTTGCTGACAAAATCAGCAGGGTCTGCTTAGTCTTAATCACTTTGCTGCTGAAAAAACTGGCGGAAGAGGCGGGATTTTTTTGCGTTTCGGGAACACGCAGGAGTCTGATGTGACAACGTCACCATCGGCCGCGTCGCGACGCGGCCAGACAGAGTAATCTGCGGGTGACAGCGAAAGAGAGGGTGGGATATATCCATTCGCCGCATATCCATAGCAGGATTAGTTGGTAGTTAACGCATAACTGAAATGGCAATGTAATCCCATTCCATGCCAGCAGAGTGTTAATCATGAGCACATTAACTCCGGCCGCATTGCCGGTCATCGATTTCGCCTTATTGTCGGGAAGTCAGCCGCAGAAACAGCAGGTTCTGGAAACATTAGGCCAGGCCGCGCGTGATGTCGGTTTCTTCTATCTGATTAATCACGGCGTTGACCGCCAGCTATCCGATGCGGTGCAGCAGGTTTCGCGGCAGTTCTTTGCCCTGCCACAGGCGGATAAAGACGCTGTGGCGATGGCGAACTCCCCGCATTTTCGCGGCTACAACCTGGCGGGCGTGGAAATCACCCGCAGCCAGCCCGACTTTCGCGAGCAGTTTGATATCGGCGCCGAGCGCGAAGCCCTGCCGGTAACCGCTGATTCACCCGCCTGGCAACGGATGCAGGGGCCGAACCAGTGGCCGCAAGCGTTGCCGGCACTGCAGAGCGTTGTGACACGCTGGCAGGCGCAGATGACCGCGGTGGCGCTGGAGCTGCTGCGCGCGTTTGCCGACGCGCTGGATCTGCCGCGCAACGCCTTTGATAACCTCTACGGCGACTATCCCAACGAACATATCAAGCTGATCCGCTATCCGGGCCGCACCGAGGGCGAATCGCGCCAGGGGGTCGGCGCGCATAAAGATTCAGGCTTCCTGACGATGTTACTGCAGGATGACCAGCCGGGTTTACAGGTTGAGGTGACGCCGGATCGCTGGGTCGATGCGTCACCGCGTCCCGGCGCGTTTGTGGTCAACATTGGCGAGCTGCTGGAGCTGGCGACCAACGGCTATCTGCGTGCCACCGTGCATCGCGTGGTATCGCCACAGCAGAACAGCGAGCGCTTATCCATCGCCTTCTTCCTGGGCGCCCAGCTCGACACCGTGGTGCCAATCTATCAGCTTCCGCCGCAGCTGGCGGCCCTGGCGCAGGGCCCGACCAGCGATCCGCTTAATCCGCTGCTGCGCGAAGTGGGCTGGAACTACCTTAAAGGCCGTCTGCGTTCGCATCCCGACGTCGCCCGACGCTTTTATGCTGAACACCACACGCACTAACCTGCTTCCCATAACGATAAGAGATAAATGATGATGAAAAAGCCCTTACTGGTTCTGGCTGGTCTTTCACTGCTGATTGCACAGAATTTACAGGCCGCTCCGCTGCGCGTCGCCGCCGACCCGCTGCCGCACGCGGAGATCCTGGAGTATGTCAAAACCCTGGACCCGAAACTGGATATAAAGATTGTCGAGCTGAGCAATGGCGTGAACGCCAATGAACTGCTGGCCGCCGGTGATGTGGATGCCAATTACTTCCAGCATCTGCCTTACCTGAAAGATCAGGAAAAGGCGCTGGGCAAAACCTTTGCCGTGGTGGCCAGCGTTCACATCGAACCGCTGGGCATCTATTCGCACAAGGTGAAATCGCTGGCAGCACTGCCTGAAGGGGCGAGCATCGCCGTTCCGAATAACACCACTAACCTGAGCCGCGCGCTCTGGCTGCTGCAGGATAAAGGGGTGATTAAGCTCAACGCCAAAGGCGAGGCGGGTTCGACGCTGGTCACGCCGAAAGATATCAGCGACAACCCGAAAAAGGTGAAGATCGTTGAGATCGAGTCTCCCCAGATACCCCGTTCGCTGGATGATGTGGATGCCGCCATCATCAACGGCAACTACGCGCTGGAGGCAGGGCTGAACCCGGCCAAAGATGCGCTGGGGCTGGAATCCGCGGCCCATAATCCTTACGCCAACCTGCTGGTGACCACGCCGGCGCTGGAGAAAGATCCGCGTGTGGTTCAGCTGGCAAACGATCTGCGTTCGCCGCAGGTGGCGGCGTTTATCCGCAAAACCTACCAGGGCTCTGTGATCCCGGTTACGGACCCGCAGCATGATTAACATCCGTCATCTGCATAAACAGTATGCTGGCGCGCCTGCGCCAGCCCTGGACGACATCTCGCTGACCATCGAAGAGGGCACCATCTTCGGGATTCTGGGCCGGAGCGGCGCGGGCAAAAGTACCTTGCTGCGCTGCCTGAACCGGCTGGAGCAACCCTCTTCGGGCCGGATCGAGATTGACGGGCAGGATCTTGCGGCGATGAACCTGGCACAGCTGCGTCAGCAGCGGCAGCAGATGGGCATGATCTTTCAGCACTTCAACCTGCTCCATTCCCGTAACGTCCATGACAATATCGACCTGGCGCTGGAAATCGCCGGGGTACCAGCCAGGCAGCGTCGCGATCGGGTCGCCGCGTTACTGACAAGGGTGGGGCTGGATGATTTTGCGGCAGCCTGGCCGTCGCAGCTCTCCGGTGGACAGAAGCAGCGCGTCGGCATCGCCCGCGCGCTGGCTGCCCGTCCCCGCTATCTGCTGTGCGACGAGGCGACCAGCGCACTGGATCCTGAAACCACCACCGCGATTCTCGATCTGCTGGCCGATATTCAGCAGCAGCTCAACATTACGATTGTGATGATCACCCATGAGATGGCGGTGGTGAAGCGCATCTGTCACGGCGCAGCCTTGCTGGAGCATGGCCGGCTGGTGGAGAGCGGCAGCCTGAGCCAGATCATGGGCCGCCAGGAGGGACGCCTGCGCGCAATGCTGCTGAAGGATGGCGAAGCGGATCGGGCGTTTATCGAAAAATATCAGCGAGAGGCGATGACCCGATGCGTAGCATGAGTCTTGATCGGTTCCAGGCACTGCTGCTCAACGCCACAGGCGAGACACTCTACATGGTGCTGCTGGCGGCGCTGTTCACGGTCGCGATAGGGCTGCCGGTGGGTGTGCTGCTGTTTCTGACCCGGCCGCAGGGCCTGCTGCCTAATCGCGCGATCGCGCTGCTGCTGAACACGCTGGTCAACACCGGTCGCGCCCTGCCGTTTGTGGTGCTACTGATCGCGCTGATCCCCTTTACCCGACTGCTGGTCGGCACCACGCTGGGCAGTACCGCCGCGATCGTGCCGATTACGCTGGGCGCCTTTCCCTTTTTTGCCCGCATCGTCGAGAACGCGCTGGATGAAGTCGATCGTGGCCGCATAGAGGCGGTAGTGTCGATGGGCGGCACGCTGTGGCATATCGTCAGCCGCGTGCTGCTGCCGGAAGCGCTGCCCGCGCTGGTGGCAGGGATCACCCTGACAATCGTGATGCTGATTGGCTTCTCGGCGATGGCGGGTGTGGTCGGTGGCGGGGGACTGGGCGATCTGGCGATTCGCTACGGCTACCAGCGCTTCGACAATCAGATCATGGCGGCCACCATCGTCGTGCTGCTGGCGCTGGTAATGCTGATCCAGAAACTTGGCGACTGGCTGGTCCGTTCGCTGGCTTATCGCCGCTGACCGCCCCGTGATGCGGGCAGAGCCGCGACGTTTAATACAACGGCCGGAAGGTGATCCGCAAGGGGGCAAATCCGGCCGCTCCGCTTTTCCGCTGTCCTCGGTTGTATTCCCCCGCCATCCTTTAACAGCAGATGCGTTTTGCAGGATCAATAATCACCGCCACTTGCCAACCTACCATTAGTAACTTACCTTTAGTAACTTGATGGTGAAGCAGGTAAGGTGACGACGATGCAGGCATTACTGGTGACTTCTCATCCTCATCATGAGGCGCATACCCACCGCGTGGCGGACCAGCTGGCGCAGGGCATTATGGCAACCGGGCAGCATACCGTGGAACGCGCGGATCTGGCGGCAGAGGGGTTTGATCCCCGCTTTACGCCCGATGATTATCGTCGTTTCAGCGGCGAGGCCAGCGTGCCCGCCGATGTGCTGGCGGAGCAGCAGCGTCTCGATCGGGCGGATGCGCTGGTGCTGGTCTATCCCGTTTACTGGTGGTCTTTTCCGGCGCAGCTGAAAGGCTGGATTGATCGGGTCTTTATTCAGGGCTGGGCTTTCAGTGAACAGGAGGGCCGGTTCGTGAAACGCCTTGGGCACCTGCCGGTGCATCTGATCGCCATCGGCGCGGCGGACACGCGGACTTATCTGCGACGCGGCTATTTTGCCAGCATGCGAAATCAGATTGAGCAGGGCATCTTCGGCTACTGTGGCGCGCCGGTGGTAACCAGCGAACTGTTACTGACGGGCGATGAGGGGTATCCTGACACCCATTACCGCCTGGCCCGGCAACTGGGGCAGCGAATTTTTAGCCTGCAGGAACCCCAATGACCGCTGAAAAACCGGCCCGTAAACGCCTCTCCCGCGAGGCCCGGCGCAGACAGTTAGCCGATGTCGCATGGCAGATCATGCGGGCTGAAGGAAGTGAGGCGCTGACGCTGGCACGGGTTGGCGAGGCGGCGGGCGTCAGCAAGCCGGTGGTTTACGATCACTTCACCACCCGTCACGGGCTGCTGGCCGCGCTGTATGACGATTTCGACCGCCGTCAGACCAGACGGATGGACGCCGCCATGCGTGCCGCGCCAATGCGCGTGCAGCCGAAAGCGGAAGTGCTGGCGGCCTGCTATGTGGATTGCGTGATGACAGAGGGCAGAGAAATCCCGGACCTGCTCTCCGCCCTCAGCACCTCGCCGGAACTGGCTGCGGTCAGGCGCCACTATCAGCTCGATTTTATCCGCCGCTGTCAGCACTGGTTTGCGCCTTTTACCGGCAGCGACAGGATCCCGGAAGCCGGCATGTGGGGCTTGCTGGGGGCCGCAGAGGGTATCGCAGGCGCGGTGGTGCGGGGTGATATTGCCAAAGCAGAAGGTCAGCAGGCGCTGACGGCCCTGATTGTGGCGCTGGTGACGGGCGGCCATCCGCCGGAAAAGCCGTAAATGAAAAATGGCGGCCCGCAGGCCGCCGAATCATTCAACCACAACAGACGTTGTGTAAGCAGTGGCAACGCACAATGATGATCGTTTAGCCTTTTACCCCGCCGGCGGTTAATCCACTTACCAGCCAGCGCTGTGCCAGCAAAAATACCAGGGTTATCGGGATCGCGGAGAGCACAGCCGCCGCGGCAAAGTCGCCCCACAGATAGTTCTGCGGATTCAGATACTGCTGCATGCCGACCGCCAGCGTATAGCTGTTGACGTCGCGCAGCAGCAGCGAGGCAACCGGCACCTCGGTCACTGCGGCGATAAAGGCCAGAATAAACACCACTGCCAGAATCGGCACCGACAGCGGCAGCAGCACCAGCCGGAACGCCTGCCACGGCGTCGCGCCATCGAGCGCGGCGGCCTCTTCCAGCGAACCATCGATCGTTTCAAAATAGCCCTTAATCGTCCAGACATGCAGTGCAATACCGCCCAGATAGGCGAAGATCACGCCACCGTGTGTGTTCAGCCCGATAAAAGGCAGATACTGACCCAGCCGGTCAAACAGGGCATAGAGCGCCACCAGCGACAGCACCGCCGGAAACATCTGGAAGATCAGCATCCCTTTCAGCAGGCTGGCACGACCGGCGAAGCGCATCCGGGCGAAAGCATAGGCGCAGGTGGTGGAGAGCGCCACGATGCCCAGCGCGCTGATGGCGGCAATCTTGACCGAGTTCCACAACCAGAGCAGCACCGGGAAGGGCGGCGGCGTGACCCGGCCATCCGCATGTTCTACGCTGAAGCCCAGCGCCAGCCGCCAGTGCTCCCACGAAATCTGTTCCGGTATCAGACTGCCGGTGGCGAAGTTACCGGCACGTAGCGAAATCGCGATCACCATCAGCAGCGGAAAGAGAATCGCCGCGATAAATAACAGCAGCAGCAGATGCGTGAACAGCAGACGCAGCCGTTGCGATTTGGGTTGGACCATAGCCATAAGCACTCCTCATCGCCCGATCCCCCGGGCTCTCTTGTTGGTCAGCCCCCGGCAGCGCGTACCCTTTTACGGGCCCGTATTGCGCCGGCCGGGCCAGATGTTCAGTCAAACTTCATCCGCGAGGCTTTCAGGTTAATGACCGCCAGCGCACCTACCAGCAGGAAAATCAGCGTGGCGATGGCCGCCGCCAGACCAAAGTCCTGCCCGCCGCCGCCTTCGAAGGCGATACGCCAGGTATAGTTGACCAGCAGGTCGGTATACCCGGCCGGGGTGGTGGTACCCAGACGATCCGGCCCGCCGTTGGTCAGCAGCTGCACCAGCACGAAGTTGTTAAAGTTAAAGGCGAAGCTGGCGATCATCAGCGGCATCAGCGGCTTGAGCAGCAGCGGCAGCGTAATCAGAAAGAAATTCTGCAGCGGACCGGCGCCGTCCATTGCCGAGGCTTCATAGAGATCGTCCGGAATCGCCTTCAGCAGCCCCATGCAGAGGATCATCATGTAGGGATAGCCCAGCCAGGTATTGACGATAATCAGCATGGTGCGCGCCAGCGTCGGATCGCTGAACCAGGCAGGCTTCACGCCAAACAGCGCGCTGAGCATGACGTTGATCTCACCAAAGCTCTGGTTGAACAGCCCTTTGAAAATCAGGATCGAGATAAACGCCGGAACGGCATAGGGCAGGATCAGCATGACCCGATAGATCGCTTTGCCGCGCAGCGCCTCCCACTGCACCAGACAGGCCAGCACCATCCCCACGGCGACCGTCAGGACGACGGTGATTAGCGAGAAAAAGAGCGTCCAGCCAAATATCGCCAGAAACGGCTTCTGAATGCCTTCGTCAGTGAAGACCCGCACAAAATTTTTCCAGCCGGTGTTGACGGTGAAACCGGGGCTTAACGTTTCGTTACTCCAGTGGTTCTGCGCATCCAGCGCCTGGTAGAAGCCCGTCTCTGGATTAGCCCGATAGCGGGTGCCGTTTTGCTGGTTAATAAGAACATTGTCTGCGTCCAGTCGATAGAGCGGCTGGGTGCCGGAGAACTGGCGCAGCGAGCTCATGCGCAACGCACGGCCATCCGGCAGCGTAGCCTGAATCTGGCTCAGTGCCTGATGGTGAGTGGTAATGACGCGCAGAGTCGCGCGTTCACCCGCAGGCTGCGGGGCGGGCGTCATTTTCAGCGTCTGCTCTGCGCCGAACTGAAACGGCGGCGAAAGATAGTGCTCACTGCCGTCGTTCAGCGCCAGTTGCCAGCGGTCACCCGCCGGAAAGAGCGAGAAACTGACCGATTCACCCGACTGAAAGGCGCGGCTCAGTAACACCTGCTGCGCCCGCTCGAAAGTAAGCTGGTTGCTGCTGCTGTAGTTGGTAAAAGCAATGGCAATGGTGCAGGCGAGCGGGAACAGCACAAACAGCGCCATGCCCGCCACGCCCGGATAGACATAACGCCATGCATAGGCGCGACGGTTAGCGTAAATCCACAGGCCCAGCGCACTGAGGATCAGCGTCAGTAACGCAAACAGATATTCACCCTGCGCGTACATCAGCACCAGCAGATAGCCGACCAGCAGACAGCCAATCCCGATGAGAACGCGCTTAAGCAGCAGACTGTGCGTTTTCGGTTTTCCTGACATGATGCGGTTTTCCTTAACGGTCACTCAGGCCGGGCATGAGCCCGGCTGCAAAAGGGGAGTTACTTTTTCAGGCGGGCCTGGGCATCTTTCAGCGCCGCATCGACGCTCTGACGACCGCCCAGCGCGTTCAGAGTGGCGGTGCGCATGGCGTACCAGAAAGCGGCCATCTGCGGGATGTTCGGCATGATGTCACCCTGCTGAGCGTTGCTCATGGTGGCGGCGATCCGTGAATCCTTCTCCAGAGTCTGCTGGAACGATTTCAGCGCCACGGCGCCCAGCGGTTTATCTTTGTTAACTGCATCCAGTCCGGCGTCGGTCAGCAGATAGTTCTCCAGGAACTCCTTCGCCAGCTCTTTGTTGGGGCTGGCTGCGTTGATCCCGGCGCTCAGCACGCCCACAAAGGCTTTTGACGGCTGGCCTTTCAGGGTCGGCAGGGCCGTAACGCCATAGTCGATACCACTTTTGTCGAGGTTGCCCCAGGCCCAGGGACCGTTGATGGTCATGGCGGTTTCGCCTTTATTAAAGGCGGCTTCGGCGATGGAGTAGTCGGTGTCCGCATTCAGCACTCTGGCTTTAACCTGGTCGACCAGGAACTGCATGCCCGCTTTCGCGCCAGCGTTGTCCACGCCGACATCCTTCACATCATAGTGTCCGTCCTTCAGCTTAAACGCGTAGGCACCGCCAGCGGCCAGCAGCGGCCAGGTAAAGTAGGGCTCCTGCAGGTTAAACATGATGGCGCTTTTGCCCTTAGCCCGGAGCTGTTTGTCGAGCGCGGCGATCTCCTCCCAGGTTTTTGGCGGTTCAGGCAGCAGTTTTTTGTTGTAAATCAGGGATAGCGATTCCACCGAGATGGGATAGCCAATCAGCTTGCCGTCGAAGCGTACGGCGTCCCAGGTGAACGGGAAAATCTTCTCACGGAAGCTGGCGTCCGGCGTGATCTCCGCCAGCAGACCTGACTGCGCATAGCCACCAAAGCGGTCATGTGCCCAGAAGATGATGTCCGGGCCATCGCCGGTCGCCGCCACCTGCGGGTACTTCTCTTCCATCTTGTCAGGATGCTCGACCGTGACTTTGATACCGGTCTCTTGCTCAAATTTCTTGCCCACGTCGGCCAGGCCGTTGTAGCCCTTGTCACCGTTGATCCAGATGACCAGTTTACCTTCCTCGATTTTTGCCAGGGCACCTGCCGAAAAAAGCACGGCAGAGAGGGCAGAGAGGGCCAGAATTTTTGCTCCGGTTTTCATCGTCATAAATCCATCCTGTTTGCGGAAGTGGGGAATGCGCTATCGGCATCATTGTGCGTATCCGCCAGGGCTTCTCATCCTCCCCGCCTCTACGCCCCGCAGACGAGTGCTGTGATCGCGCTGGCAAAAACCCCGCTAAGCGCGCGCTGAAGCGGTAAAAATTGATGCGAGTCTGCGCTGACGATCACAAAAAAGCGTGTCGGCGCGCGGCGCGCCGAATCCGCCCCTGTTTCTCCTCCTCCCGCCTCCTCCCCCAGCAGATCATCGGGCGGTGGAGGATGTTACTGATTGTTTCCTTTCGCATAGTGAGCCACGGAACCCGTCTGCCGCTGAGCAGACACCAATAAGCAGCTGAGAGGGAAGGGATCATGGCGAGCGTTGTGCTACGCAATGTCACAAAAGCCTGGGGCGATACGGTGGTATCAAAAGATATCGATCTCACTATCGGCGAAGGGGAATTTGTTGTTTTCGTGGGCCCATCGGGCTGCGGCAAATCGACGCTGCTGCGCATGATTGCCGGACTGGAAACCATCACCCGGGGCGATCTGTTGATCGGCGATCGCCGCATGAACGAGGTGCCGCCAGCCGAACGCGGTATCGGCATGGTGTTTCAGTCCTATGCGCTCTATCCGCATCTGTCGGTGGCAGAGAATATGTCGTTTGGCCTCAGACTGGCGGGGGTAAAGAAAACTGAGATTCAGCAGCGGGTCAACCAGGTGGCAGAGATTCTGCAACTGGCGCATCTGCTGGATCGCCGGCCCAAAGCCCTGTCGGGCGGGCAGCGACAGCGCGTGGCGATTGGCCGCACGCTGGTGGCCGAACCGCGCGTCTTCCTGCTGGATGAACCGCTGTCGAACCTTGATGCGGCGCTGCGCGTCCAGATGCGAATCGAGATCTCCCGTCTGCATAAGCGCCTGAAGCGCACCATGATTTACGTGACCCACGATCAGATCGAAGCGATGACGCTGGCTGACAAGATTGTGGTGCTGGACGCCGGACGCATCGCGCAGGTCGGCAAGCCACTTGAGCTTTACCACTATCCCGCGAATCGCTTTGTCGCCGGGTTTATCGGTTCACCCAAAATGAATTTCCTGCCGGTCAAAGTGACTGCGACTGCCATCGACCAGGTGCAGGTGCGGCTGCCCAATCAGCAGCTGGTCTGGCTGCCGGTTGACAGTGCCGGTGTACAGGTGGGCAGCAATATGTCGCTCGGCATCCGGCCGGAACATCTGCTCTCCAGCGACATCGCCGACGTCACCCTGGAGGGTGAGGTTCAGGTGGTGGAACAGCTGGGGCATGAAACACAGATTCACATCGAGATTCCCGCTATCCGTCAGAACCTGGTGTACCGCCAGGAGGACGTCGTGCTGGTAAAAGAGGGCACCATCCTCGGCATTGGCCTGCCGCCCGAGCGTTGTCACCTGTTCCGTGAGGACGGGAGTGCGTGTCGCAGGCTCTATCAGGAGCCGGGTGTATAGCCCTGCCAAAACAATAAAAGCAATGACCTCAGGAGATAGAAAATGTTAACTCTGCGCAAACTTCCCCTCGCCGTTGCCGTCGCGGCAGGGATCCTCTCCGCCCCGACGATGGCGGTTGATTTTACCGGCTATGCCCGTTCCGGCATCGGCTGGACCGGAAGCGGTGGCGAACAGCAATGTTTCCAGGCGACCGGCGCTCAAAGTAAATACCGTCTGGGTAACGAGTGCGAAACCTATGCTGAACTGAAATTAGGCCAGGAAGTGTGGAAAGAGGGTGATAAGAGCTTTTATTTCGACACCAACGTAGCCTACTCCGTGGCGCAGCAGAATGACTGGGAAGCGACCTCACCCGCTTTCCGTGAAGCCAACGTCAAAGGTAAAAACCTGATCGACGCATTGCCAGGCTCAACGATCTGGGCCGGTAAACGCTTCTACCAGCGTCATGACGTGCACATGATCGACTTCTATTACTGGGATATCTCGGGTCCGGGTGCCGGTCTGGAAGATGTGGATCTCGGCTTTGGTAAGCTCTCGTTCGCTGCGACCCGCTCTTCTGAAGCGGGCGGTTCATACACCTTCTCCAGCGATCGTATCCGTGATTTCGCCACCCGCACCGCCAACGATGTGTTTGATGTGCGCCTGGCGGGGCTGGAAACCAACCCGGATGGTGTGCTGGAGCTGGGTGTCGACTATGGCCGTGCCAACGCCCGGGACGGATACCGTATCGAAGATGGCGCGTCGAAGGATGGCTGGATGTTCACGGCTGAACATACCCAGAGCATGCTGAAGGGCTACAACAAGTTTGTTCTGCAGTACGCCACCGATGCAATGACCTCGCAGGGCAAGGGCGTGCCGCAGGGCACCAGCCTGAATAACAACGGCGATATGTACCGCGTACTCGACCATGGTGCCATCTCGCTGGCCGAACGCTGGGATCTGATGTATGTCGCGATGTACCAGAACATTGATCTGGACAACAACCGCGGCACCCAATGGTACACCGTGGGGGTCCGCCCGATGTACAAATGGACGCCAATCATGAGCACCCTGCTGGAGCTGGGCTACGACAATGTGAAGTCACAACAGGCGAATGAGCGCAACGGCCAGTACAAAGTGACGCTGGCACAGCAGTGGCAGGCGGGTGACAGCATCTGGTCTCGTCCGGCACTGCGTCTGTTCGCGACCTACGCCAAATGGGATGAGAAGTGGGGCTACAACAAAGACAGCGCCGGCGATCTCACTTCCTTCGCCTCCGCTGACAGCAGCGGCAACGGCATCCTGACCAACAGCCGTGGTAAAGATGACGAAGTCACGTTCGGCGCGCAGATGGAAATCTGGTGGTAAGCCAGCCTCTGTTCTGACAGGCGCAACCCTGCGCCTGATGGATCGCTTTGGTTGCGGTGTGCCATTGCCTGGCTCACGCCGCAGCCTGCAATAAGGTAAGCATAATGAAAATGAAAAAACTGGCTGCACTCTGCCTGAGTGCCGCGTTACTGACCGGTGCCGCGCTGCCCGCGCTGGCAGAAATTAATCTTGTACCGCAGGATCTCTCCTCTGCGCCCGCGGTCCCGCCTGAAAATCTTCAGCGATTAAGCTGGCAGCCTCTCGCGGCCGCGCAGACACAGACGACAAAACTGGCGAACAGCGGACAGACGCTGAATGCGCCGCATATTGCCGGGCCGGTGGCGGCTTACAGTCTGCCTGCAAACATCGGCGAACTGACCCTGACACTGAGCAGTGAAGTGGCTGACGGTCAGGTATTTGCCCCGAATGTGCTGGTGCTGGATGAAAATCTGCGTCCTGCGGCCTGGTTCCCGAGCCGCTACTTTACTTATCAGAAGCCCGGCGTGATGACAGCCGATCGGCTGGAAGGTGTGATGAAGCTGACCCCTGCGCTGGGGCAGCAGAAAATTTATCTGCTGGTCTTCACCACCGACAGCGATCTGACACAGACCACGACCTTACTCGACCCGGCAAAAGCCTATGCGCAGGGTACCGGCCATGCCGTACCGGATATTCCCGACCCCATCGCCAGCCATAGCCGTGAAGGGACAATTAAGCTGAAAATGCAGACCAGTTCCGGTTCGTCTATCCTGGTTGGCCCGCTGTTCGGCTCGTCCGGCCCCAGCGCAGTCACCGTCGGCAACACCGCCGCGCCCGCTCCAGCTTATGCCGCGACGCCAGCACCCGCCGCCGCGCCTGCGGCAAAAGCGCGTGCGGAACCGATCATGCATGACACCGAAAGTTACTTTAATCAGCAGATCACACAGGCGGTGGACAGCGGCAATATCGATAAGGCGCTGAAACTGCTGGATGAAGCCGAGCGAGTGGGTTCCACCTCTGCACGGCGAACCTTTATCAGTAGTGTTAAAGGCAAGGGGTGATGCGGCCCCGGCATTATTGATGTTGTTCCATCTGGTGCGCGTCTGCGCACCTTTTTTTTGCCCGCAGAGATAACAAAGAGTTTGCATGTACCCGATCTGTCGAAGCCCGTGAGCATGCGCTGCAGAGATGAACCCAGGCAGACATCGCCCGGAATGGGCCCCCCTGCGATTAGAGGGATTGCCTGGGGAGCCTGCGTGCAAAGGGATTTTCTGCGACCAGGGCGGATGTTACCGCTCGTCTGCCCGACAAAAGTGCCGCTGAGGCGAAAGTAAAGAGACAGGCACGGTGGCCAGACATGCACTGCCGTGCGGGCCATCCCTGGCCCGGATTAGCCGATTACCGGATGGTCAGACCTGAGGCGGACGTGGCCCGGTATCCGGACAGGCATCCATCATTAAACACGGCCAGACCGCTTACGTCGTGCCGTCAGATCCCGCAACAGCGAATGGGTTTCGGGAGCGCTGAATATCTCTTCCACCGTCACGCTGAGTTTGCGCCGCCAGTTGGGATATTCGTCGCTGGTGCCGGGGATGTTGACCGGTGCGGCCATATCCAGCCAGTCTTCGGGCTGCAGCCCCAGCAGGGCGCTGTGGCTGTCAGCCAGATAACGCTGCATCGCCTGATTCAGCGCCTTACTCATTCCGGTGCGACGCGCCTCGCGTCCGGCTCGTTTCGGCAGCGCGCCGACCCGATGCAGACTGTTCAGCAGCGCCTGTTTTGCCCGCAGGCGATCCTTATACAGCCCCGCCAGCACCACTTTATCCGGATAAAGACCGAGTCGCGCGCCGGTGGTCAGGTCATCACTCTGCCACCAGCCGCGCAGGGTCGGCAGATCGTGGGTAGTGGCGACAGCCATCGCCTGTCGCGGCCAGTTTGCGGGCGCGCGGAAGCACTCATCGTTGCTCTGTTCAAACCAGAGCACTTTGTAGGAATAAACGCCCCCGTCACGTAGCTTATCGACGATCGCCTCCGGCACGGTGCCGAGGTCTTCGCCAATCACCATGCAGCGATGACGCTGACTTTCCAGCGCCAGAATCGCCAGCAGGTCGTCAATGGGATAGTGTACGTAGGCGCCGTGCATCGCGCTTTCACCGGCCGGGATCCACCACAGCCGCATCAGCGCCATCACATGATCGATGCGCAACGCGCCGCAGTGACGCATGTTGGCGCGCAGCAGGGCGATCCACGGCTCCCAGGCGCGCTGGCGCATCACCTGCGGGTCCATCGGCGGCAGTCCCCAGTCCTGGCCGCGCGGGCCGAGAATATCGGGTGGCGCGCCGATGCTGGCTTCAAGACAGTAAAGATCGCGTTCGCTCCAGGTTTCTGCACCGCCGCGTGCGACGCCGACGGCCAGATCGCGATAGAGTCCCGGCGTCATCTGCTGCTGCTGGCAATCCTGCCAGCACGCCGCGAACTGCTGCGCGGCCAGCCACTGTAGCCAGAGCCAGAAACGCACCTCGTCCTCATGATCCCGCAGGAATCGCTGTACCGCCGGGCTGCCTGGATGCTGCATCTCTTTCGGCCAGACGGGCCAGCCCCAGCGCTGGCTGTCCTGCGCCATCTGGTCGGCATGCAGCGCATCAAACAGCGCCTGATGCTGCAGGCTTTCGCCGCCCTCACGGATAAACGTGTTAAATGCCTGCACATCGGGGTCGGTCACGGCGCGCCCGGTGAAGTGCGGCCACGCCAGGCGCAGCGCCGCCAGCTTCAGCCGGGTGACCGCGGCATAATCGACCCACTCCGCCGCGCGTGCCTCTGCCAGCGTCTGTTGCGTGTCCGTCTGCGCCCACCAGGCCTGCGCGGCGGGGCTCTGCCGGAAATCCGTCACGGCGTTAACATCAATATAGAGAACGTTAAGCCAGCGGCGGGATGAGGGGCTGTAAGGACTGGCACTCTCCGGGCTGGCGGGAAACAGCGCATGGATCGGATTCAGTCCGATAAAGGCCCCGCCACGCATGGCCACTTCCGGCAGCATCCGGCGCAGGTCGCCAAAATCGCCGATGCCCCAGTTCTCGGCAGAACGCAGGGTGTAGAGCTGGATGCAGGCGCCCCAGAGTGATTCGCCTGCCAGCAGTGCGGGGGGTTCATAGCAGCGGGCCGGGGCAATGATGACCCGGCATGACCATTGTTGCGTGTCCTGTTGCAAGGTCAGCTGATGATAGCCTTCAGGCAGCGGTGGCAGATGCAGCGGCTGACCGGGCTGGCAGCGCCCGGAACTGAGCCCGCCCGCCTCGCAGGTAAGATGCCAGTGGGCATCCTCCTGCAACCGCGGCGACAGGCTCAGCGAATCGCCACGGCGAAAAATCACTACCGGCGGCAGCGGCGTACCGGGCTGGCCCGGTGTCTGCATGACCGCCAGCAGACGCTGGCGGATTTGGGTCGGTATCGCCTGAGGCTTGCCGTGCGCATTAATATATTCTGCGGCAATACCCGCACGGGAGAAGGCATCCAGCATGG
The DNA here is from genome assembly GCF_050157905.1 of Pantoea sp. NSTU24. Lineage (NCBI taxonomy): Bacteria > Pseudomonadati > Pseudomonadota > Gammaproteobacteria > Enterobacterales > Erwiniaceae > Pantoea > Pantoea bangladeshensis. The sequence continues at coordinate 168,701 of NZ_JBKIWZ010000003.1, forward strand.
AATCTGTCTTCATGGCGTTCCTTAGCGTTTCGCTTGCCAGATGCGCTGCTGATAATCGCGGATGGCGCGATCGGAGCTGAACATGCTACAACGGGCGGTATTGAGGATGGCCGCGCGCGTCCAGGCGTCCGGGTCGCTCCACAGCGCTTCAGCCTGCGCCTGGGCGGTCAGATAGGGCTGGAAGTCAGCCAGCACCAGATAGGGGTCGCCGCCCTCCGGACCAAGGCTGTGCAGCATTGTGTCAAAAGCGCTGAGATCGCCCTGGCTGAAAGTGCCATCTTCCAGCGCCTGCAGCACCTGATTTAGCTGCTTATCTTTGCTGCGCCACAGCGCCGGGTGGTAGCCGCTCTCTTTCAGCGCAACCACCTGCTCCACGGTATGGCCGAATATGAAGATATTTTCACTGCCCACCTGCTCTGCGATTTCAACGTTCGCGCCATCGAGTGTGCCGATGGTCAGCGCGCCGTTCAGCGCCAGCTTCATATTGCCGGTGCCGGAGGCCTCTTTCCCGGCGGTGGAGATCTGCTCGGAGAGATCGGCAGCCGGAATCAGCCGCTCAGCAACGGAGACGTTGTAGTCGGGAATGAACACCACTTTTAAGCGGTCGCCAATGCGCGGGTCCTGATTGATCACCTCTGCCACTTTATTGATGGCATAGATGATATTTTTCGCCAGGGCATAACCCGGTGCGGCTTTGGCCCCAAACAGCACCACGCGCGGCACGCGATTAGCCTGCGGATCGGTCACCAGCGTCTGCCAGAGCGCGATGATATGCAGCAGGCTCAGATGCTGACGTTTATATTCATGCAGGCGTTTGATCTGCACATCAAACAGCGCGGCAGGGTCGATCGCGATGCCGGTGCGCTGCTTAACCCACTCCACCAGTGCCGCTTTATTCTGCTGCTTGATAGCGCGGTACTCGGCGCGGAAGGTGGCGTCGTCCGCAAAGGTTTCCAGTCCCTGCAGCGCCGTCAGATCGCTGAGCCAGGGCTGTTGCAGCGTGCGGGTGATCAGCGCGCTCAGCGCCGGATTACACTGATTGATCCAGCGGCGCGGGGTGATGCCGTTGGTTACATTATGGAATTTCTCCGGCCACAGCTGGTGATACTCCGGGAAGAGATCCTGCACCACCAGCTTTGAGTGCAGCGCCGCCACGCCGTTGACCGCGAAGCCGCTGGTGACGCAGAGGTTAGCCATCCGCAGCTGGTTGTTATGGACCAAAGCCAGTTTCGCCCATTTCGCCTCATCATCCGGCCAGCGCGCCATCACGGTGTTTTTCAGCTGCGCATTAAGCGTATTAATAATCATGATATGGCGCGGCAGCAGGCTGCGTACCAGCCTTACATCCCAGCACTCCAGCGCTTCAGGCATCAGCGTGTGATTGGTGTAAGCGAAGGTCTTCTGCGTAATCTGCCATGCGCGATCCCAGCTCAGCTGATGCTCGTCCAGCAGCAGGCGCATCAGCTCGGGGATGGCCAGCGTCGGATGGGTATCATTCAGCTGAATCACTTCATGATCGGCCAGGGATTCAATGCTGCGTCCGGCCTGGTGATGGCGGCGCAGGATGTCAGCCAGCGCACAGGCGCACTGAAAATATTGCTGCATCAGACGCAGTTTCTTACCGTTCTGATGGTTGTCATTGGGGTAGAGCACCTTGGTCAGTTTTTCCGCATCGATGCCCTGTTGCTCCGCCCGCAGAAAATCACCGTCATTGAAGCGGCTGAGGTTAAAGGGCTGCGCATGTTTCGCCTGCCACAGGCGCAGTGGCTGGCTGAGGCCATTCTGATACCCGACAACGGGCAGGTCCCAGGCTTCGCCCACTAGTTCAAACGCCGGTTGCCACTGCGTCTGGCCCGCGTGGGTCACGACTTTACCGCCCAGCCCGACCCGCACATTCAGGGCGGCATTGTGGTTAAACCAGGGGTAGCTGTCACGCTGCCACTCATCCGGCTCTTCAATCTGCGCACCCGCTCTGAAGTGCTGGCGGAAAAGCCCGTACTGATAGTTCAGGCCATAGCCGGTTGCAGGCTGGCCCACATTCGCCATCGAATCGAGAAAGCAGGCGGCCAGTCGGCCCAGACCGCCGTTACCCAGCGCCGGGTCAGTTTCGTTTTCCAGCACATCACTCAGTGAAATATTCCAGGCGGAAAGCGCCTCATTGACCGCCTCATACCAGCCCAGATTCAGCAGGTTATTGCCTGTCAGGCGGCCGATTAAAAACTCCATCGACAGATAGTTCACATGGCGCAGCGTGGACGGGAGAGTGTGAATGGGCCGGGCCGCCAGCATATCGGCGAGCGCCCCGCTGAGTGCCTGCCACCACTGTGCCGGGGTCATCTCCTGCGCATCGCGCAGACCAAATCGCTGCCACTGGCGGGTCAGGGCAGTATGAAACTGAGTCGGATCAAAATCGGGCTGTGTCATTGCAGACATCCTTAATAACGAAAAAAAGGTCAGTGTGGTGACAGTTTGCCCGGCTGAAAAATGCGCTTCCTCCTCCTGCAGAGAATAAGCGCAGGAGGATGGGGAGGGTGGAGAGGATGAGGCTTTTCCTAAATCGTTTACGGAGTGTGATAAGGGACACTTTTGTAAAGTTTAAATAATGGGTTTGCTTGCATTCATCAGACGAAATGCTGAACCTGTGTAAGGAATAATTACGAAGCGTAAAATAATGATGCGCTCGACAAATGGAGAAACGTGCGCCCATGTTAATACCCGCCAAACTCAGCCGTCCGGTGCGTCTTGAGAGCACCGTGATTCGCGAGAGATTGCTGCAAAAACTCACTGCGGCCGGAAACTACCGGCTGGTGCTGGTTACCAGTCCGGCAGGCTATGGCAAGACCACCCTGGTGTCACAGTGGGCGGCGGGAAAACGCGATCTGGGCTGGGTTTCTTTAGATGAGGGCGATAATCAGCCGGAGCGCTTTGCCGACTACCTGATTGCTGCGCTGCAGCAGGCTACCCACGGCGGCTGTCCGCGCAGTGAGCTTCTGGCGCAGAAGCGGCAGTATGTTAATCTCAACGCCTTGTTTTCCCAGCTTTTTATCGAGCTGGTGGAGTGGCAGCAGCCGCTGTGGCTGATTGTGGATGACTATCATCTGATTACGAATCCGGTTATCCACGACGCGATGCGCTTCTTTCTGCGCCATCAGCCTGACAACCTGACCCTGATACTGATGTCACGTAATCTGCCGCAACTGGGGATTGCGAATCTGCGCGTACGTGAGCAGCTGATTGAGCTGGGCAGTCAGCAGCTGGCCTTTACCCATCAGGAGGCACAGCAGTTTTTTGACTGCCGGCTGGCGTCCCCACTGGAAAGCGAAGAGAGTGACCGGCTGTGTGATGATGTGGCGGGCTGGGCCACGGCGTTGCAGTTGATCGTATTGTCAGCGCGACAGGGTGCCAGTTCTGCCCAGCACTCTGCCCGGCGTCTCTCCGGCATCAATGCCAGCCATCTGGCCGATTATCTGGTGGAGGAGGTGCTGGATAATGTGGATCTGCCAACCCGCCATTTTTTACTCAAAACCGCCCTGCTGCGCTCAATGAACGATGAGCTGATTGCCTGCGTGACCGGTGAAGATAACGGACAGATGCGGCTGGAGGAGATCGAGCGTCAGGGGCTGTTTCTGCAGCGCATGGACGATTCCGGTCGCTGGTTCAGCTTCCATCCCCTGTTCGGCAATTTCCTGCGTCAGCGCTGTCAGTGGGAGCTGACGGCGGAGCTGCCCGCGCTGCATCGTGCCGCAGCAGAGAGCTGGATGGCACAGGGGTTTCCGGGCGAGGCGATCCATCATGCGCTCGCTTCCGGTGATGCCTCTATGCTGCGGGATGTCCTGCTTAAACACGCCTGGACGCTGTTTAATCAGAGCGAACTGCCGCTGCTGGAGAACTCCCTGAAAGCCCTGCCGTGGGAGATGTTGCTGGAAAATCCGATGCTGGTACTGTTGCAGGCGTGGCTGATGCAGAGTCAGCATCGTTTTTCTGAAGTCGACAGTCTGCTGGCACAATTTGAACAGGCAAGTCGCTGCGAAATTGATGCGGCCCTGCGTGGAGAGTTTAATGCGTTGCGCGCTCAGGTGGCGATTAACGACGGTAATACGGACGAGGCTGAGCGTCTGGCAAAAGTGGCGCTCGATACGCTGCCCGCCAGCCGTCACTACAGCCGCATCGTGGCAACCTCCGTGCATGGTGAAGTCATGCATTGTAAAGGGGAGCTGGATGATTCACTGAAGCTGATGCGTCAGACTGAACAGATGGCCCGCCGCGACGAAGTGTGGCACTACGCGCTCTGGAGCCTGATTCAGCAGAGCGAGATCCTGTTTGCTCAGGGCTTCCTGCAGGCTGCTTATGAGATTCAGAGCCGTGCTTTCGTACTGGTCGAAGAGCAGCATCTGGGGCAGTTCCCGCTGCATGAGTTTCTGCTGCGTATCCGTGCGCAGCTATTATGGGCGTGGGGACGACTGGAGGAGGCGGAGCAGGCGGCGCGGGAAGGGATCAAGGTGCTCAACGGTTTCCAGCCGCAACAGCAGATTCAGTGTCTGGGGCTGCTCGTACAGTGTTCGCTGGCGCGCGGCAATCTGGATAACGCCCGCAGCTACCTGAACCGGCTGGAGAATCTGCTGAACAATGGCAACTGGCACAGCGACTGGATCGCCAATGCAGATAAAGTACGGGTGATCTACTGGCAGATGACGGGTGACAGCCAGAACGCCCGTGACTGGATGCGCCAGACGCCTAAACCGGCCTTTGCCAACAACCATTTTTTGCAGGGCCAGTGGCGTAACATCGCCCGCGCCCAGATCCTGCTGGGTGACGTCAGCCAGGCGGAAGTGGTGCTGGAGGAGCTGAACGAGAACGCCCGCGCACTGCATCTGATGAGCGATCTGAACCGCAATCTGCTGCTGCTGAATCAGATTTACTGGCAGACTGACCGTAAAGCCGAGGCGCAGCGTGTCCTGATTGAGGCGCTGAAGCTGGCGCGCAGCACTGGCTTTATCAGCCACTTTGTGATCGAAGGGGAGATGATGGCGCAGCAATTACGGCAGCTGATTCAGCTCAACACCCTGAACGAGCTGGATAGCCATCGCGCCCGGCGCATCCTGCTGGAGATCAATAAATACCACCGCCACAAATTTGCTCACTTCGATGAGGGTTTTGTCAGCCGGTTACTTAACCATCCTGATGTGCCGGAGCTGATCCGCACCAGTCCGCTGACGCAGCGTGAGTGGCAGGTGCTGGGACTGATCTATTCGGGCTACAGTAACGAACAGATAGCCGGTGAACTGGCGGTGGCCTCTACGACGATTAAGACCCATATCCGCAATCTCTATCAGAAGCTGGGCGTGACCCATCGCAGCGAAGCGATGAATCAGGTGCAGTCGCTGCTGAAAATGATGGGCTATGTCTGAGAATCGCCGGTCACAGGGGTTGGCAGCTGGATCCGTATCGTCTCAATTCCAGTTGCTTATCCGACACCCTCTCTTCCCCCGGAATGCCTGACTTCTGAGCAATTAAAAACCGGCGCGATAACGCCCCGAAAGCCAGTGAAGTACAGAAGTAGGGCACCGGCCTTCTCGCTGATGGCGATTAAATTCTGCGTTTCCTGCATGATAAAGACAGACCGAAAGTATAAGCAGGGTAACTGATTGCTAAGAAAATTCTGTGTGCAAGGGTAACTGTCACTATGGTAATATTTTCGCGCTTATTCAGCTTTTCTGCCGTGCGTAGTATTACTGGAATGCAGTATGACCGATAAATATGTGATTCATCCTGAAGCCGATATGCAGCTTCTGCTACGCCGCACCTGCCAGATCCTCGTTACGCTACTTATTCTGCTCTCTCTTCATCCGTATATGGCCCGCGCCGGAATAAAGGATGACAAAGCGAATCGTATCGTCAGCGGCATAATCAGTTTCACGCACTGGAACGGTTTAACGCAGCCGCCTGAATTATGTGTATTTCCGTCGGCACACCATCTCTCATTGCCGGAAAACAGCCCCTCTGCCACCGCAGGATTTACCACCGTTTATCTTGCGGCAGCCGGTGATTTCACAAAGCACCGATGCGACGCCCTCTATTTCGGCGATGAGACGCCGCAACAACAGGTGGATCTTATTGCGCAGTTGACGGGGCGAGGGGTGCTTACTCTTGCCGAGAATAATGCGGAATGCACGCTGGGCGCCGCTTTCTGTCTGATCTTTCAGCCAGACCATACGCACTTTGCCGTTAATCTTGATTCCCTGGCCAGAAGCGGTGTCAGAGTGAGTCCGGATGTTCTTCTGCTCTCCCGTGAGGGAAAAAAATAAGATGAAATTCGATGAATCCAGGCGCGATAAATCATCTATCCGCAATAAACTGCGGAAAATAAGCACCATTAATTCGGCGGTTATATTACTGCTCTGCTGGCTGCTGCTCTCATCGACGTCGCTTATTTTTATTAAAAATTATGAGAAGTGTAATCTCGAACTGATCGGCTCCACCCTGAGCACTTCGCTAACCGCGGCAACCGTCTTTGCCGACAGTTATGATGCGCGCAGTAAAATCGAACGGATGGGCGAGGAGGGACTTTATGCCTCTGCGAAGCTGGTCACCCGGGATCATATCGTGCTGGCCCACTGGCAGGCTCAGCAGGAAGAAACGGGCTGGTATTCGCGGTTGCTGCGTGACTGGATTTATCACAAGCCGCTGATCGTCGACATTATTCATGCTGACGCTGCCGTTGGTACCCTGATGCTGGAAGGCACCGTCACCGGGGCGAAGAGTTTCATTCAGTACTCCTTCTTGATCCTCTCAATCGGGATGCTCTGCGTGCTGATCATCTCGCTGCTGTTGAGCGAATTTCTGCATCGGGGGATGATCGCGACCCTGCGAACCATCACCAACTCGATTCACTATGTGATTAACTCTGGCGATTTCTCGTGGCATATTCCGGGCAGTCCGATCCGCGAATTTCAGCTCTTTTCAGACGATCTCAACTCGCTGCTGAGGGAGATGCAATCGCTCAAGGCTTCGCTGATCCGTGACAATCGCTCGCTGGCCACGCAGGCACTTACCGATCCGCTGACCGGCCTCGCCAATCGCAGCGCTTTCACCGCGCGGCTGACCCAACTCCTTGCGTCGCAGGATCGTGCGCGCTTTGCGCTCCTGTTTCTGGATGGCGACCGCTTCAAGAGCATCAACGACAACTGGGGCCATACTGCCGGGGATGAGATTTTAAAAGCGACCGGATCGCGGCTGCTGTCGCTGGCCACAGAGCCGGATCTGGTTGCGCGATTAGGCGGGGACGAATTTGCCATGCTGGTCTGCAGCCGGACAGGCGAAGCGGAATTGCAGGCGCTGATGCAGCGCATTCATGATGTCACTCAGCAACAGATTCTGATTATCGAAGGCATGCCGATTACGATCTCGGTGACCATTGGCTACGCGTGGTCACAACCGGGTGAAACGGTGGAGTCGATTCTTGAGCGTGCCGACAGGGATATGTACAAAAACAAGCGGAAAAAGAGGGCGTAAATATGAAGAAAAACTTTTCTCTGCTGTTGCTTGCACTGACACTGGCGGGCTGTCAGTCGAAAGAACGTTTCAGCGAGGCTCAAATCGCAGCAATGAGAAGTGCCGGATTTACCCAGAATAGTGAGGGCTGGGGATTAGGCCTGTCCGATAAGATCCTGTTCGGGGTAAACGAGTCAGAACTCACTCCCGCCAGTAAACAGACTATTCAGGGAATGGCGAAAAATCTGGCCGCGACCGGTATTGAGCATGTCCGTATTGACGGGCACACCGACAATTATGGTAAACCCGATTACAACCAGCAGCTGTCACTGAAACGCGCAGACGCGGTTGCCGCGCAGTGGGCGGCAGGTGCAGCGATACCGCGTGGAAATATTGTCACCCGTGGACTGGGCATGAGCGCACCGGTCAGCAGCAACAACAGCGCACAGGGGCGTGCGCAGAACCGCCGCGTCGCCATCGTCATCACCGCCCCCTGATTCGTGGCCGTCACCCCGTTGACCGCGTTGATTGCCTGATCCCCCAGCGGTCAGCGTCGGTTAACCGGGAAGCGCACGGTCACCGCCTGCGTGCGGAAGGGATCTCAGCGAATAGCGAGTTCGCTCAGTGCCGACAGCAGTGCATCCACTTTAGGCAAAAACTGTTTGCGCCGCGGCCATACCGCGCTCAGCGTCAGGCCGTCAGGCTGGAGATGCGGCATAATAATCTCCAGTTCGCCTGCCACTACGGCGCGCTGAATCAGCCAGGAGGGCATCTGCGCGATTCCCAGCCCTGCCAGAACGGCCTGCAGCTGGGCATCCACATCGCCCAGCGCCAGTCGGTAGGGCACCTCACGCCAGTGCGGCTGACCATCTTCAGTTGTGAACAGCCAGGGCTTGGTGCTGCCATCGACCCGCTCATAAAGGATGGCAGGATGTTTCAGTAGCGCTGTTTCACTTTCAGGGCGTCCCTCGCGATCCAGATAAGCGGGAGAGGCGCAGAACTGCATCTGCTCACGTCCCATATTGCGCCAGCCCAGCGACGCAGGCAGGTCCGGTGCGCCGCCGATCCGCACCGCCACATCCACACCCTCTTCAAACAGGTCAACAAACCGGTCCGACAGACTCAGGCTTATCGCCAGTTCCGGGTGCTGCTGGCAAAAGGGCACCAGCAGCGGCATGACGTTAAGACGGCCATAGGTCGTCGGTACGGCCAGCTTCAGACGGCCGGACGGAATGGTGCGCTGCGCCGCCAGCACCGCTTCCGCTTCAGCCAGGTCCTCCAGAATGCGCATACAGGTCTGATAGTAGGCGCTGCCCGCATCGGTCAGGCTCAGACTGCGGGTGGTACGCTCCAGCAGCCTCGATCCCAGGCGCGTCTCCAGGCGACTGACGCTTTTACTGATTGCCGAGCCAGTGACATGCAGGCGCTGGGCGGCGGCGGTAAAACTGCCACATTCGACACTGGCAACGAACGGCAAAATATCCTTAAGGCGGTGATCGTGCATCGATTAATGAACTCAGGTTAAGAATGCTGTGAATAAATGCCAGAGATAAGAACTGAATTCTCTATTAGGCTTAGAATTACGCAAAACGAGGAGAAATCAAATGAAAAAGCACGCTTTGATTGTGGGCATCAGCGGTGTTATCGGTCGCGCACTGGCAGAAAAACTTCAGCAGGAAGGCTGGGAAGTCAGCGGCCTGTCTCGCGGACGTGGCGCGGTGCCTGTGGGCGTGACCAGTTTGACCGCCGATCTGACGGATGCCGACGCCGTACGCGAGGTCCTGAAATCGGAGAAACCAGACGCACTGTTCTTCAGTGTCTGGGCTCGTCAGGAAACTGAAAAAGAGAATATCCGCGTTAACGGCGGGATGGTTCGCAACGTGATCGAAGCGCTGGGTGATCGCCTCAAAGGTTCGCACGTGGCACTGGTGACCGGACTGAAGCACTATCTGGGGCCGTTCGAAGCTTACGGTAAGGGTGCAGTACCGGTGACGCCGTTCCGTGAAGAGCAGGGCCGTCAGCCGGTCGACAACTTCTATTATGCGCAGGAAGATGAGCTGTTTGCCGGTGCAGAGAAATATGATTATCGCTGGAGCGTGCATCGTCCGCACACCATCATCGGCTACGCCGTAGGCAACGCGATGAATATGGGTCAGACGCTGGCAGTCTATGCGACGCTGTGTAAAGAGAAGGGCTGGCCCTTTATTTTCCCGGGCTCCCCGGAGCAGTGGAATGGCGTAGCAGACATGACTGATGCGGGTCTGCTGGCTGAACAGCTACACTGGGCAGCTACCTCACCTGACGCCGCCAATCAGGATTTCAACGCCGTGAATGGTGATGTGTTCCGCTGGAACTGGATGTGGCCAAAACTGGCTGAATACTTCGGTCTTGACGCCGCAGAATACCCGGCACAGATGATGCCGCTGGAAAACCGGATGGATGAAGCGCCTGCTGCGTGGAAGGCGATTGCAGAGCAGCATCAGCTGCGTGAGGCCGATATCACTAAGCTGGCCTCCTGGTGGCACACTGACGCCGACCTTGGGCGTCCGATGGAAGCCTTCACCGACATGAGCAAGAGCCGTAAGGCGGGCTTCACCGGCTACCGCAGCACGCTTGACTCCTTCACTCAGCTGTTCGATAAGCTGAAAGCGGAAAAAGTAATTCCGGAATAATCCCTGCAGGCGCCGATACCGGCGCCTGTTTTTTTCCGGCAGAAGCTATACTCAGGCACGCGATAAGAAAAGGGAGGAACCTATGGCAACGTGTTTCATTATCGGCGCGGCGGGCAAAGTCGGCCGACAGCTTACCCGTCAGCTAAGTAGTCGTAACCATGCGGTCACGGCACTGCACCGCAAACCGGACCAGGCTGAAATGCTGCAGGCGGCGGGTGCAAAGCCGGTAGCAGGCGATATTCAGCAGCTGGATGTCACTGCGCTGGCTGCGCTGATGACCGGGCATGATGTTGCAGTTTTTACGGCGGGGGCGGGTGGAGCCGGGATGGCACTGACTGACGCCATCGATGGTGAAGGACTCAAACTGGCGGTTGCGGCAGCCGTTCAGGCCGGTGTCCCGCGCTTTATACTGGTTTCCGCGTTTCCTGATGCGGGTCGCGGTAAAACGCCGTCAGAGGGTTTCGAAAACTACATGCGTGTTAAACGTCTGGCAGATGCGGAATTGGTGGCGAGTAGCCTGGAGTGGGTGATCCTGCGGCCTGGGACGCTGACCGATGAAGCCGGTTCAGGGCAGATTCATGCCGATCTGGCCATTCCTTATGGTGACATTCCGCGCGCAGATGTGGCGGCGACGCTGGTTGGGTTAATTGAACATCCGGCGATTAAGTATCAGATCATCGAACTGACGAAAGGTGATTTGCAGATTGACGCGGCGTTGCAGCGGTTGCAGCGTGGCTAAAAGAGAGGAGCCAGAACGGCCTGCATCTGGCAGCCGGGGGGCGTTCACCTGCCGCTCCCGGCCAGGCGTTTTCGTAAAAAAGCCCCGAAGCCGGGGCTTTTTTTCTGTCTGAACGCAGGGCTTACTTCACGCATCCGGCGCAGTGTGCGCGCTCGATGTGCCGGAAGAAGTCATTGCCTTTGTCGTCGACCAGGATAAACGCAGGGAAGTTTTCCACCTCGATTTTCCAGATCGCTTCCATACCCAGTTCGGGATAGGCCACACACTCCAGGCTCTTGATGCTCTGCTGCGCCAGGACTGCGGCCGGACCGCCGATGCTGCCCAGGTAGAAGCCGCCATGTTTCTGACAGGCATCGGTGACCTGCTGGCTGCGATTGCCTTTCGCAAGCATGATCCTGCTGCCGCCATGGGCCTGCAGCAGATCCACATAAGAGTCCATGCGTCCTGCCGTCGTCGGGCCGAGCGAACCGGAGGCATAGCCTTCTGGCGTCTTAGCCGGACCGGCGTAATAGATCGGGTGATCCTTGATGTACTGCGGTAACCCTTCGCCGTTATCGATGCGCTCTTTAAGTTTGGCATGGGCGATATCACGCGCCACGATGATGGTGCCGGTCAGGGAAAGACGGGTAGAAACCGGATAGGCGGAAAGCTGCGCCAGAATCTCCTCCATCGGACGATTGAGATTGACCTGCAACACTTCGCCTTCGCCCTGCTGACGCAGTGCCTCCGGGATCAGACGACCTGGATTGGATTCCAGTTTCTCAATCCAGATGCCTTCACGGTTAATCTTCGCTTTGATGTTACGGTCAGCCGAGCAGGAAACACCCATACCAACCGGGCAGGAGGCACCATGACGCGGCAGACGGACGACGCGAATGTCGTGCGCGAAATATTTACCGCCAAACTGCGCGCCCAGACCGAGCTGCTGCGCCGCTTCCAGCAGTTCCTGCTCCAGCTGAACGTCCCGGAACGCCTGACCGTGCTCGTTGCCCTCGGTGGGCAGACCGTCGTAATAGTGCGTCGAGGCGAGTTTAACCGTTTTCAGCGTGCTCTCTGCCGAGGTGCCGCCAATGACAAAAGCGATATGGTAAGGCGGGCAGGCGGCGGTGCCGAGGGTTCGCATCTTATCCACCAGGTAATTCTTCAGCTTGCCCGGGCTGAGCAACGCTTTGGTTTCCTGATAAAGGTAAGTTTTATTGGCGGAACCGCCTCCTTTGGCGATACAGAGGAATTTGTACTCATCCCCATCCACGCTGTAGAGGTCAATCTGCGCAGGCAGGTTGGTGCCAGTGTTCACCTCTTTATACATATCCAGCGCAGCGTTCTGCGAATAACGCAGGTTCTCTTCAATGTAGGTGTTGTAAATACCTTCTGACAGCGCGGCTTCATCTCCACCACCGGTCCAGACACGCTGACCCTTTTTGCCCATGATGATCGCGGTGCCAGTATCCTGACAGGTTGGCAGCACGCCTTTGGCGGCAATTTCCGAGTTTCTCAGAAACTGCAGAGCGACATATTTGTCATTGTCGCTGGCTTCCGGGTCGTCAAGGATAGAGGCAACCTGCTGCTGGTGGGCTGGACGCAACATGAAAGAGGCATCGTGGAACGCCTGCTGAGCGAGTAAGGTCAGGGCCTGAGGCGCGACTTTCAGGATCTCCTGACCCTCAAATTCAGCGACAGAAACATGTTCGCGACTCAGCAGATAATATTCAGTTTCGTCGTGGGACAGTGGAAAGGGGTTCTGATAGACAAAAGGTTTGTTCGACATTTTTTCTCACTTACTGACTGGCTGACCCCCCGCGTGCAGGCGGCGGGGAACAACATCATAGGCGAATGTATTGTTTATTATGCTTCCCCGCCGTGGGTACGCCGGGGAAGTGCAGGAATGGTATCTTATAACGCGTTGATCTGCATTTGGTATCCGTCAGAACATCCATACCATCCACGGATAGGCAATCAGCATCATAGACACCAGGAAGAGGGCGCCAAAAATCGTGCCCAGACGCCAGTAGTCTTTGGTCGGCAGATAGCCGCTTCCGTAGTAAATCGGACTCGGGCCGGTACCGTAAGGGGTGATGATGCCCATTACACCCAGGGAGGTACATAACATCAGGCAGAAAACGGGCATGTTAATACCCGGGATTGAGGCGGCGATGGTCAGCATGGCGGGTAACAGCGCGGTGGTGTGCGCGGTGGTACTGGCAAACAGGTAGTGCAGCAGGAAGAAGGCAATCAGCAGGACCACGGCGGAAACCTGCGGATCGTAACCCTGCAGCAGCATACCCCCCTCTTTACCTAACCAGGTGATGAACCCTACGCGGGCTAAGCCATCGGCCAGAGCCACCAGGGTGGCGAACCATGCAAAGGTGTTCCAGGCCGGTTTGTTACTGGTGATGTCGTTCCAGTTCAGCACGCCGGTCCACAGCATCAGGACCACAACCAGCAGGGCTGCCAGCGCCGGTTCAATCCAGGCGGTGGCGAAAATCCACATCAGCAACGCACAGACCACAAATACCAGCAGCAGAATCTCATTGCGGGTCAGACGGCCCAGTTTTTCCAGTTCGGCGATAGCCCATTTTGGCACTTCGTCGTTGATTTTGACTTCAGGCGGATAGAACCAGTAGGCCAGCAGCGGCATGGTCAGAATCAGCAGCAGGCCCAGCGGCAGGAAGGCCAGGAACCACATCCCCCATGAGATATCAAAACCGATGATGCTTTTCACCAGCGCCAGCGCCAGCAGGTTAGGTGCCAGCGCAGAGAGGAACATGGAGCTGGTGATACAGGCGGCGGTAATTGCAACCCACATCAGGTAAGAGCCGATTTTACGGGCGCTGGGGTCATTGGGTTTAGAGCCATACAGCGGCGGCAGGTTAGCGATAATCGGATAGATGGTGCCGCCACTGCGCGCGGTGTTTGACGGCGTAAACGGTGCCAGAAGCAGGTCAGCGAAGGTAATGGCGTAACCCAGCGTCAGGCTGCGACGACCCAGATACTTCACCAGAATCAGGGCCAGGCGACGACCAAACTGGGTTTTGTCATAACCGGCGGCGAACATAAAGGCACCGAAGATTAGCCAGACGGTGGAGTTACCGAAGCCGCTCACTGCCCACTTAAAGGATTCACTGGCAGCTTTGAATTTCGGATTGGCCAACTCAGCCGGACTGAAAAGCAGGAACTGACTGAAGAGGGCGATGACCACGACCCCGGTCAGGCCAATCACCGCACCCGGCAGCGGTTCGAAGATCAAACCGACGATCACCCCGACGAAGATGGCGAAGAAGTGCCAGGCATAAGGTTCAAGTCCGGCGGGGGCAGGCACCAGTAATAACAGCACGGCTACCATCACCGGCAAGGCAAGCATAAGCGCTTTCTTTCTGGCTGCCGCTGCAGGTGAGGCTTTGGGCGGTTCGGTTACAGCTGAGAGTGTTTTCATAGTGTTTTATCTGCAAGTTGAGAAGAATACGATGTGCGCCCCGGCGTTTAATCACTTTCTTTTTATTCTTACTGGTGTGAATAAACCGCGATGAACGAATTTTGGCTAATCTGCTGAAGAACTGTTGAGCGCCGATTTTAACGTCATGTAAATATGATGCGATTTTCTTAAATATTAACTTTGATCTGGATCAAAGAAATTAAGTTATTGTCATGGCGTTTTAACATTTATTTTTAAATTATCTTCAGATAAGTGATGTTTAGAGCATTATGTGACAGGTGTCAATAATCAGGCAGAGCACAAAGACAAGTAATTCCTTTATAAGCCATTGTTTTTAATGTTTTTAATTGAAGTGTAAATGAGGTGTTGCATTTTGTTTTCTATTGCTTAACAATTAATGCAGCGTCACTCTGATAAAACAGAGGATTTAATTTAAGAAGCCTTTGAAGCTTAAAAAAGTAAAGTTATTACTTATTAAAGCAGGAAAGCGAGTATATTAAGTCTATGACATCGGACCACTTAATTAAGCGATGATTTGCGTCCGCTAAAATTTCCAGACTTTTAAATCTTGGAGTTTATCGCGATGAATACTCTCACTCCCATCCTGAATCCCCTGACGCTCCCTGGCGGCGCCGTGCTGAAGAACCGGCTGGTGATGGCACCCATGACCACCTGTACCGGTTTTTATGACGGTACGGTCACCAGCGAGCTGGTCGAATATTATCGCGCCCGTGCAGGCAGCATCGGTACCGTGATCGTCGAGTGCTGTTTTATCGATAACCGAGGCCCGGCGTTTCCGGGGGCGATCGCCATTGACAGTGATAACAAGATCCCCGGTCTGAAACGCATTGCGGACGCGATTAAATCTGAAGGTTCTACTGCAATCCTGCAGATCTATCACGGTGGCCGCATGGTCGAGCCGGAACTGATCGGCGGGAAAACCCCGGTTGCGCCCAGTGCGATTGCCGCACCGCGTGAAGGGGCGACCAGACCGCTGGCGCTGACCGCCGATGAAGTCGAAACCATGATCATCAAATTTGGTGATGCTGTGAACCGTGCCATCAAGGCGGGCTTCGACGGTGTGGAAATTCATGGTGCCAACACTTACCTGATCCAGCAGTTCTATTCGCCGAACTCTAATCAGCGTGATGACAAATGGGGCGGCAGCCGCGATAACCGCGCGCGTTTCCCGCTGGAAGTGCTGGAGATCACCCACAAGATGGCGGCACGTTTCGCGCATAACGGCTTTATCATCGGCTATCGCTTCTCACCTGAAGAGATCGAAGTGCCCGGCATCCGGTTTGATGACACGCTCTATCTGCTGGAGAAACTGGCGGCGCGCGGTCTCGACTACGTGCACTTCTCTGTCGGTCAGCTGCTGCGTCCCTCAATTGTCGAGACCCAGGACCCTACGCCGCTGATCGAGAAGTATATCGCGATGCGTTCGCCTGAACTGGCGAAGGTTCCGGTGATTGGTGTCGGTGGCGTGGTAAACAAGGCCGATGCGGAGCTGGCGCTGGAGAAAGGCTACGATCTGGTGGCGATAGGTAAAGCCTGCATTGCCTATCCGGACTGGGCCGACCGCATTCTCAATAACGAACATCTTGAACTTTACATCGACAGCAACAAACGCGAAGCGCTGCAGATCCCGGAACCACTCTGGCGCTTCTCACTGGTCGATGCGATGATCCGCGACATGAGCGAATCGGGCCGCAAATATAAAGCGGGCGTCTATCAGGAAAAAGTGGAAGCCGAGGCGCTGAAGCTGAAAATCAACGTGACGCTGGATACCGACCGTATCACCGACATCACGCTGGTACCGGATGACACCCTGGACGTGGACTTCACCACCACCTTTGAAAGCCTGCGTAACCGTATCCTGGTCGCCAACAGTCCACACGTCGATGCGATTACCGGCGCCACCACGCAGAGTGAGGCGCTGAAAAAAGCGGTGTCACGCGCCATGACAACCTCCAGCAAAGAACACGTTATCGAAGAGGGCGGCAACCCTGACGCGCCTCAGAACTACGACGTGGTGGTTGTAGGCAGCGGCGGTGCCGGTCTGGCAGCGGCGATTCAGGCGCACGATCAGGGCGCGCGGGTGGTGATTATTGAGAAGATGCCGACCATCGGCGGCAACACCATCAAAGCTTCTGTGGGAATGAACGCGGCAGAGACCCGCTTCCAGAAACTCAAAGGCATCGAGGACAGCAAGGAGCTCTTCTATGAAGAGACCCTGAAAGGGGGTCAGTTTAAAAATAACCCGGTGCTGCTGCGTGAGTTTGTTGACCTGGCCCCGGAAGCGATTGAGTGGCTGGCGGATCATGGCATTGAGCTGAATGACATCACCATCACCGGCGGGATGAGCATCGACCGCACCCATCGTCCGGCGGACCGCTCAGCGGTCGGCGGCTTCCTGATCAGCGGTCTGGTAAAAAATATTAACAGCCGCAATATTGACGTCCTGCTGGAAACTTCTGTTGAAGAGATTCTCTATGAGGATGGCGTAGTGACGGGTGTCAAAGTGGTGGATGAGTACAACGACAGCCGTATCCTGAACGCGAAAAGTGTGATTGTGGCGACGGGAGGATTCAGTGCTAACCGCGAGCTGGTGGTAAAATACCGTCCCGAACTTGACGGCTTCGTGACCACCAACCACAAAGGCGCGACCGGCAGTGGCATCGCGATGCTGGAAAAAATTGGCGCCGGCACCGTGGATATGGGCGAAATCCAGATTCACCCGACGGTGGAGCAGACGACCTCTTACCTGGTGTCCGAGTCGATTCGCGGCGGAGGCGCCATCCTGGTCAGTCAGGCGGGCAAGCGTTTTTACAACGAAATGGAAACCCGTGACAAAGTGTCTGCACAGATCATCGCTCTGCCGGAGAAGAGTGCCTGGATTGTGTTTGACGAGCAGGTGCGGATGAACAACAAGGCGGCGGATGAATATATTGCTAAAGGTTTTGTTATCAGTGCCCCGACCGTGGCGGAGCTGGCCATGAAACTGAATATGAGCGAGTCTCAGACGCTCGAAGCGACACTGGCTCGATACAACAACTTTGTCAGAATGCAGAGAGATGAAGACTTTGGTCGCCAGACTGCACTGCGTCACCCGCTGAGTGAAGCTCCGTTCTATGCGATTCGTATCGCACCGGGCGTGCATCACACCATGGGTGGCGTCACCATCGACACCACCACTGCCGTGCTGGACAGTCAGAAACAGGTAATTAACGGTGCCTGGGCCTGTGGCGAGGTAGTGGGCGGTATCCACGGCGCAAATCGCATTGGGGGTAACGCCGTCGCCGATATTATCATCTTTGGTATCCTGGCGGGCGGAAACGCTGCGGCCTATGCCCGCCGTTAATCACCCGCCCCAGCATCCGCCTCTGGCGGGTGCTGTTTTTTCCTCTTAAGAGCAGAGTCGCCTATGTTAAACGACGCGCGTGTCTATGCTTACTCCGCCACATTAATGGGTTCGCCCATCCTGCTTAAACTCTTCGACGATAATCAGACCCTGGCCGGTCAGGTGTTCCGCCTGATCAAACAGCAGGAAAATCTTTTTACGGTCAACCGCGCCGCGTCAGAAGTGATGGCGATTAACCATGCGGCGGGGCAGCAGCCGGTGGTGGTGAGTCAGCCCGTTTTCGATTTGATCGCCTGCGCACACGCGGTGAGTCTGCTGCCTGGCAGTCTGTTTAACCTGGCTATTGGCCCGCTGGTAAAGTGCTGGAAGATCGGCTTTCAGGGTCATAGCGTGCCGCCTGAGGCCGAGCTGCGGGCACGTCTGGCGCTGACCAATCCACGCGATGTGATCCTTGATGCCGACGCCCGCAGCGTCATGCTGGCCCGCCCAGGCATGGAGATTGACCTCGGCGCCATCGCCAAAGGGTACATCGCCGATGTCGTGCAGGCCTTTCTGCGTCAGCAGCAGGTCAGCCGTGCCCTGATTAACCTGGGTGGCAACGTCCAGACGGTGGGTGCGCCGCCCGATGAAACCGGCTGGGCCATCGGCCTGAAGAAACCTTTTGGCGAAGAGGGCGCACTGATCGGGGTGATTGAGGTCTGCAACCGCTCGGTGGTCACCTCCGGCATTTATGAGCGCTACTTCGAGGAGGATGGTGTCTGTTACCACCATATCCTCGATCCGCACAGCGGTTATCCGCTGGATAACGCGCTGCTGAGTGTCACCGTAATTTCGGACCGTTCGCTGGATGGCGATATCTATACCACACTGTTGTATGGCCTGGGTGCGGAAAAGGGCATTGCCTGCCTGGCCGATAAGCCGGGCATTGAGGCGATTTTCGTGACCCGCGACAAACAGGTTATCTGCTCGTCACAACGTCACTTTTCGTTTCGGTTACTCGATACCAACTATCGGCTGGTTCACTGACAATACTGCTTCAGCAGGGTGTGATATTCCGGCTGCAGACGATAGCGATAAACCGGGCGGCCCGTCACCCCGTAGTGAATGCTGGTGAACAGGATATTAATCTGCGCCAGCCAGATCAGATATTTGCGGCAGGAAACGCGGGAGATGTTGACCTCAGTCGCCAGCTCATCGGTGGAGAACTCAGTACCCGGATGCGCGTCGATCCAGAGGCATAGCGTGCGCAGCGTCTGCGGTGTTAACCCTTTTGGCAGTCGCTTCTGTTCGCTGGCGCCTGGCGGATTGCCATGCAGAAGCTGATCCACGTCTGACTGCTGATAAAACTGATGATTGTCCATCAGCGATTTTTTCTGCCGCCAGCCGGTGAGCGCCTCTTCGAAGCGGGCGAACTGGAAGGGCTTGATCAGGTAGTCCACCACCCCGTAGTTGAGTGAGGTTTTAATGGTCGCGGCATCCGCGGCAGACGAGATGATGATGACGTCAACGGATCGCCCGGCGCTGCGCAGCTCCGGCAGCAGATCAAGACCATTCTCCTGCTGCATGTAGATATCCAGCAGGATCAGATCCACCTGAGGTTCAGCCTGCGTCAGGAACTCGTTGGCCTGTTGCAGGGTGGAAGCGGTGCCGCAGCAGGTAAAGCCGGATATCTGCCCGATATAACAGCGGTTCAGCTCGGCTACCATTGCATCATCATCAACAACTAACACATTGATCATTGGGTAATCATTCCTCTCTCCCACGGAAGTTGCACTAAGAATTGGGTAAACACACCCGGTTCCGACTCCACGCTGACGTTACCGCCCAGGCTTTCGGTCTGCTGCTTTACCAGAAACAGGCCGACGCCGCGATCGTCCCCTTTGGACGAGACGCCTCGCTCGAAGATGGCGCTGAGCTGGCTGCTGTCGATACCGGGACCATCATCGCTCACCTCGCAGGCTAACCAGCCGTTCTGATAATGCAGCATGAGGTGAATTTCTCCTTCAGCCTCCGGGTCCAGCGCCTCAAGTGCATTTTCAATTAAATTGCCCAGTACTGTGATTAACACCGCGCTCTGCTCTTCGCTGCCGCAGTCGGGCAGAAAACTCGCTTCGTCGATAATCAGCTGATGACCCTCATCGGTCACCCGGTTGATTTTACTCAGCAGGAAGCCCGCGATGATCGGTGATTTGATCTTCTGCAGCAGAGAACCAATCTCAGTCTGATAGGCGTTCGCGGTTTTGAGAATGTACGCTTCCATCTGCGCATAATTTTTCATGTGCAGCAGGCCCAGAATCACGTGCAGCTTATTCATGAACTCGTGGGACCGCTCACGTAATGCATCTACATAGTTTACCATGCCGTCCAGACGCTGCATCAGCTGGCTGATCTCGGTCTTGTCCCTGAAAGTGGTCACCGCGCCGATAATGCGCTCGCGACTGCGCACCGGAACGGTGTTGCTGATCAGAATACGGTTTCCCAGCCTCAGCTCCTGATCGTACCAGGCTTTGCCCGTATGCAGCGCATCCTGCTGATGGCGATGCATCACGCTCTCTTCGGCGATCAGATCACCGCTGGTGGGCATCTTACGGGTGGTATCGTGCAGCAGCTGCTGCGCCGCATGGTTGATCAGGCTGATTCGTGACTGATCATCGACCGCAATCACGCCCTCTTTAATAGAATTGAGGATCGCCTGTCGCTGCTCAAACAGACTGGAAATCTCGTGCGGCTCCAGTCCCAGCAGGATGCTCTTCAGTCGCCTGACCAGAATAAAAATGCCGGCCAGCGCCACCAGCCCGCCAAACAGGCCAGTCCAGACGATATTCCAGCGGCTCTTTGCAATCTGCGCCGCCACATCGTTCAGTGCGATCCCGATTGCCACCACGCCAATCTGCTGATGCTGCGCGTTGAAGATTGGAGTAAAGACCCGCAGCGCCTCTACCAAAACGCCGTGATTCACGGCCACATTCTCCCGGCCAGCCAGCGTCGGATAGATATCGTTGCCAACAAAATGTTTGCCGATTACCGCAGCGTTGGGATGGGAATAGCGAATGCCCTGCATATCGGTCACCACCACGAACAGCAGGCCGTTGCGTTTGCGCGCCGCTTCTGCCAGCGGCTGGATCTGCTGGCTGCCGTCAGGCGAGCCTATGCCACGCTGGATTTCCGGGCTGTCTGCCAGCGTGCGGGCAACCGCCATCGCCTTATCCTTGAGATGGGACTGCGCAAAGTTATCGATCTGCACAAAGTAGAGCAGATGGACCGCGACCAGCACGGTGAGGATAACGGCGGTCATCATCAGAGTGGTCAGGGTACTGAGTTTCATGGGTCGTTTCGTCACGGCATGTCGGTTCTGTGGTTGGCTTTTCATTGGCGCTCAGTACGAGGAGTTGATCGCCGGGAAACATACGCGAACTCAGCGCATCCGTACAGTTTTAGCGGTCTGCAGACGGGCGGTCGCCAGAGAACAATATTTGTGTTAGGGGATTGTATAATTCAAAGGACACCCTTAATGTGGGATTAAAATATTTGATCAGTATGGTAAGCCTTTTGTAATTAAATTAAGGCTAAATTGCTATTTTTAATTTTATAATTATTTTCGAATTAACTCATAAATAACATTCTTTTAAAATTTAAGGACTTTTTTTAACCAGTACCGTCTGAGCTGTAGATTACATGATGAATTCAAAGAAAGTTATTCCTACCCTTTCCCTCGCGGCCTTGCTCGTTTCTTCCGCGCTCCACGCTGAAACTTCACCCGAAAAAACTGACGTCCTGTTGATCGGCGGCGGCATCATGAGTGCCTCAATGGGCACGATGCTGGAAGAGCTGCAGCCTGGCTGGAAACAGATCATGGTTGAGAAACTGGATGGCGTGGCGCTGGAATCGTCAAACGGCTGGAATAACGCCGGTACCGGTCACTCCGCTAATATGGAGCTGAACTATACGCCAGAGCGGAAAGACGGCTCAATCGACGTGACCAAAGCGCTGGAAATTAACGAAGCCTTCATGGTTTCACGCCAGTTCTGGACCGCACAGATCAAAGAGGGCGTAATGCACGATCCACGCTCTTTCATCAACTCAACGCCACACATGAGCTTCGTCTGGGGCGATAACGTTGACTTCCTGACCAAGCGTTACGCTGCACTGCAGAAAACCGCACTGTTCCAGGGCATGAAATTCTCTACCGACCACAAGCAGATTGAGCAGTGGGCTCCGCTGGTGATGGAAGGCCGCGATCCACAGCAGAAAGTGGCCGCGACCTGGACCCCGGTCGGCACCGACGTCAACTACGGTGAAATCACCCGTCAGCTGATCGGCAGCCTGAAGAAGAACGATAATTTCCGTCTGGAAACCTCGTCTGAAGTCACCGATTTCAAACGTAACGACGACAACTCCTGGCACGTCACCATTAAAGATGCCAAAAACGGTAACGAGCGTGCGGTTGACGCGAAATATGTCTTTATCGGTGCAGGCGGCGGCGCGCTGAAATTACTGCAGAAAACCGGCATTCCGGAAGCGGACAACTATGCAGGTTTCCCGGTCGGCGGCTCCTTCCTGGTGACTGAAAATAGCGCCATCGCTGCTCGTCATCTGGCGAAAGTGTACGGTCAGGCGTCAACCGGTGCACCACCGATGTCGGTTCCGCACCTGGATACCCGCTATCTGGATGGCAAACGTGTCGTCCTGTTCGGACCGTTTGCGACCTTCTCGACTAAGTTCCTGAAAAACGGTTCCCTGTTCGATCTGCTGAGCACCACCACCACCCACAACGTGGGTCCCATGACCCATGTTGGCATGGATAACTTCGACCTGGTGAAATACCTGGTGGGCCAGGTAATGCTGAGTGATGAAGATCGCTTTGAATCGCTGAAAGAGTACTATCCGGATGCGAAGAAAGAGGACTGGAAACTGATTCAGGCCGGTCAGCGTGTGCAGATTATCAAGAAAGACGCCGACAAAGGTGGCGTGCTGAAGCTGGGCACTGAAATCGTGACCGATCATCAGAAAACGGTAGCAGCCCTGCTGGGTGCTTCTCCGGGTGCCTCTACCGCCGCGCCTATCGCGTTAAACGTGATGCAGAAACTGTTCCCGGAAGAGTTTAAATCCGCAGAATGGCAGGCCAAAATTCACAAGATGATTCCAGGCTACGGTCAGAAACTGAATGACAACGTGCCGTTGCTGCAGCAGGTGTGGAATGACACCGCCGCGACCCTGCAGCTGACTACGCCACCGGTAATCAATATGGATGGCAAAACTGCCGAGGCACCAGCCGCACAGGCTCAGCCCGCAGCGCCATCAGCGAAACACGACATGGCGCTGTAATCGCGACCTGACGTAAAAAAAGCCCGCACAGTTAACCTGTGCGGGCTTTTTTAATGCCTGCGGTTCCGGCCGGTTACGCCGGCTTGCCACCGCGCCAGTTACCCCAGGGATCCTCTGCGGCAGGGGGGGCCGCTTTCGCTGCAGAGGCGATGTGGGGTGCGGTTTTTCCCGTCAACGACGCCAGGTAGAGCGCCTCGACCTCAGCGCGTGCCCAGGGGGTGCGACGTAAAAATTTCAGGCTCGACTTCACGCTGGGGTCGCTCTTAAAGCAGTTGATATTGATCCGTTTTGCCAGCTCCGCCCAGCCATACTTTGCGACCAGGCTGTTGATCTGCATCTCCAGCGTAACGCCATGCAAAGGATCCTTTAAGGTGTGTGCGTTCATCATCTATCCGTTCCGTTCACTTGATGCCGCACATCCTGACGAGGGTTGCGCCGTTGTGCAAGGCACAGAGGCGAAAAAGGGGCTTTTATGTGTCGGCGATAACGCAGCGGGCAGGAAGGTGCGCAGGAGGGCCGGGATTATGCTACTCATAAACCGGTGATGTCACTGAAAAGGATCCTTTATGCATGAGCCTGCTGATAACCTGCTGAATGCTGCCCGGCGCAGACGAGCGTTGATTGCCGGTTCCGTGGGTAATTTCATTGAGTGGTATGAGTTTGCGGTTTATGGTTTCCTCGCCACCGTGATCGCGCAGAACTTTTTTCGGCTGGAGGGCGAGTCTGCGCTGACCGGGCTGCTGCTGACCTACGCGTCTTTCGCCATCGCCTTTTTCTTCCGGCCGCTCGGCGCAGTCGTCTTTGGCAGGATGGGGGACCGCATCGGGCGGAAGCCCACGCTGATCTTCGTGTTGATCATGATGACGCTGGCAACCGCCGCCATTGGTCTGATTCCCCCTTATGCGCAGCTTGGCGTGCTGGCTCCGCTGATCGTCACGGCGCTGCGTATTCTGCAGGGGCTGTTCGCCGGGGGTGAGTATGGCGGCGCGGTCTCTCTGATGACCGAGTTTGCGCCGCGTGGCAGGCGGGGCCTGTATGGTGCCTGGCAATCTTTTACCGTGGCACTGGGGCTGCTGGCCGGAGCCGGTATCGTCGCGCTGCTCTCCATGCTGCTGACCCCGGATCAGATGCTGAGCTGGGGCTGGCGTATTCCGTTCTTTATGGCGCTGCCGATGGGCGTGCTGGCACTCTGGCTGCGGGTGCAGATGGAGGAGACGCCGGCCTTTATTCATCAGCAGGCACAACCCGTCCGGAAAGTGCAGGCCAGCCTGGGCGACACGCTGAAAACCATCCTGCTCGGCGTCTGCCGTCTGATGGTCTGGTCAGCCGCCGGGTATACCTGGCTGGTGATTATGCCGACCTATCTGCAGACCTCACTGCATACCGGATTTAACCAGGCGCTGCTGATTGCGGTGATCTCAAACCTGGGCTTTGCCAGCACTATTATTCCCGCCGGGATGCTGAGTGACAGGATAGGGCGCCGTACGGTGATGGTGATGGCGGCGGTGCTGCTGCTGGTGCTCTCGCTGCCACTGCTGAATGTCCTGCAATCCGCTGAAAGCGGGCTGCTGCTGAAAGCGCTGGTAGTCTTTTTTGCGGGCGGCGTGGTCGGCCTGCTGGCCGGGCCGGGACCGGCGATGCTGGCAGAGATGTTTCCGACGCAGGTACGCTACACCGGACTGGGGCTGGCCTATTCGCTCTCGAATGCGGTCTTCTCCGGCTGCGCCGGATTAATCATCACCGGGCTGATTAAAGAGACTGGCAATCCCGACATTCCCGCCTGGTATGTGATGGCGACGGCGCTGGTGAGCATCGTGGCGCTGATGACGCTGAACCGGGATGATCATTTGCGCCAGCTCGACGAGCCGCCCGGGCGCTGAAACAGAATCCAGGGCGCGCGATGACTGACGACAGTCAGGTTCGGTTCTCAGTTAAGACGCGAGTTTACCTGCAGGCGGGCCATATCCTCCTGACGTGAAGCGCTGTTTAATCAACCCTGTTTCCTGATGATGAGAGGAGAGCAGTTATGTTTGATGTCAACCAATGAGGGTGTTTTAAAGACGAGTAGTATTTGCGCAGATCATGAATGCGCTATGGGGGAGAAGCGGACGCCAAAATGATAGCGGAGGTGAGATTTAAAATTTTCAAAATCCCATCCCGGCTGGGAATCTGCGGCGGCGTGCCCATTCACAGAAAAAAACAACCGCCATTCCGGTGGTACAAAGAGCAATACTGTGAATACTGCTTTTATCGCATCAGCCGGAACCGCTGGCCAGTATTAAAGATAAAAAATCATCGTGACAGCGAGCGTAAGCGGTAAAAAAATATGTTTTTATGCCTGGCGACTGCCCCGATGAAGACGTCCAGGCATTTCCAGGCGTAGACATTTACCGCAGGCTGTTACGCAGGGCACTTTACGCCTGTCCGACAGTTTCCATAATCGGAACATAATTATGCTGCTTAGTATCCGGGAGCCCGACATGATGCCGTAACCGCCACAAAGACAGTTGTGAAGGAGAGAAGGCAGGGGCTAAGCGCCGCCGTAGCGGACTTAATATTCCACGCACAGCGGTAAACCGATGAGCAGATCAGTGAAGCGAAGCGTCTCTCGACTGCGAGGGGGCTCGGCTACTGTGACGGCACTTTATCCCTGCCGGTCTCCGGTCACAGGACGGAAAGCAATATGCTTATCAGTTCAGGCCATAAGCGGAGCAGGTATTGATGCTAAATAAAGCCGTCAAAAACTTGAGTCAGTGGTAAAGCTTACATTCAAGCGTCACTTAGCCTTTAATTATTTTACTTTCTAAACCCGAATTTAGTCGGGAAAGTCTGTTCCCCTCTCCGCCTTCTGATGCAAGCAAAACGCGAGACAAATGCTAATAGTTTTCATTGATTAAGAAATACAACATCAGGCAAAGATGTTGTTATCTATTCTGGCGCACAAAAAATAAGCAGGAAGATTCCCCATAAATGCATCAGTAAGTACTTGTGATTAAAATATCTTCCTTTATGAGCAGGATGGATACTCCAGTTTGAAATCGTCAGGACCTGAACCAAATCAGGAGATTCATGTAACAAAACTGACAACATTATTGTCATAAAAGAATTTAATTTTTAATTAATTGACATCACCCGCTTCGATTTCTGGAAACATCAGAAACAATAAATCCAATAATTAGCCTAATAATCACAAATAAAGCCGGGTGATTTTTTAACTTGTACTGATCTGAATCAAAAAAACATAAAATCCACATAATTAAAATCAAGTCAACTGCTAACTTTTGTTAACTTTTTTTTGTCATGAAATTGCATATAACACAAATTTGACTAAAATACCTTCAAAAGGAGAGGTGCACGTATTATGGAAACTTACGGATCGATTGAATTTCATGCATCTTGTTCACATTTTTTTAAAGAGGGCATCAGGCATCTTGTTGCCTCCGGGTACACATCAAACAAACAAAAAATTAACAATTATTTAGTGGTTGAGTTACACCTCAGCACGCTTAAAGATTTGATTATTGAATCTGACTTAGGGCTATTTTCAAAAACTGACTACACTCAGATTGTGATAATCTCATCTGAAAAACTGATGCCACTTGCCAATTATTATGTTGTCAGAAATAACTACAGGATAACGGCGATTCGAAGTACATCCCTGTCAGAAATACAGGATTTCTTTACAGGGAATAAGGTTGAAATGTCCGGGGATAAGCTGACAGAAAGTGAGTTCAGAGCCTTTAAGCTATCACTGAGCGGTACACGTAACAAGGATGGAATTAACCCTAAAACATTCTGCAGTCAGCGATACTCAGCTATAAAAAAGCTTGGGAAAGACCGTTATTCCCTGCTGTATACCTGATACCTGAAGTGTAAATAATTCAGCAAACATCATCGGGCTGTGGTGAAAATGTACTATATTTTTGAACCAATTTACCTTTCTGACGGGCAACTCTTTGCTTATGAATGCCTGACAAGGCTCAAAAAACCATTGAGCAATGAGGCTGACTGCTATGAGGTTTTTTTTAAAAATGCCACAACGGGTTTTCTCACATCACTGGCAGAAAAACAGATTGAGTTTATTGTCAATAATTATCATTTTCTTGCGGAAAATTCACTAAGAGCAACTATTAATGTTGACCTATTATCACTGAAAGCTATCAGTGAATCCGGATGGAAAAATACACTTGATAAACATCCTCTGATTAATTTTGAAGTTGACATGATACGAAACTTTCCTGCCAAAGAGTGTCCGGTAGAATTGCTCAGGCTATACAGGGATCGTCTGTGGCTCGATGACGTGTCGCCAGAAAATATAGATTTCTCAGCTGATGTACTGCAGGCGTTCAGCTTTGTCAAAATCGACAAGTCTTCTTTCTGGCTGGCGCAGAAAAACCATGCAGAACTCTGGGAACTCGAGAGATTTCATAAAAAAATGCTCACAATGAATATTATGACTGTTGCAGAAGGTGTTGATTGCCTTGAATACAAATTAGCACTGGAAAGGTCTGGTTTTTTTGCGGGGCAGGGTTATTACTGGCCTGCTTTGACAGAGCAGAAGATAAGAGAGCTGAATGTGCCAGGGAGGTTCTGACTTCATCCATCCACTTAGATGATATTGATTTCATTTTTAGCAGAAACCGCTGAACCATGAATGTGGGCACACATGACTACCCGTCGTTTCGGATAGCAACAGAATACCAAATTAACCGACGGTATATGCTGCGAAAACATGCTTGATTGATTTTTCAGCAACACCCTGTAGATACAAAGTTTAATCAGTAACTCAAACATGATAACAGTGGGATCATCGCCATGAATAAAAAACTAGCGTCTAAAATTTGTTTGCTTTCTGCAGTGCTGATGTCTTCATCTGCATTCGCGGCATCAACTGTAACTTTTCAGGGAGAAGTGACAGCGCAGACCTGCAGTATCAGCATTAACAGTACCACCAATGCAACGGTACTGTTGCCTACTATTCCCCTGAGCGCGCTTTATACCGCCAGCACAACGACAACAGCTGTCGGAAACAGTGCGGGGCTGACACCTTTTACTATTTCTGTAACCGGCTGCACCTCAAGCGGCACAGCTCTGACGATGTACCCTGAATTCCTGGGAACCAGCGTTGATACCACCACGTTTGCGCTGGGCAATACGGCGGGGACCAATGCGGCTACCGGAGTCGGGATCGCTCTCTATTCTGATGATACCGGGACCAGTCAGATCAATCTCAACGGCGTAACACGGGGTGCGGCACTGACACTGCCTGCAAATGCCACGTCAGCCTCAACAACTTACAGCGCCAAGTATATGGCCACCAGTGCCACTACCACAGCAGGTAAAGTCACCGGCGTGGCGCAGTACACACTGAACTACCTTTGATTCAATGCGGGCTGCCCTGTGCAGCCCTATCATCAGTGATACTCTATATGAAAAAAATCTTCCTTTTTACTCTGATGCTATTTGCAAATGTGTCGCATGCCAGTGTGATAATGGTGGGTACGCGCGTCATTTTCTCTTCCGGCCTCACTGAAAAGACGGTGCAGTTTAACAATCCCGATCCTCAGCCATATATTGTTGAGATTAAATTAACTGGTGAACGCGAGAACTCTTCAGCAACGCCCCCCTTTATTGCAGTTCCTCCGGTCTTCAGAATAGAACCCAACCAGGGACAGTCAGTAAGACTCATTTCATCTAAAGCCAGGCTTGCGCTTCCGCAGGATCGCGAGTCTGTTTTTTACATGAACTTCACTCAGATTCCGGCGCTTAAAGCTTCGGAGCGTAACGATAATCTCTTGATTATTGCTGTAAAAAGCCGAATCAAGGTGTTTTATCGTCCTGAATCACTTTCAGGTCAGCAAGGGGATGCTTTTAAACTGCTCAGGTTCAGCCTTTCTGATGGCAAAGTGATTGTTGAAAACCCGACTGGATACTATCTGTCTGTCAGCAGTGCTCGTTATGTTAAAGGCGGTCACTCAACCTCGCTGACAGACGCAATGATGCTCCCTCCCTTCTCTAAAACGGAATGGTCACCTGCCGGAAGGGTAACGTCTTTGCGCGGTGGAAAAATACTTATCACGCAGGTGAATGACTATGGTGCATACGTTGAAGATACAAGGGACTTGTAAATCATACAGAGCACAGATTCTGCTGTCAGCGTATGTTACCACGATGAGCATACTGGCATTCACCCCGCCGACAGCTGCCGCCGAAGACAATGAGTATTATTTTGATGCCTCTCTGTTTAAAGGAAGTAACTTCGATCAGGAAGCTCTTAAAAAACTCTCAAAACCGGATGCAGTTTTGCCAGGCACGTATCAGCTTGACGTGTATGTCAATCAGCAATTTCTTGGGCGCTATTCGATAAACGTAAAGTCAGATAACGGTACTGACAAGCCATGTTTCTCACCAGACCTGATCAATGCCATAGGTTTTAAAAATTATCAGCATGGCCCGCTTAGTGGCGGATCATGCCTTTTTATGTCTGATGTAAAGCCGCAGGCTTCTGTCCATCTGTCCATTTCGGGTTTCAGACTAGACGTTACTGTGCCCCAGTCACTGTTGATTAAGAAACCCCGGGGATGGATTGACCCTGCTGAATATGACACCGGGACAAATATCGGCTTTGCCAACTACCTGGCAAATTATTATCACGTGTCTTATTCAGATTCCCGGATCCGTAATCAGGACTCAGCATGGTTATCGCTTAATGGTGGAATCAATCTGGGTACCTGGCAGTACCGGCAGTCAGGTTCTGCCACCTGGAATCAGCAACAGGGGGCATCATGGAACACCATCAGAGGATATATTCAGCGACCTGTGCTGGCGATCAGAAGTGAATTTATGGCCGGCCAGCTAATCACTAACGGAAACTTCTTTTCTGGCCTGAGCTACAGCGGTGTAAATCTCGCCTCATCCCAGGCGATGCTCCCTGATACACAGCAGGGCTATGCCCCTGCTATCCGTGGCGTTGCCAGCACGAATGCAAAAGTGTCTGTACGTCAGAACGGAAACGAAATCTATCAGATAACTGTGCCCCCCGGTGCTTTTGAAATAACGGATCTGACACCTACCAGCAGCAGTGGCGACCTGCAGGTAGAAGTGACTGAGGCAGACGGGACGGTAAAGAAGTTCGTTGTACCTTTCTCCGCAGTACCGGAGTCTATACGCCCTGGTGTCAGCAGATATAACCTGGCCATCGGCAAAACGCGGGACATGTATAAAGATGCAGATTTTGGAGACATTATTTATCAGAGAGGCCTGACGAATGCTTTTACCGGCAACGGTGGTTTACGTTTTTCTGAAGGGTATATGTCCTCTGTTCTGGGTGGTGTCTACGCCAGCCAGCTTGGGGCCATCGGGTCAGATATCACCTGGTCCCGGGCATCCCTGCCGGAAGGGGATAATCTTCAAGGCTGGATGAGTCGTATCAGCTGGAGCAAAACTTTTGCTGCAGCTGGCACCACGGTTTCACTTGCAAGCTATCGTTATTCAACGACAGGCTATCGGGATTTATCCAGTATTCTTGGCATGAGATATGACGCGCTGAATACGGCGAACTGGCTTCAATATGCCAGCGAACAGCGGGAAAGATTTGACGTAACGATGAGTCAGAATATGAATCAGGCCGGCAATCTTTTTATCACAGCAGCGACCCAGAATTACCGGAACGGGCGTTCACGGGACACGCAATATCAGATTGGTTACAGTAAAAGCTTCAATGGCGGAATTTCAATGAGTTTTGCGGTCAATCGCCAGCAGACGGGAAATTACGGGAATAATACGTCCCAGGAGACGGCGATTTCAGCAACTCTCTCCATTCCTCTGTTCCCGGAGAGCTCCAGAAGCGCTTCACTGAGTAACACATTCAGTCACAGCAACTCCGGAGGAAGCCAGTACCAGACATCGTTATCCGGTTCTATGGATGAGCAGCAAACCACCTCATACAGCGTCAGTGCAACACATGATGCTCAGCTGAGTCAGGATACGCTTAGCAGTAGCCTGCAGAAGCGATTACCCAAAGTCTCGCTTGGAATGAACGGATCTGTCGGTAAAAACTACTGGCAATTATCAGGGAATGCCCAGGGGGCTGCAGCACTTCACTCTGGTGGCCTGACGTTAGGTCCTTACTTAGGAGACACGTTTGGGCTTATCGAAGCCAAAGGTGCTGAAGGTGCAGAGCTTTTCAACGCGCCACAAACCCGGATTGATGACAATGGATATGCACTGGTTCCATCAATGACGCCGTATCGTTATAACACTGTTTCACTCGACCCGGCCGGAATGGATGGCAATGCAGAAATCCTCGATAGTCAGAAACGCGTGGTTCCGGTTTCAGGTGCGGTTAGCAGAGTCACTTTCCGCACAAAAACAGGTACCGCATTACTTATTACCGTTCACTCGTCTCAGGGAGAAAGTATTCCTATGGGAGCACCTGTTGTTGATGAAAACGGCGTTTCTGCAGGCATTGCTGGCCAGGGAAGTCAGATTTATGTGCGTGCTGAAAAAGAGAAAGGCTATTTTGTTGTGAGCTGGGGTGACAACAATCAGTGCCGCATTCCCTATTCACTGACCGCTGATGAACGCAGGATGGCGCTGGTTACACTGACTGCCAGTTGTGAGAAATAATATGAAAATAGTGAGCATGATACTTAAAGGACTGATTGTTTTTATTAGTCTGTCAGTGTTGCCAGCCATGGCCAGTTGTACAAGTACCGGTGCATCACAGACCGAAGATAATCGTACTGCCCTGATTCCATTTGGCAAAGTCAATCTGTTTGATACCTACTTTTCACCTGTGGGTACATTGCTTGGCAGCGTAACTGTCCCGCCCACCAATTATACTTACGGGGGGGCAACAGCCTCAACAGTCTTATGGACCTGCGATCAGAGCGATCTTTCCAGTATCTACTTTCTGGTAGCCACCAATGGTGATGACAGAGTGGGTGGATTCTATGATATCGGCACGACTGACGGACTGGATGGTGTTTACGCAACTTACTTTGCGTACGTCGGACTTAAACTGACAATGAACAGTCAGGTCCTGACCCGCTACTGGCAGAAAGTCGCGGTTACGAGCTATGCGACATCCGGCACCAAAATACAAATCCGTCTGCAGGATATCCCTCCGCTTCAGGCTGAACTTTACCGCGTCAGCACTTTGCCAGGAACCAGTTCGGCCTCACGCTATTGCGGCAATAATAATACAGACAAAAGTGGTATTGTTTATGGCTCAACAACGGGCGCCGATTATAGCTGTATACAACCGAATGCTTATATTCAGCTCTTTGGCCCGGGTTTGACGGGTGATCAGGAGGGGCAGGATAGCGCTTACAACTGGCGGTTCTGGGGCGCAGACAATGGGTTTGGTTATGGCATGCGCTCTGTTAACCGTCTCTACAACACGCCAACGTGTGTGGTGCGCAGTGCCACACCACTCGTGATGTTACCCGTGATATCCGTTGCAGAGTTAAATAACAGTTTATCCAGTTCTGCCAGCTTCAGCGTCAGTGTTGAATGCAGTAACAGCGTGACTTCGGGAACCGCGACTTCACAGACTGCACTCGGATTTCAGGTTTCACCCGGAGCTTACAATGCTGCAAATTCGCTGGGTCTGGTAAACAGTTCAGATGGTGTCAGCATGCTGCTTTCAGACAATTATAATGACGCAACATCTGCAAAAGGGGTGGGAATTACGATTGCTCATGCCAGTTCGCCTTCCTCGCCACTGACACTTATAGGGCAGACCGGTACTGACCCGCTCAACACCAGTTATATGGGAAGTAACGCAGGCTGGTATCCGGTTCTGGACAATGCCAGCGCAACAGGAAGCAGCGTATCCGGTTATACAAACTATTCTTATAACTTTATTGCTACGCTTAAGAAAATCCCGGGACAAACTGTAACGGCTGGTAAAGTAAGAGCAACGGCTACCGTAGTGGTGAAAGTGCAATGAAATATATTGCTCATTTCCTGATTGTTTTTTCATTGCTGAATAATAATGTCAGCGCTGGCGTTATGCCGTCCCGGACAAGGGTCGTGTATACAGAGAGCAATCGGGAACAGTCTCTGATGCTGGCTAATACAAATCGTTATCCCGTAATTGTTCAGACATGGATCGACAATGGTGAAGGAACGCCTGATGTTTCAGGTATCCCGTTTATCAGCGTCCCACCGGTATTCAGGCTTGAACCCCATGCAATTAAAGGGGTGCGTATCATATACAATGGCAGGCCGGTTCGCCGGGATAGGGAGTCTCTTTACTGGTTTAACATCTATGAAATCCCTCCTGAAAGAAAAGATGTCGTAATGGAGAACGGCGTACTTGTAACAATGAATACACAGATCAAACTGTTCTATCGTCCTTCCGGAGTTATCACCACGCCGGAACAGGCAATCTCAGCTGTTACCTGCCACAAAGCAGGGATACAGATTATGCAGTGCTATAATCCCTCACCTATACACCTCTCAGTGATTGCAGTTCAGATTGATTCTTATCGTTCAACGGCCAGAGCACTGGATAGCGACCTGATGATACCTCCATTAGCTGAGAAAAAAATCAACCTGAGCAAAGACATACCTGACAGTTTTAGTGCGGAATTTCGTTATGTCAATGACAGCGGCGACCAGCTTACCCATAGGGTAGTTGTGAAGAAATAATTCACACTTTCTTTGCTAACATTGTTCATCACAAAAACCTATATGTTACCAGACTTACTATCATGCTGATTTATTTAACTTTAATAAATCATCCTTCATTCAGTGAAGATGGAGAAACTAAAAAATGCCAGGTTCAGTTAGCTGTCATACATCAGACTGATTTGACTTATTTCAACAATACCAGGTTTCATTTAATTTGAGTTAAGGGTTTGTTGAACGCTCATTTTTTAATTTCGTGTTAAAAATACCTATTCAAAACATGTACTAAAGAACAACGCCCACCACATAGAATTCCGAAATAAAAATATATTTTGATTAACAATCAGCAGGTTATAAAGATAAGCGACGCCTTTAACAAAAATGCGCAATTGACAGAAATCTTTTTCCGATGTTATTTTGTATTTCACTTCAGGATTCGAAAAAATGAGAATGCTTTCTCGCACAAAAAGTGCAGTTTCGTTCCTGTCCGCCCCTGATGCTCATGAATTAATTTTACTGGTATCAGCGTTACTCACCCTGCAACAACGTAACACTGGAGAAATTTTATAAACATAAAAAAAACAAGAGCCTGCATTCTGGCTTTATTTGCCCCCACTTTGTTTTTTGCCTCACTTCTGAATGCGGCAAGCGGTGGAACGGTAACTTTTACTGGCCTGCTGGTAGAAGCAACCTGTACGACCAAAGCATTTAATAAAACTGCTGATATAACCTGCGTCAGAAACCATAAGAAAACAACTGACAACGTAGAGTTTGACAAACTGAACAATAAAATAGCCTCAGGAAACGTCATTTACACTGCATTACTCAGACACGTTAATGAAAGAAAAAACGTTGCCATGCTGGATGTCACTTATCAGTGACCGGCATTATTAAGGCTAAAATGTTTATTAACATTCTTTAAATTAAAATCACCAGAGTTAAAAGTATTAAACCAGTCAGAAAAAACATCTTCCGGCTTTCGTTGATAATAAAAGATAAATCTCTTATTTTTTTGAATCCTGTTATAGCTCTATATTGAAAACATGAATGGCAGAGTTATGTGTATCAACCTGCCACCTTTTTTACAACCTTGAAGAAAATGGAAACCGCATTTCGATTCCAGACTCTGTACCTTCAGGTGTTATTGTTAATGTATTGCTGTCATATACAAGCCGGAAATCAAATCTTAACAATAAGAAGTCCTGCATTTCTGAAGCAGTTATGACCACTTTAAAAGTCGTAAATTAAGTTTTCAGCTATATGCCCAATCCTTTTGGACCCTGAATATTGAATTAAGTATGGTTTTAAATTTTCTGATGCAGGCTGTGGTCGCGACTTTTTTCATTTTTCCACGTGCAATTAGAGATGTATAAAAGTCCTTAATCTGAGGGTTATATCGAATCGCTGCAGGCATCTCCATATCGAGTGTTGCCCGCAGGCCAGCCCCGGATAGCCCTTTTACCGCGAAGCTGCCCGCTGTCTCGGTCATACGGGCATACACCAACCAGGGCCGATATCTGCCTGCGCGTCAGCGCTCCCAGCTCAGGATAGCCGCCTGAGTTACTGGCCCAACGCCCTTAACTTTTCCAGGCATTTTTTCGTTTTGCAGAAAGCGCAGTGTTTTGATTAAGGGGTTATTTTATTTCCTGGTCCAGAATATCAATGTGTGAGTTAAGCCAGGCGATATGCGCTGCAATACCCATCTCAATATATGACCCGTTTTTCCTGCAGCCTGTTAGCTTCCATGACACGATTCTGTACCAGCTGACGCCGTCGGGTAAGAAGCAGTGCCAGATCCTGAAGCGCTTTGTCTCTGGCAGGTCTGAATTACGGTTTCATCCGACGATCCTATTGGCAGAGTATCCTGGCATCGATAGAATCGCTTTTTGCCAACTTACCGATTGCCCTGGCAAAATTCTTTATCTGTCGCGGATTAATGACAGCAACAGGCAGACCCGCTGAATTCAGCATTGAGCCAGTTAGAGAGTGATACCGGCTTGCAGCCTCCATGACAACCCCCGTTATATGAAGACCTTCCAGCTCCTTCAGCCACTGCATGATGCCGGATGCGGGATTCTCCAGATGTATCAGTTGCTCGCTGGTACCAATAAAAACATCTAACGCGAACTTTGATACGTCAATACTAACAGTGGTTTTATCGATCATTTCAGTTTTCCTGCCTTGCAGATACGGGCTTCTGACGCACCAAATAATTATTCGGGCTACAGCTGAAAGTGATGCTGCGCATCATGCTTACCCGCAAGCTTATCAATCCCTGAATGTCGATCGGGCTGCAGCGTCAGTAAAAAACACAGAATAAGTTAATCCCATCCCGGTTCTGCATTTAAAATTCAAAGCTATGGAATTTCAGAAGAGGAACGCGAAATCGTCGCCTGGTTTCGTCGTCAGCACTGGACGACATTCGCACAAGTCACAGAGGACTCTTTCACATTCAGCGCTGTAACGATTCTCTGAAAAGTGGGGGCCGGAAGAGGTAAAAAAAACCAGCCGGGCGGCTGGTTTTTATAAGCGGGTGACAGGAACGTTACACCAGCTGTTGTGCGGTAGTGTCTACCAGCGTCAGCAGCACTTTGATATCGTCCAGCGTCACCGTCGGGTTCAGCAGGGTCATTTTCAGGCAGGTCACACCATCGTGCTCGGTCACGCCGACATTAGCACGGCCCGACTCCAGCAGCGCATCACCAATACGCTGATTAAGCAGGGCGATATCCGCACTGCTCAGATGCGCCAGGTGCGCCGGACGATAGCGGAACAGCACGCTGGCAAGCTGTGGAGTCATCACCAGTTCCAGCGCTGGCTGCTCATCCACGTACTGCGCCACCTGCTGCGCCAGCGTCACGCCGTGATCGATGATGTCGGCATACTGTTTCTGACCCAGTGCTTCCAGGCCCATCCACAGCTTCAGCGCATCAAAACGGCGGGTCGTCTGCAGCGATTTTGATACCAGATTCGGTACACCCTGCGCCTCATCGAACTCCGAGTTCAGGTATGCCGCCTGGTAGCGCATCAGCTCATAGTGACGCGCTTCCTTCAGCAGGAAGGCACCACAGCTGATGGTCTGGAAGAACTGCTTGTGGAAGTCCAGAGTAATAGAATCCACCTGCTCAATACCGTCCAAATAGTGACGATACTTTTCAGAAAGCAGCAGTGCGCCACCCCAGGCGGCATCGACGTGCACCCAGATGTTTTCTTCTGCCGCGAGCGCTGTGATGTCACGCAGCGGATCGATCGCACCTGCGTCGGTCGTACCCGCCGTGGCAACGATCGCCAGAATGCTTTCACCATTCGCTTTGGCGGCAGCCAGTTTATGGCGCAGATCGTCCATATCCATACGGGCAAAACGATCGCACTTCACCTGGGTGACGGACTGGTAACCCAGACCAAGCAGCGCCATGTTCTTCTGCACGGAGAAGTGCGCATTCTCTGAACAGAAGACTTTAATCTTCTTCAGATCGCCGGTTAAGCCATCCTGCTGAACGGAGTGACCCTGACGGGCGAAAAAGGCATCGCGCGCCAGCATCAGACCCATCAGATTGCTCTGGGTGCCGCCACTGGTGAAGACACCAGCATCACCCGGCTGATAACCGACCTGCGTGCGCAGCCACTCAATCAGCTTCATTTCAATCAGGGTGGCAGAGGGTGCCTGATCCCATGAATCCATGCTCTGGTTAGTGGCGTTGATCAGCACTTCCGCTGCCTGGCTGATCACCAGGCTCGGGCAGTGCAGATGCGCTACGCACTGTGGATGATGCACCGACAGGCTGTCTTTGAGGAAATACTCGATGGCGCGTTCAATCGCGGCCTGGTTACCCAGACCCTGAGGATTGAAGTCCAGCTGAATACGCTCACGCAGCTCTGCGACGGTTTTTCCCTGATACATTTCAGGTTGTTCCAGCCACTTAACGACGGCCGCACTACTCTGGGCAATCGCCTGCTGGTAGGCCTCGGTACTCTGTGCTGAGGCCGCCAGAATCGGGTTTAACCGGGACATTGCATTCACTCCACTCAAACTGGTTGTACGCCAGCTGACAGCAGGGCGTTTTCAAATTTATCCATAAACACGTCCAGCTCTGCATCTGTGATCAGCAGGGAAGGCAGCAGACGTAATACGCTGCCGTGACGTCCGCCACGCTCCAGAATCAGGCCGTTCTCAAAACATTTTTTCTGCACCAGCGCAGAGAGGTCGCCATCAGCCGGGAAGCTGCCCATGTGATCAGCAGGTTCATGAGGCTTGACCATCTCAATGCCGAGCATCAGGCCCAGACCACGCACGTTGCCGATGACCGGGTAGCGCTGCTGCAGTTCGCGCAGTTTGCCTTTCAGCATTTCGCCCTGTGCCGCGACTTTGTCAGCGATGTTGTTGTCTTTCAGCAGTTTCAGCGTGGTCAGGCCGGTTGCCATCGCCAGCTGGTTACCGCGGAACGTGCCGGTGTGATGGCCCGGAGACCAGGCATCGAACTCTTTCTTAATACCCAGCACCGCCAGGGGCAGACCACCGCCGACCGCTTTTGACATCACGATGATGTCAGGCTCAATGCCTGCGTGTTCAAAGGCGAAGAACTTACCGGTACGCGCAAAGCCAGCCTGAACTTCATCAAGGATCAGCAGAATGCCGTGCTCTTTGGTGACTTTACGGATGCGCTGCAGCCACTCAGCCGGGGCCGGGTTAACGCCGCCTTCACCCTGAACGGCTTCCAGAATCACCGCCGCAGGTTTACGCACGCCGCTTTCCACGTCGTTGATCAGATTATCGAAGTAGTAGGTCAGTGCTTTCACACCGGCTTCGCCACCGAGGCCCAGCGGGCAGCGGTACTCGTGCGGGTAAGGCATGAACTGCACTTCCGGCATCATACCGTCGACGGCTTCTTTCGGTGAAAGGTTGCCTGTTACAGACAGCGCACCGTGTGTCATGCCGTGATAACCACCGGAGAAACTGATCACGCCGCTGCGGCCGGTGACTTTTTTCGCCAGCTTCAGCGCGGCTTCTACCGCATCCGCGCCCGACGGGCCGGTGAACTGCAGGCAGTACTCTTTGCCCTGACCCGGTAAGACGGAGAGCAGGTACTCAGAGAACTCATCTTTTAACGGTGTGGTTAAATCCAGAGTATGTAACGGCAAGCCGCTGGTAATGACATGTTGAATGCTCTGCAGAACGTCCGGGTGATTATGACCCAGAGCCAGCGTTCCGGCACCGGCAAGACAATCGAGATAGTTATTATTCTCGACGTCGGTGATCCAGACACCCTGTGCCTTCGCAATCGCGAACGGCAGTTTGCGCGGATAACTTCGAACGTTTGATTCAAATTCAGCCTGGCGGGCCAGATAGGTTTCATTGGTTGCGTTTGCGTTTTGAGCATTCAAACTATCAATACGGACTTTATCCGTCATCATATCTCTCCTACAACCGAAACGGCTAACGCGTTCCAGTTGAATAAATGAAAGTTAAAAAGGGTCTGTGTTAAAGCGCGGCCAATATAGGGTTTTTTAAGGTCCGACTCAATCTTTAATTTTAGTGATGGAAAACAGATTCTTTGTTATAAGAATCAAACAGTTGTTGAGATTATGACCGGATGTATTGCACTTGCTTTACAGGCATGTTTCCAATAAGTGGCGTAAAAACACCAGCTTACCCGGCTCAGACCGCGTCAGAATTAAGAGAATAATCTATGTAAACAGCTGTTTCCGGTGAAAAGGCTATTAAAAAGCGGCGTTCTCAGAGAGAAAAAATATATGCCGCCTGCGCTGCTAAAGTCGCATCCCCTGGCGTTAAAAACCGCAGATTAATTAAAATAATAAACCTTCTATTAACATTTAATTAAAATGCGGTCAGAACCTGAACGCTGCTCACCGGATAAATCTGGCTTATAACAGGCACTGGTCCACAAAATGGTTCAGGTCGGCCAGCGCTTCGCGCACCTTCGTTTCGGAGGCGTTGATCGTCAGCAGATCGGCATAGCCGTTTAACATCGCGCTGATCTGTCGGGCGGTGCGCGGGACATCGTCGCAACGCAGGCTACCCTCTGTGACGCCGTCACGGATGATCGTCTCCATCAGCGTCTGCCACAACTGCGTCATCTCTTCGGCCAGTAATGCATAGGGTTCATTATGAGCCGCCATCTGCCAGAAGGAAGAATAGAGCTGCCAGGTGGTGTCCGGCGCGCTGGGCAGGTGGCTTTCAAACAGCACATCCAGACGCTGACGCGGCGTGAGGGGCTTAAGGGAGTCCGCAAAGGCTTCAAAATCCACCCGCATAAAGCGATCCAGCGCCGCCAGACAGAGTGCCTGCCAGTTACTGAAGTAGTGATAGATGTGGCTGCGCGATATGCCGACCGTTTCTGTCAGCTCGCGAGTGGTCACTTTTTCGATCCCTTTTTCGATAAACAACCCGATTGCCGCATCCAGGATTTTTGTTCTTAATGCTTCCGCTGACTCTTTCATCATTACTCTCACATTGACTTTGAGCAACCGCTCAAATAGACTGCTTTTTGAACTTGAGCAACCGCTCAAAATTAATCATATCAGAAACTGAAACAGAAAAAATGCACTCCCTGAAACCTGCTCTGCCCGTTGCGGCTCCGCGCAGCGCCATTCTGACCTTAAAATCGCTGGGTCGTCTTCACAGCCGTAAGCTCATCCTGACGCTGCTGCTGGTGGTGGCGGAAAACGTCATGTACCTCCTTTATCCCCTGCTGGCGGGATTCGCGATCAACGCGATAGTCGCCGGAAGGACCTGGCACGCAGTGCTTTATGCGCTCATGGTGTTCACCATGTGGGCGATCGGTGCGGCGCGTCGCAGCGTGGACACCCGCACGTTCGCGCGGATTTATGCTGCCCTGGCCGTACCGGTGATTGTGACGCAGCGCAGCGAAAACCAGAGCGCGTCTACCATTG
Organism: Pantoea sp. NSTU24; assembly: GCF_050157905.1. Lineage (NCBI taxonomy): Bacteria > Pseudomonadati > Pseudomonadota > Gammaproteobacteria > Enterobacterales > Erwiniaceae > Pantoea > Pantoea bangladeshensis. The sequence goes on from NZ_JBKIWZ010000003.1 coordinate 209,275, forward strand.
CCGCGCGGGTGGCGCTGTCACGCGAGTTTGTCGACTTTTTTGAGCAACATCTGCCGGTGCTGATTACCTCGCTGGCCTCCATGACCGGGGCGGCGGTGATGCTGCTGGCGATCGAGTTCTGGACCGGCGTGGGCTGTCTGGCGATTCTGCTGTTCTTTGCCTGTTTTCTGCCAGGCTTTACCCGGAAAAACGATCGCCTGTTTGGCCGGTTGAATAACCGGCTGGAAAAAGAAGTGCGTTTTGTCAGCAGCGCCAGCGCCACCTCTCTGGGCCGTCACTACGGCGTCCTGGCCAGTCTGCGCATCCGGCTTTCCGATCGCGAAGCCCTGGGGTATCTGGCTATCGGCAGCGTAGCGGCGCTGATGTTTGCGATCACCATCGCGGCGATGTCCCGTCGGGGCGGCATTGATGCGGGACATATCTACTCGGTGATGACCTATATGTGGATGTTTGCCATGAGCCTGGACGATGGCCCGCGACTGCTGGAGAAGTATTCGCAGCTGAAAGACATTGGCCGCCGGGTAAATACCGGTACTTACTGATCTCGCCGGGCCGGAACAATGTGTGCGCCAGATCACATAAATGGATTGCTAAGCGCAGCCTGAGTTTTTATAGTCTGCGCGCTGTTGCCAGATGAGAATGCGTTTTACTCTTCTTTCTGGCTCACTTCTGCTTTTACCTTCAGGCCATTGGGAATCCATTTTGTTAAGAAAAAATCATAAAACCGACGCTGCCGGTTTTGTCGGCTGGGCATTGCTGGCCCTTGCGCTGGGCGGCTTTGGCATTGGTACAGGCGAGTTCATTATGATGGGCCTGCTGCCGGATGTGTCACGATCTCTGGCAATTACCGAACCACAGGCAGGCAATGCCATCGCCGGTTATGCACTGGGCGTGGTCGTGGGCGCGCCGGTTATTGCGGTAATGGCGGCGCGCATGGCACGGAAAACCCTGCTGCTGATTCTGATGGCGCTCTTCAGCATCGGCAACGTCGCCAGCGCAATGGCCGACAGCTATCACGGCCTGCTCGTGGCGCGTTTTCTGACCGGTCTGCCGCACGGCGCTTACTTTGGCGTGGCGTCGCTGGTGGCTGCCTCGCTGGTGCCGGTAGAACGACGGGGCCGTGCGCTGGCATCACTGATGCTGGGGCTGACGGTGGCGACGCTTGTCGGTGTGCCGCTGGGCTCGTGGATTGGACAGCTGTTCAGCTGGCATGTGGTCTTCACCTTTGTTGGCGCGATTGGTTTGCTGACCTGCCTGCTGATTGGCCGCTACGTGCCTTACACGCCAGGCGATGCGGATGCGCATCCGCTACGTGAACTGGGTGCGCTAAAAAACGCGCAGGTCCTGCTGACGCTGCTGGTCGGCGCGGTCGGATTCGGCGGCATGTTCGCCATCTTCAGTTATATCGCGCCCACGCTGATTAACATCGCGGGGCTGTCACCTTCGCTGATCCCGTGGGCGATGGTGGCGTTCGGACTGGGGATGATCATTGGCAATCTGGTCGGCGGTCGTCTGGCTGATGGGGCAGTGCTGAACATCATTGGCTGGACGCTGCTCTGGAACGTACTGGTGATGCTGGCCTTCCCGGTGCTGGTTCAGCACGTGGCGACCGGGCTGCTGGCGACCTTCCTGATTGGTACCTGCTCGGTACTGCTGCCGTCGCTGCAGATCCGTCTGATGGATGTCGCCAACGACTCCCAGACTCTGGCGGCCGCGATGAACCACTCGGCGCTGAACATCGCCAACGCGATGGGCGCGTATCTGGGTGGCCTGACCGTGTCGCTGGGCTATGGCTGGCTCTCCACCGTCTGGGTGGGCGTGGCACTGGGCGTCGGCGGCCTGCTGGTGTTTGTCATCACAGCGCGACATGCTGCCCGTCAGCAGGCGCAGCTGGCCTGATGGCAAGCGCGCAGCGGTACAGTCTGTCGCTGCGCGCTTACACTCACTACCTGATCGTTAAGGCCATCTGAACCCGCGCTGTGCGGGTTTTTTACCTTTTAGCCTGGGTAAAAGGGCGCCTGACGGCAGAGCGAGGCAGTCTGTAGCGGCAGGAGGCGTTCAGCGCAGGATGGGAACCAGACACTGCTGTAACTGCGGCCAGAAGTCCAGATGCGGGAAATGCCTGAATATTAGCGGTCAAAACGTTCTTATAAAAACCACGTTTCCTGAATCATCAAAAGTAATACTGTGTCTCAGGTTTTTTTAATCGGAAAAAGCAGGTTGATAACCTGTTAATGACAAATGGCGATGCGCTATTTTGGATGAATTTAATAACATCTGATTTTTTCGTAAAAGACCGGTGCGCAGGAAGCGCGGGTGGCAGGGTGATTTTGCACCGATCTTTTTAATGTCGATCTAAAAATTGTCCCTGATGACCATCAGATTATCACAAAGCCGATCTTGTTATCCGTGCACTCACAGAGTAACTCTTCCGGACAACCGCAAAGCTTTATCACTTCATGATAGCCTTCCCAGCTCTCAACGTACTTCTCCATTTTATCAATGCTACGTTGTGTACAGTTCTTATGAAAACCCACACACCAGAATGATCGGGTGTCATAGATGCAACGCTTGATTGCACTTATTTTTTCAATATCTTTTTCGAAGCCATTAATCAATGTCTGCGGGTTTGTTGAGCATTTCAGCTCAATGAAAATAAATGAATTTTTCCTGGTTTGCTTTTTTCTGATAGCAAAATCAACGAACATGTTAAGACGATTTTTCATCTTCCGGTTATCCGGAATGGCCTCAACTTCACGGTCAACAGTGTAACCCTCTAACCGGGAAATATAAAACTCCAGTTCGAGCTGTAGCCATTTCTCCCAATCGTTTCTTTTTGTACTGCAAATCATCATCAATTTTTTTCTGATAATGGCATCATGCAAAAAATCTTCCATGATCTTTTTTACGGTTTTAAAGTCAGTAATTAAACTCATTCTTCCCTCTTTTATAAAATTTATCCCTTTTGAGTTATATCGGCATGCTGAGTGAATACTTTAACGAAACATAAAGAGGTGATTCTTTTTATTGCTGAAATCCCTGCGTTTCTGATCACTTCAATAGGTCAATAAGATGCCGGTCATGATGAGATCTGTGTGTTACGGATATGTTTTCATAAGCCCGGGCGTCTCTGCGTTAGGCAATATAAATCCTCCTTGCTGAATGGCAGGCCTCTGCCGGAAATGCACGCTTCGACCGCCAGAGCAAATCAGGGATTGTGAAACTCAGATATCAGTCAACGCAGCGCAGGCTCAGGGCTCCCCATCAGTTGGCAACGCCCCGGAAGCAGGGCAGAAGGCAGAGTTTTCCAGACTGGCCAGTAAGTCGTGTGCATCTTAATGCCGTGACGCTATGTCAAAAAAAGATAAAATGCCGTCTGCCGCGCAATCGCGGCAGATTGCAGCACAGCATTATGCCAGTATGGTGAGTAAGGATGCTGATTCCGCTGCGTATTTTCCTCAATCAAGAGATAACAAATCTGATGAACGCTTCTGCTGGCATAGCCATGAAGATTACCGCTGCGCTGAGTTCCACGCTGATGCTGGCCTGTGTAAAAGGACTGGATGGCGCAATACCCGTGGGCGAGGTGATATTCTTCCGTTCAGTGCTGGCGCTGGTGCCGCTGTTGATCTGGCTGCGTTTTCAGGGCAGCATTCTGGACGGGATCCGCACCCGTAATATTCGCGGGCACGTCGTGCGCGGCCTCGCCGGAACCGGTGGCCTTTATTTCAGCTACCTGTCGCTGCTCTATATCTCCCTGACCGATGCCACCGCCATTAACTATGCTGCGCCGCTGTTTACTGTGCTGCTGGCGGCGCTGCTGCTGCGGGAAAAAGTGCGTCATCATCGCTGGGTCGCCGTATTTACCGGTTTCAGCGGCATTCTGGTGATGTTCTCCGGACACCTTACGCTGACGCGTCAGGCCAGCTTCTCGCTGTCATCGTCGGTGGGTATCCTGCTGGCGCTGATGGCCGCACTCTGTACCGCCTGTGCGCTGGTTCAGATCCGTTTTCTGAATGGTAAAGAGAAGCCGGGCGCTATCGCATTCTGGTTCGCCGTCACCACGGCACTGACGTCGCTGGTGACGTTACCCGGCGGCTGGAAAGTGCCGCACGGCAATCAGCTGGCGCTGCTGATAGGGTGCGGGCTGCTGGGGGGCATCACCCAAATCCTCATGACCCTGAGCCTGCGCTACGCGGAAGCCTCATTACTCGCCCCGTTCGATTACACCACGCTCCTCTGGTCGGTAGCGGTGGGGTATCTGCTGCTGGGTAATCTGCCAAACTCAACCACCCTCATCGGCGCGGCGCTGGTGGTTACCGGGGGCCTCTATTCGGTGTTGTACGAACGCTACCGGTTTCGCAAAGCGCAGGCCGTTAACGTCACAACCTGAAATCGGAGCAGAGTAATACGCGCTGGTGGCGTAATTACGCACGGTTAATAATTTGTGATCGCGGCTGAGGAAACCCAGACTGTAATCGATTACTTTATCTGCACACAGCAAAAGTAATCGATTACTTATTGGTGAGGTGCCTATGATTGTGACGGTGCAGCAGAATGCAGGCCAGCAGGTGCAGCATAAGCTGCTGGTGCCGCGTCTCTCTCTGATGATGTTCATGCAGTTCTTTATCTGGGGGAGCTGGTCGGTCACGCTGGGACTGGTCATGACCCGCCATAATATGTCGCTGCTGATTGGAGATGCATTCTCGGCAGGGCCGATCGCCTCGATTCTCTCGCCATTTGTGCTGGGCATGCTCGTAGACCGTTTCTTCCCTTCGCAGAAGGTCATGGCGGTGATGAATCTGGCGGGGGCGGCGATCCTCTGGTTTGTGCCGCAGGCGCTGATAGCAGAGAACGGTGCGTGGCTGATTGCACTCCTGTTTGGCTACACACTCTGTTTTATGCCAACGCTGGCGCTCGCCAATAATATCGCCTTCCATAGTCTCGCCAGCAGTGAGAAAAATTTCCCCATTGTCAGGGTTTTCGGCACGATTGGCTGGATCGTGGCGGGGATCTTTATCGGCGTTACCGGCGTGGCTGACAGCGTGGCGGTCTTTCAGCTGGCCGCGCTCTGCTCGCTGCTGCTGGCGATTTACAGCCTGACGCTGCCCCATACTCCGGCCCCCGCCAGAGGATTGCCGCTGAAGATGCGCGATCTTTTCTGTGCGGATGCCTTTGCGCTGCTGCGTCAGCGTCATTTCATGGTCTTTGCGATCTGCGCCACGCTGATCTCTGTTCCGCTCGGCACCTATTACGCGTTCACGGCTTCCTGGCTGGCGGATGCCGGGATCCGTGAAGTCAGTACGCTGATGTCGCTGGGTCAGATGTCAGAGATTGTTTTCATGCTGATCATCCCGCTGCTGTTCCGTCGCCTGGGGGTAAAGATCATGCTGCTGATCGGCATGGCCGCGTGGTTCGTCCGTTACGCCCTGTTTGCGCTGGGTATGAACGATGAGACGCGCACGCTGATCTATCTTGGGATTCTGCTGCATGGCATCTGCTATGACTTCTTCTTTGTGGTGGGATTCATCTACACCGACAGGATTGCCGGCGAAAAAGTAAAAGGGCAGGCGCAGAGCATGGTGGTGATGTTCACCTATGGCATGGGCATGCTGCTGGGCTCGCAGATTTCGGGGGCGCTCTACAACCATCTGGTTGCCGGTCACGCCAGCGCGCAGAGCTGGGCAATATTCTGGTGGATTCCCGCCGTTGCCGCCGCGCTGATTGCCATTATTTTCTTCTTTTCGTTTACCTATCGCGATCCGGCGATGAAAGAGCAGAGGAGTCGCCGATGAAAACCATCAAAGGACCGGGCATCTTTCTGTCGCAGTTTATCGGCGAGCGGCCGCCGTTCAATACGCTGGCGGGACTGGCGGAATGGGCCGCCGGACTGGGCTATCAGGCGCTGCAGATCCCGTGTCATCAACCCGCTATCTTTGACCTCGAACGGGCAGCGGTAAGCCAGACTTACTGCGATGACATACGCGGCATGCTGGCAGGATTCGGGCTGGAGATCAGCGAACTTTCGACACACCTTGAGGGACAACTGATGGCGGTAAATCCCGCCTATGACCTCGCGTTTAATAATTTCGCGCCAGAGGCGCTGCGGGGCGACCCGGCCCGGCGCACCGACTGGGCCGTCGCCACACTGAAACGTGCGGCAGCGGCTTCTGAAAAACTCGGTCTGCACGCTCATGCCACCTTCTCCGGCTCGCTGGCGTGGCCCTGGTTTTATCCGTGGCCGCCGCACCATGAGGCTCTGTTTGATGAAGCGTTTGCGGAGCTGTCGCGGCGCTGGTTGCCAGTGCTGGAAACCTTTGACCAGCACGGCGTCGATCTCTGTTACGAACTTCATCCCGGAGAAGACCTGCATGACGGCGTTACGTTTGAACGCTTCCTCCAGGCGGTGAATCAGCATCCACGCTGCCATATCCTGTATGACCCCAGCCATCTCTTTCTGCAACACATCGACTATCTGCAGTTTATCGATCTCTATCATCCGCACATCAGAGCCTTTCACGTTAAGGATGCCGAGTATCAGCGCAACGGACGCAGCGGCGTGTATGGCGGCTATCAGCCGTGGCTCTCACGCGCCGGGCGCTTCCGTTCGCCGGGGGATGGTCAGATCGACTTTGGCGGTATCTTCAGCAGGCTGGCGCAGTATGAATTCAGCGGCTGGGCCGTGCTGGAGTGGGAATGCTGCCTGAAAGCGGGGGAAACGGGCGCGCGCGAGGGGGCGGCGTTTATTCGCAACCACATCATTCCGGTGTCTGACCGCGCATTTGACGATTTTGCTTCAGCCAGAAACGCCTCTTCGGTCCGGCAGCAGTTAGGTCTGGATCGCGACGTTTGAGGGGGTAGCCCGGCCTTTGCAGAGGGGCCGGTCTTGCACGGGTAAACCAGAAGGATCGCTATGTCTGTACAGAAGATTGCGCAAATGGCGGGAGTATCGGTCGCCACGGTTTCCCGGGTACTGAATAACAGCGACAGCGTAAAACCGGCGAATCGCCAGAAAGTGCTCGCGGCAATTGAAGAGAGCAACTATCAGCCCAATCTGCTGGCGCGCCAGCTGCGAACCGCACGCAGTTCGATGATTCTGGTGCTGGTGTCGGACATCTCAAACCCGTTCTGCGCCGAGGTGGTCAAAGGGATTGAGGCGCGGGCGGAGAAAAACGGTTATCGCATCCTGTTATGCAATTCGGGTGCAGATATCGCGCGTTCGCAATCCAGCCTGCAACTGCTCTCTGGCAAGGTCGTTGAGGGCATCATCACCATGAATGCCCTCAGCAGACTGCCTGAACTGAGTGAGCTGATTGGTGAGGCACCCTGGGTTCAGTGTGCTGAGCATGATGACAACGGGCAGATCGCCTGCGTTGGTATTGATGATGAAGCCGCTGCGCGATCGGTGGTGCACTATCTTGCCGGGCGGGGACGCCAGCGTATCGCCCTGATTAATCACGATCTGCGCTACCGCTACGCCCGCCTGCGTCAGCAGGGTTACACCGCTCAGCTTAATGAGCAGCATCTTACCTGGCAGGCCATCGCCTATGCCAGCGAGCTGAGTTTCAGCGCCGGCAGGGTGGCCATGCAGCAGCTGCTGGCTGACGCAGTGCGACCGGATGCGGTGTTTGCCGTCTCCGATACACTGGCTGCCGGGGCCATGGCAGCGATTCAGCAGGCGGGGCTGCGGATACCGCAGGATATTGCCGTGGTCGGTTTTGACGGCAGCGAGCTGGCTGACATGACGTCACCGCCGCTGACGACGCTGGCTCAGCCTTCTCACGCGATTGGTCGCCAGGCCTGTGAGCTGCTGCTGCAGAAAATTGCCTTTCCGGACGTGCCGCCGCAATGCGTGATCATGCAGGGTGAGCTGGTGGTACGGGCCAGTAGCTGACCATTGCCTCTTCAGCCTCTTTTCAGGCCACGGCGTCTGCCTGGCACATGACTGTTATCGTATGCAGACGCTCAGAGGAGAATTTCGTGGTCAGGACGGTGGGTGGTGAAAGGCGTATATATCGCCCGACAGACCTGTTCAGCCTGTGCGAAGTTACTGCGCGACCTTCGCCGCGCAGTTTTCTGCATCACTGTGCGTTCAGGAATGCCAGCAGATCCTGATTCAGCTGATCCTGATGCGTTACCGCGAATCCGTGCGGCGCATTGTCATACACTTTGAGTTCAGCCCCTTCGATCATCTCTGCGGCGACCTTGCCCGTCGATTCAAACGGAACGACCTGATCGTTACTGCCGTGGATTACCAGCGTCGGTACCTTCACTTTCGCGACGTCAGCACGGAAATCGGTCTCTGCAAACGCGGTTACGCAGTCGACCGTGCTCTTCAGCGAGGCCAGCAGCGCGATGTTCAGTGTCTGCGTCATCACACCTTCGGACACGGTCTGTCCGGCGTTGGTGCCATAGAAGGGGGTTGCGAACGCTTTAATGAACTGCGCGCGATCTTTCAGCAGGCCATCGCGGATCCCCTCAAATACCGACATATCCACGCCCTGCGGGTAGTCAGCCGTTTTCCCAAAGATTGGCGTGACGGCACCCAACAGCACCAGCGCCGCGACGCGATCGCTGCCATAGTTGCCGATGTAGCGCGTGACATCGCCACCGCCCATGGAGAAGCCGACCAGAGTGACGTCCTGCAGGTCAAGATGAGTGATCAGGTCATTGATGTCAGAGGCGAACGTATCGTAGTTATTGCCATTCCAGGGCTGGTCGGAACGACCAAAACCGCGACGGTCAAACGCAATTACCCGATAGCCATTTTCAGCCAGGAAGTTCATCTGGCTGTCCCACATATCGGCATCCAGCGGCCAGCCGTGGCTGAATAACACAGGCTTACCGGTTCCCCAGTCTTTAAAGTAGATTTGTGTGCCGTCTGTCGTATTAAAGGTACTCATAGTATTGCCCTCTGTATGACGTGATGGATGGATATGGCGCTTTCTCATGCAGGCAGCATCCGATAACGAATTCGGGGGAACGCTTCACCCGGTTTACCGGCAACACGCCGTTAATGGCTGAAGCAGGCGCCTGCCGCGCGCGGGACGGATGCGTCCGGTTTTTGACCTCTGATCAGGAACCGGACTGTCAGCGCACTGGAGTGCTGTGAAATGTGCACCGGTAAGCGCCTGCTCGCCATGTTTCATAAAGACAAAAAGGATCTGCGCATCATCAATAGTAATCCGATATGTGTAATTCACCATGACAGGGGCGTATGGACATCGGTTTTACAGTAGGGGCAGGAGGCTATTGCGATATCCGCAAGGGAGGGGTTTTCGCAGAAAAGTTATCGTCTGACGGAAATGTGCTGGAAAAAGCGAACCTTCATGCCCTGAACGATGCAGGGCATGGCGGGCGTATTAATGATTGGTCACAACGGCTGTCAGAAACTCAGTCTGAAACCGGCCGTCGCATAAACCGGCGTTTCAACCTTCTTCCCTTTCTGATAGGTCACTTCGGTATAGAGCGAGGCGTTCCGGGCCACATCAGCGGTTAAGCCAGCGCCATATTTGCCCACGTTGCCGTAGTAGCGCGTATCAAATGCCACCTCATTGATCTCTGTCCGGTTGCGATTAGTGAACTCACGGGCAGCCGCCACTTTGAGGTAGGGCCGGACGCTGTGATTCATTACATCGAATTCACTCTCAACTAATGTACCGACTTCCCCCTGAACACTGTTTGCGGCATTGACGCTAGCTTCCATGCCATTATTCAGAACGTAGCTGGCTTTGCCGATCCGCGAATAAGTGAATCGTCCGTAAGGCGTTACGCTTAAAGGTCCCGTTAAGTCGAGTGTGTAGCCTGTTTCTGCGGCAGCGGTGAAGGATGTCTGATCGTAGTTGCCTTTGGCCCGGCTACCGCTGTTCATGCTGGTGTTCAGGTCATTATTAAGATGGTTAGCTTTCACCAGCAGATCGGCATAGAAGCCATTATTGTCGAGCCACGTGCTATAAAAACCGCCACTGTAGCTTCGGATGTTGCCATTATTGGCGCGATCGGACTGAATAGTACTTTTACTGAATGCGGTAAAAGCACCCATTAAGATCCTGCCGTTATCGGTAGCATGCTGACTGTCGGCACCAATCTGCATACCATTAATTGAGAGGTGAAAAGCGCTGTAACCCTTGTCATCGAGCCGGCTATTCTGATTAAGATACCGCGCCCATACGCCAGTATCACTATTCTGCCGATGCAGATCGCCCATTCTCTGACGCAGCGAACTGGTTTCCGATTCCAGGATAATCCGGGGTGCAGCAGCCAGGTTAAGCACCGCCTGCGCGCTATTACTTAGCTGAGGTTTCGGCTCAGTGATCTGTCGGTTGACGTCTGCCTGCGCAGTTGCCTCTGGCGAATCTGATTCGCCTGGCTTACCTCCAACTAAAAACCACTCGGTATGGCCATTCTCTGTTTTGTTACTGAGCCGATATTGCCAGACGCCCGCTTCAACAATCCCACCCCTGTTAAGTAAACTGAAGCGAGCATCGCCGCTGTTGATATAAACCAGCTGCACATCGCGAGGTTGTGTTATTTCCCGGCCACTGTCGCTGACATAGATACCGAAACGTCCGGTTGCCTTGTCCGAAACCGTAATTCTGTCGCTGGCCCTATCAGCCAGGCTGCTGGTGAGGTAAAAATCACCCTCGCCTGAAAGAGTTTTTAATGCCAGATGATTAAATTGCGCTCCAGAGGTATATGCCAGCATGTTGACTTCACTACCGGACTGCATCGCCAGGTTATCGATTCGCGTGACAAGCTCCGGGCCGATATTATCCGGCAGGGGCGCATCGCCATCGTTGCTATCACCTATCCAGGCGGGGCCAATTTCCATCGTGCCAGCCAGCGTCAGGTTTTCGATATATACGCCCGCACCTGGTGCCGGTGAATTAATAGTGACATCGGTGGTATTGGGATCGGTGCTATAAATGTCTAACACAGCCTGGGGGCTAATAAATAGCTGCCCGCTTGATACGGCCGCAGTGCCCATGCTGACTTCACCGGATCCTGCAACTGTCGTATTACGAATACCCGGATGCGCCAGCAGGCTCTCATCCTCTGACCGTAGCAGCGATACGCGAGAATTGTCGGTCACCAGGGAATCAGCGACTAACCCATCATTCTGCACATAGAGATTGCTCTTGCCGGTCAGCGTGAGGCGGCTGACGGGGGGCGATTGAGTTAAGCTGAGTTCCGCATCACAGTATGTCGAGCCAGACAATATTTCTTCATCACTGTAATCGTGACCCCAGGCCGGAGGCGTCAGCCCGATAATAAAAGAGGTGATGCCTAACGATAACGCACTTTTTTTATAACTAAAAATGGCCATGCTTTATATCCCTATAAATTAGATTTTAAAAAAGCCGGAGGAGGATGCACCCGCTCATTCTCAGGTCTGATATTTAGTCCATAACCCGGATAACACTAAAGCCGGCACGTTATTATACGTGTCCGGGGGCGTCATTATTCCGGCGAAAGAGTGCAGATAGGCGATCAGGCTCATGACTGACAAGCTCAGTCCGGGGCGGAATAGCCCTGTCGCAATAATTTCGAATAGTTTTTGGTACGGAAAAAACAGCTGTTATCGGGTGAGTTAAAAAACGCAGATTAAGAAGAATGAGAGGGCGTGCAGTTTGGCTTTTCATAAACATCCCTGTTATTTCTTTCGGTGATTTGTGCGTCCTTGCACATTGCAAAAATATATAATTTTTTTCAGTTGTCAAGGCAGCATGAAAAAACGATGTCGCAACATCGATATGAAAAAGAGAATAATTTATATTTCCTGCAGAATATGCCACAGAAGCTTTAACAGGTACGTTTATAGTTACAACATACTAATATTTTATATACAATACAGACCTGAACATCCGCGTTTTAAATGTCTCGCATAAAAAAAGTAAGCCTCTTTGCAGAGAGTTCCGCCGTGCGTTTTGGCTGGTAAGATGTCATTACATTTAAAAAAACGTGATTAATCAGAGAGTAACCGCATTAAGCGTAGCGGTATTCATGGCGGAGTCGTTAATCCTCACTAAGCTTGTGAAGTAACCCCTTAAATAAAGGGACCTTTTCCAGCCGCAAGGAACAGGCGATATCGTCATGAGGCGTATATGAGTGAAAACTACTGCACCATTACTTTTAATGGTGAACGACTCAAAGGGCTGGCAGATCAGCCGCTGATTGATTTTCTGGATGCTCACGGAAAAAAATTACCGCATGTCTGCTATCACCCGGCGCTGTCGCCACTGCAAAGTTGCGATGTCTGCTGGGTGGATGCCGATGGCGAGCGCGTCCGGGGCTGCACGCTACGTACCGAAGAGGGCCTGATGGTTCAGAGCGAAGGCGTTGCGCTTAAAGCGGCCCAGCAGGAGGGTATGGACCGGCTGCTTAACCGCCATGAGCTTTACTGCACCGTTTGCGAACACAACACTGGCGAGTGCACGCTGCATAACGCGGTGGCGGATATGCATATTCCGATTCAGTATTATCCACACCAGCCTAAACCCTATAACAAAGATCACTCCAATCCGTTCTACACCTACGATCCAGACCAGTGCATTCTTTGCGGGCGCTGTGTTGAGGCATGTCAGAACGTTGAGGTTAATGAAACCCTGTCGATCGACTACACCCAGGCGCATCCGCGCGTGCTCTGGGATGGCGGAACGGAAATTGCCGGTTCGAGCTGCGTCAGCTGCGGCCACTGCGTGACGGTCTGCCCCTGCAATGCCCTGCTGGAAAAAACCATGCAGCCCGACGCAGGCCCGTTTACCGCGATGGATGAGGGGCTGAAACGGCCCCTTATCGACGTTGTGAAGTCACTGGAAAACAGCATCGGCATGGAGCCCATTACCGGCGTCTCTAAGATCGATGTGGCGCTGCGCCAGTCTGAGATCAAACGCACTAAAACGGTCTGTACCTACTGTGGCACTGGCTGCAGCTTCGAAATCTGGACCCGTGATCGACACATTCTCAAAATACAACCGCTCGCTGACGCGCCAGCCAACGGCATCTCTACCTGCGTGAAAGGAAAATTTGGCTGGGATTTTGTTAACAGTCCGGAACGTCTGACAACACCATTAATCCGCGAGAATGGCCGTTTTCGGCCCGCCAGCTGGGATGAAGCCTTGCAGCGGGTGGCTGATGGACTACGCGGCGTTGCGCAGCAACATGGAGGCGATGCAATTGGCTTTATCGGCTCCAGTAAAGCCAGCAACGAAGAGGCCTATCTGACCCAAAAAATCGCCCGCCTGATCTTTGGCACCAATAATGTCGATAACTCTTCCCGCTACTGTCAGAACCCGGCCACAGAGGGGCTGTTTCGCACCGTCGGCTATGGGGGGACGCCGGTACGATCAGTGACCTGCAGCAGGCCGGGTTGATTGTGCTGGTTGGCAGCAATCTGGCTGAAAACCATCCGGTGATCGCGTCACACATTAAACAGAGTCATAAACATCATGGCCAGAAGCTACTGGTCGTCGACCCGCGTTGTCATGAGATGGCAGAGCGTGCCGACTGCTATCTGCGCATTCATCCGGGTACGGACCTGGTGTGGGCCTCGGCAATGGCTAAATATATGTTCGACCACGGCTATGCGGATGAGGCTTTTCTGACAGAGCGGGTGAATAACATCGAAGCATATCGCGCCTCGCTCAACTCTTTTACGCTGGCCCGGGCCAGTGAAGTCTGCGGACTGAGTGAGTCTGAGCTGACTGAAGCGGCTGAGATGATTGGCCAGGCAGGCAGCGTTTGCATACTGTGGGCGATGGGCATTACCCAGCACAGCCACGGGGCAGATACCAGCACGGCCTTGTCAAATCTGCTGCTGGTCACCGGCAACTATGGCCGGCCTGGCACCGGCGGCTATCCGATGCGTGGCCACAATAATGTACAGGGGGCCAGCGATTTCGGCTGCCTGAGTAATTTTTATCCGGGCTATGAGAAAGTCACGGACGAAGCGGTTCGGGCCAAATGGGCCCAAGCATGGGGTGTCTCGCCAGAGGCGCTTTCCAGTCAGGTGGGTGCTGATAACTTCAGAATGGTTAAGGAGGCCGGAGAAGGCAAAATTCGTGCTATGTATATCACTGGCGAAGATACTGCTTTTGCGGATGCTGACCTGACGTCCGTCCATGCTGCCTTCAGCAGGCTGGATTTTATGGTCGTACAGGACATCTTTATGTCACATACGGCCGAATTCGCCGATGTGGTGTTACCGGGTGCGCCCAGTGTGGAAAAAGAGGGCACCTTTGTAAACACGGAACGGCGAATTCAGCACTTCTCACAGGCGTTAAAGCCGCTGGGCGACTGCCGTCCGGACTGGCAGATTTTCACCGACCTTGCCGCCCGTCTTGGGCACCCGTGGAACTATCCGAATCCGGGCGCAATTATGGCTGAGGCAGCAGGGATTGCCGACATCTTTGCCGGGGTCAGCTATGAGCAACTGGCTGGCTGGCGGTCTCAACTCTGGCCGGTCAGCGCCACCGGAGAAAGCACGCTGCGGCTTTACACCGAACGGTTTAACTTCCCCGATGGCAAAGCCCGACTCTATCCGCTGAGCTGGCAGCCGCCTGCTGAACAGGCGGATGCAGACTATAATCTGCTATTGAACAATGGCAGGATGCTGGAGCATTTCCAGTCGATGAATCAGACCGGTCAGGGCGGGCGTATTATGTCGCTGTCGCCTAATGCTTTTGTTGAGATTTCACCCGAGCTGGCCGCCTCACGTTCGCTGAGTGAAGGCGAGTGGGTTCGCATCAGTTCACGGCGTGGCGCGCTGGATGTACCGGTCGTCATCACGGATCGTGTCGCGGGTAATGTGCTGTTTATGCCGATTCATCACGGTAAAGATGGACTCAATATACTGACTGGTGAACATCATGATCCGGACGTGAATACGCCTGCCTATAAAGAAACGGCCGTTAACATGCAGCGCATCGATCACCGGCTGCAGCCTGATCCTCTGCCACTGCATAATTTCCGCCATGGCAGCCGGACACCGTTGTCACATCTGCCTGTCGAGCAGAAATGGCAGCAGGAAGGCTACCGCGAACCGCCTGAACATGTTGAAAAACCGGAGAAATTCTGATGGCAGAACGGATAAAATATCAGGTCCCGCCAACACCTGTTGAACCCACTGCCCGTGAAGCGATGGATGAGCTGATCGAAAATCTCCACCAGCATGGCTTCCTGAGGCTGGCGAACGATCTGGTGAAGTCCAACAGCGAAGTGGGAAAGATTCTGCTTTCCGGGCTTAATCAGCCCGGCACCCAGAACGCCCTCCAGAACCTCTCACTGCTGATGATGACGCTGGGCACTGTCCCGCCGGAACGGTTCAGTCATCTGCTGCTCGCCGTTCGCGATGCGGCAATGGCCGTGAAACCGGCCCGCGACGCAGCCCGGCAGGAAAAAGCCGCGCCCGGTATTCGCGGCATAATACGCCTGCTCAGGGATGAAGAACTCTGGCGTGGGCTGCGCCCGATATTTGCGGCGCTGGAGGTGTTCTCGCAGCAGATTGATCGCGAGGAGCAGAAACCGATCACCCGCTTCAGCGGCAAAAGCAGCCGGGAATAGGTCAGCCTGTCAGGCTTCAGGTTGGCGTGGGGGTATAGACCAGATGACCGGCGACCCCCCCCGCGCCACCGTCTTTAGGGTGATTAATGCCATCGGAGACGGGCACATCAGTGAAATCAAAGGGCGAAACGCTTTCCAGACAGGCGACGTTGACTCCAGACAGTTCGGGCTGCGAGCGGCTCTGATGAAAGGTGTAAATACCACAGACTGAGCAGAAGTAATGTCCCACTGCCTTGCTATTGAAGCGATATTCAGTCAGCTGCGCTTTGCCCTGCGTCACGTCCACTCTGGTTGCAAACACCACCACCGCGCCGCGCATCCGGCAAAATGAGCAGTTACAGCGGCGCACTGTGCTAAATCCGTCTTTCAGTGTCACCCGGAATGCCACTGCGCCGCAGTGGCAGCGTCCTGTCATTTCATTGTCCATCGTCATCTCCTGTCATAGAAAAGTGGCCCCCATTCAGCCTATGCCATCACAGGGGATCTGGCCGCCCCGAAGACGGATTTTTTGTCACGCACTGGCGGGGCACTGCAGAGAGAAGGCGAAGTTTTGCGGCCTGATGCCTGCTATAGCAGACGGAATCAAGCCACCCTGTTTTCAGGGCGAACAGACACTGTCTGCGATCAATCGCCTAGCCGGACCCAGCGGTGACCTGCTACCACTGTCAGCACCACAATCGTTATGCCTGCCGCCAGATGCATTAAGAAATCGATAAGATGCAGGTGGGTATCGTGGCAAAGCGACAGCAGCATCGACGAAGTAAACGCACTGCCGCAGCCGCTCAGCGCCAGGCTGCGTGCGGGATAGAGTGAGCGGGTACGCTGCAGGGCAAACACCGACATCAGCATCATGGGCAGGCTGGCCGACAGCATAAACAGATAGCAATGGATACCTTCACCCAACAGGGCCGCCCCCGCTGTTGGGGTTTCTGATGACAGGTTGACCAGGTTCAGCGCCAGCCAGATGCCTATTAGCAGCAGCAGCCAGCGCAGGCTGACCGGTTTTCTGCCGGCAATACTGAGCGTAAAGGCGGCGGCAAGCGTGCTGCCCGCGATAATAAGTGCCATCAGCAGGGCAACCAGCGCGAAGAGGGCGCCAGGCTGTGACCAGTCAGTGAGCCGGCTATGAAATGCCCAGCTGGTCAGTGCGCCACAGGGCAGTGCGAGCGCGATCCAGCCCGCAACGCGCCAGGCGGTAGGCCAGACGCGCCGGACCGGCTGCGCGGAAGCAGTAAGCTGATTAATTAACTGGTCATGATTTCTCATGATGCATCCGTCCGAATTTACGAAGATTAATCATTGCGCGATGCAGCAGGGATTTAACCGCAGAGAGCGACTGGTCGGTTTCGGCGGCGGCCTGCGCCAGACTCTGTTCACGCAGATGAACCGATTCGACGATGGCCCGCTGACGCTGCGGCAGGGTCGCCAGATAGCCGGAGAGACGCTCCGTATCCTCAGCGGCGTCCGCAGACTGGGCGGGCTGGGCGTGCAGCGCCTCTTCATCCTGAACTTCCTGACAACGGCCATGCTGGCGCAGCATATCGATCGTCCGTGCTGAGGCGATAGCGGCAACCCAGGGGAGGATCGGGCGATCAGGATCGTAAGTGTGCCGTACCCGATGAATGGCCAGCAGCGTCTCCTGAATGACATCCTCTGCCAGCGCTTCATCATGGATTTTTTTGCGCACCAGTGCCCGGATGGCCGGAACCATCGCCTTCAGTACCTGGTTATAGGCAGTTTTGTCACCTGCCTGCGCCCGGGCCATTAAAGCTGGCCACTGCGCGCGTTGATCACGCTCAGACATCGGGAATCAGCAGCTCACCATCCTGTTATGCTGTTGCGGTAACGCATCAGCCAGGCCTGTCGTCATCAGTTTCAGGTTTTCTTTCCTTTTTCTGTCGCCTGATCCAGTGCTGAAATCACAATCCCCGGCGTCAGCACCTGCGGCAGCACCACCGGTTTGCCGCCATCGGCGGGATAGACCACATAGAGCGGTAATCCGCCACGACCAAAGTCGCTAAGCGCCTGCTCAACATCAGGATTGTATTTGGTGGAATCTGCGACCATGTAAATCGTACTGGTGCGCGCCATCGCGGCTTTCACCGCCTGGGTCGACAGCGATGTCCGATCGTTGACCTGGCAGGTAATACACCAGGACGCGGTGAAGTTCACCAGAATGGGCTTGCCCTGACCTTTGATTGCCTCCACGTTTTGCGGCGACCAGGCAACTGCGGCAGCAGCCTCAGAAGCGGCCGCCGTTTCAGCGGGTGCGCTGGCAAAACGATTCAGATTCATCAGCGGCACGACCACCAGCGCCACAAAGAATGCGGTTGCAACATGTAGCATCACATGACGCTGACCCATCATACGGCGTTTCTGCGCCATGCCATACAGCCAGGCAGCGAAACTCAGCAGTAAACAGCAGATCAGGATCGCAGCCAGCGCCGCCGATCCGGCCTGTCGTTCCAGCACCCAGATCAGCCAGCCCACCGCACCCAGCATCGGAAACGCCAGCCCCTGTTTCAGCGTGATCATCCACGCACCGGGCTTAGGCAGGATGCGTGCCAGCAGCGGGAAGAACGAAATCAGGGTGAAGGGTGCAGCAAAACCGAGCGCCAGCGCGACAAAGATCACCAGACTGACCAGCGGAGGCTGGGTCAGGGCATAGCCGACCGCGCTGGCCATGAAAGGGGCGCTGCAGGGCGTGGCGACGATAATCGCCAGCGCGCCGGTCAGGGCGGAGCCGACCAGCCCGCCCCGGTCGCCGCCCATGCCGCCCACGCGCTGTATCGACAGCCCCACTTCAAACAGCCCGAGCAGGTTCAGCGCCGACCCCAGCATCACCAGAATCAGTGCGGCAATAACCAGCGGCGATTGCAGCTGAAATCCCCAGCCGACCGATGCGCCTCCCGCCCTGGCCAGCAGCAGCACGGCGGTCAGGGCAATCATCGTCACCACCACACCCAGCAGAAACGCCAGCCCCTCTGCACGGGCATGACCTGGCGCTTCATGATGGCGGATCAGACTCAGTGCTTTCAGCGAGATCACCGGAAACACGCAGGGCATAAGGTTCAGAATAATGCCGCCGAGAAAGGCGGCTGCAATCGCAGTCAGCATGATTTACCTGCTCAGATGATGAAGTTAAGCCGGATTGGCCTGGCGGTACTGCTTAACGGCGTCCATCGCTTTTTGAATGTGCGTATCCGGATTTTTATCAGTGAAGCTCATCAGGATTTTGCCGTCCGGTGCAATGACGTAAGAGGTGCGGTCTGAGACCTTCTGACCCTTCATCTCCATGGTGCTCTTATATTCTGTCGCGACTTTCGCGCCAGGGTCGGCGGCCACGGTAAATTTGTCGCGGCATTCCAGTTGCGAGAACTTCGCAATCTGATCGGTATTGCCTGCGGTCACACCGATCACTGTCGCCCCCAGCTTTTTAAATTCATCGGTCGCTTCAGCAAAATCGTGCGCTTCGAGCGTACAGCCTGCGCTGAAAGCCGCAGGGAAGAAGTAGAGCACTACCGGACCTTTCTGCAGGGCCTGCTGCAAAGAGAAGGTGGTCGATTTACCGGCCAGCGCGGCATCGAGTTTAAAGTCAGGCGCTTTCTCACCGGCTTCTAAAGCCGCAAAAGCGGAGGTGGCCGGAACACTCAGTGCCAGCAGCGTCGCAACGGCCAGGGTTTTCAGGGTCTTTTTCATTGGCATTACTCTCTCCATTGACGAACAGACGGAGTTGTCTGCTGCCTCTGTTAACAGGTTCGCTTAAAAATGGAAAAAGTTGCGCAGGTTTGAAAATTTTTTACGGATTTTTATCAGGAAGTGAACGTCCGTTTGATTTTCTGGCGGGCCGGAACGGCTGAATCGAGTAAAGCTTGTGGCCGTACACGTCACATAATGCGCCGTTATTATTCCTGATTCTCCAGAGTTTATGTGATTCAGCCCACATTACTACGCCTGAAAACCACAAATTTAGTCTCAGGTGAGCAGGGTCACGGTTCTGAAAGGCTCAATTCAGTAGGTTTTGCTTACAGAATGAAAAAACGATTCAGCTAATGGAGCAAAGGATGAAGATTAAACTGACGTTAACGATGCTGGCGGTTCTGGTTTCTGGCTCAGCAGCTGCGAAAACCTGGGTGCTGACCAGTGCTGAACAGGGCACCGGACAGGGAAACTGGAAGATCACCAGCAGCGAGCTGAAAGCACAGGGTAAGCCGTTCAGCATCGAGCAGAAGGTGCTGCATGGCGGCAAGCAGGAGGGCAGTAAAATTCTGACCATCCACAGTCAGGATGGGCTGACCATTACGCTGAGTCCCACGCGGGGTATGAACCTGTTACGTGTTGAAGGCTTTGGCTCCCGCATGGGCTGGGATTCGCCGGTCAAAGAGGTGGTCAATCCCGCCTATATCAACCTTGAGAGCCGTAACGGTCTGGGCTGGCTGGACGGCTTCAATGAAATGATGGTGCGCTGCGGCTATGAGTGGACCGGCCATCCGGTAACCAGTGAGGGGCGTATTTATACCCTGCACGGTAAAGCAGGCAACACGCCGGTTTCTGAACTGGAAGTGGAAGTGGCCGATGCGGCCCCGCACGAAATCCGCATTCGTGGCCTGATCAAAGAGAGCACCTTCAAGAAAACCGATCTGCAGACTATGACCGAACTGCGCTACGTGCCCGGCAGCAACAGTTTCAGCCTGCATGATGTGTTAACAAATCATGCCGACTATCCGCACGATTATCAGATCATCTACCACAGCAACTTCGGTCAGCCCATCCTGGAAGAGGGCGCCCGTTTTATCGCGCCAATGTCAGGGATCAGCCCGTTCAATGATTACGCCAAAACCGGGCTGAAAGCGTGGCAGACCTATAAAGGGCCGACAAAAGATTTTGATGAGATGGTCTTCAACATCAAGCCGCTCTCTGACAGCAACCATCAGAGTGTGGCTGCGGTCGTCAATAAGGCGGGAAACAGCGGCGCGTCGATTCAGTTTGATACCCGCCAGCTGCCCGTACTGACGCTGTGGAAAAACACCGATACCCTGAAGCAGGGATATGTGACCGGCATCGAACCAGGCACCAGTTATGCTTATCCGGTAACTGTGGAGCGCGAGCAGAAACGCGTGAAGCAGTTACAACCCGGAGCCAGCACACAATTTGATCTGACCTACACGCTGCTGCACAGCAGTGAACAGGTTAATGAGGTGGAAAAACGTATCAGCACCATTCAGGGCGATACAAAAATTGAAGAAAGTGAAACGCCGATAGCGAAAGAGTAAGCCGTACGCTAATCCCGACACCGCCGTGTCGGGATTTTCCGGAACCCCGATTATGTCAGCGTCCGCTGACGATATATAAAAGAGTGACCAGTCTTCCCAGGATTTTGGTTAAAAGCAGATATGCAGGTCTGCGACACAACGTCTGTCAGCCTGAATAAGCAACCCTTCTTAACAGTTAATGTCCACTAAAGTCTTGTCAGGTATTTCCGATAATACTCAGAAGCTATGTTTTCCTGTGCTGCGCCTGGTCCGTGTGATTTTTCCGGTCTGCAGCGGGATCCCGGTGCCGCTCAATGCGTTTAAAGGATTTTCTTGCCTGTATCTGCCTTTGTTTTTATGCGCCGCAATACAGCAATGAAAAATAACGATACATTGCAGTCATCTGCTGAGGTTTTTATGTTCAACATGAATGAAGTCTTCCAGAGAACGATGAAATCTGATGCCGCTGGAATGGTTGATGACATCAGCGCAATTAAAGGTGCGATGGGCTGGGTCGAGTTTTCTCCTCAGGGTCATATTATTAAGGCAAATGACATTTTTCTCGCCATGACGGGCTTCTCCCGGAGTGAAGTGACAGGTCTGCATCACCGGACATTCTGTCAGAGCACCTACACGCAGACACCGGAATACGCCAGTTTCTGGCAGTCATTGTCACAGGGAAACGCGATAAATGGTGTATTCGAACGCTGCAGAAAAGATAAATCCGTTTTTTACATTGGCGGTTCCTATTTCCCGGTCAAAAATAAACATAATGAGGTTGTGCGGGTCATAAAAATCGCGAGTGACATCACGGAAGAACATAAAGAGCTCAAGAGTAAAGAGGCGATTATCAGTGCGATTAACGCCTCAATGGCGTTAATCGAATTTACAACTGAAGGTGAAGTATTAGACGCCAATGACAATTTCCTGAATCTCATGGGCTATCAGCGCAGTGATATTGTCGGCAAACATCACCGGATATTCTGTTTTAATGATTTTTACACGAAAAACCCCGATTTCTGGGCGAAAATCCGCAGTGGACACTCTTTCAGTGGGCGATTCGAAAGGAAAAACGCGGCCGGAGAACGTGTCTGGCTCGAAGCAAACTATACGCCCGTCCTTAACGCTACCGGCACAGTTGATAAAGTGATCAAAATCGCCTCTGACATTACGGTCAGGGTCGAAAATGCACGCAGGATTGCTGACATTGCGGTGACGACTTCTGAAGAAACCTCGCAGATTTCGCATAATGCCAACGATGTGTTAACGGAAACTGTCAAAAATTCTATGCTGGTTTCGGACAAGGTAGAAGCGGCTGTGACGGTGAGTAAAAAGCTCTACGAATCTGCGGTGAACATCAGTGAGATCATCTCAACAATCAGCAGCATTACCTCTCAGACGAATATTCTGGCGCTGAATGCGGCGATTGAAGCCGCGAGGGCAGGCGAAGCGGGCAGAGGATTTGCGGTTGTCGCAGGCGAAGTCAGGCGGCTGGCTGCTTCCACCTCGTCATCGACCCAGAAAATCACCGCAGTCATTGAAGAGAACAACCGGCTTATCAGTAACATGTACCATCAGCTCGACGAGATTAAGGGCATCATCACCCGTGAAAATGACAAAATCACCGAGCTGGGCAGAAGCTTCCAGGAAATTAACAGTGGCGTAAATGCGTTTTCGACCGTCATCCATCAGCTTAATGCTTAGTCGGATCCGCGTTAAGCGCGTCTTTGTGCGAGCACTGCAGCTGCAGATGAAGTGCATCCTGTGAACGAAAAGAGCCAGACACCGTCATTAGCTGCAGGAGGGGCTTTGTCCGCAGCACACTGACCGGTTTCCTGAGAGGCGTGTTAATACTGGCTCAATAGCGTGGTGTCCGGTGCCGTAGCGTTGATGCGGATGCCGTTTGTAAAGAGAAAGGGAGCGGAGCGGCAGCGTGATAAGCCGTCGATAAACTTAATTTAACATAAGATAGATTGTGCGCATTAATAGCCCAGGCTCTCATTGACACCCTCCGCTATGTACCTATGGCTTTTCCGCGACCGCCGCCATAACGGACGCGGAACGTTAACTGAACTACACGCGCGTCAGCCCCTTACTGCGGTGCAATCAGCGCCACATACTTGGTGCCATCGTTGTTGCGCTTGAGTCTCTCCAGCGCCGCCGGAATGTCATCAAAGGTTACCGTTTCTGGCGCTGCGAGATGTAACTCACCATTGCCGACCTGCTTTAGTAGCGTTTCACCGGCCAGACGGAGCTGACTTAAATCCTGTGCTGTTCCGTAGGCATGAATGGATGCGAGTGCGATCTCGTGTAACGAAATACTGGTGGTGAACGCCGGCAGCGGCGCGGTTTCAATTCTGTCCTGAACACAGACGAGATGACCATAATAGCCCAGTAATCCGGCGAGGGAGATCGCGCTCTGCTGGTTTACCGTGTCAAACACCGCGTGCACTGCTTTTTCACCCAGCATGCGACGAAAATCCTCTTTCCAGCCTGACGCTTTGTAGTCAAAAGCCTGAATCACGCCCCGGGCAGAGAGTTTTTCATGATGACGCTCGCTGGCGGTGACATATACCCGGGCGGCGTTGTTAATCAGAAGCTGCGTAATCAGATTCCCCACATAGCCCCCTGCACCGTTAACCAGTACGGTCTGCCCGGCAATATCGGGCAGTTTTTTAATGGCCTGCCAGGCAGTCAGCCCCGGACAGGGAAGCGATGCGGCGGCGGCATCACTGATGTTATCCGGCACGGCAATGACGGCATTCGCCTTAACCACGGTATGGCGTGCAAAACTGCCGTGATAGCGAAGATCGGTATGGTACATCACCCGGCTGCCCTGACGGAGATGCGCAACATTCTTACCGGTCGCGACAATAATCCCCATACCATCGACACCCGGGATCTGGCCCGCCTGCCAGGCAGGAGACAGCCCTTCCATCAGTTTCCAGTCGACGGGATTAAGGCCAACGGCACGATTTTCGACCAACACGTCATCGTCCCCCGGCGCTAATGATTTTTCTTCTTTGCTCAGCTGAAGGGGCGATGGATTGCGATGCCAGGTCCACGCGTCTGTCTTATACATTTATGGTTCCTTTGATTCTGGTCAGAGAAAGAGAGAGGTTTTGGTAAGCAGCCCGCCAGGTCCCCGGTGACAGAGGACAGAGTCGCCCTGCTGACCATTCCGGCTGCAACGCCTCTTCGCGTTACCGCCGGCGGTCTCTGATACTGTTTATAGCTCATCCCGGTTACCGTGCGGAGACAGCCGGAAAACCCGTTTATCGTGCTGCAAGCGCCTTCAGCAATGCCGAGGCGAGCAGATGGTCTGAGAACGGGTTCTGCCCGGTAATCAGTTCGCGATCCATTACCACATGCGGCTGCCAGGCGGCGGCAAAGTTCATGTTCCCGCCCGCCTGCTTCATCGCCCTGGCCGGGTAATAACGAAGCTTTTCGCCTTTTAAAGATGCCTCGAAGATTTTCTCTTCCTCGTCGGCAAAGATGGTCATTTTATAGCCGCGATAGATCCAGTGATCTGCGCTGACGTCTCTGTTTGCCACCAACCCCTGCTCATAGCCCTGCGGATCATCCTGCGCGGCAAGGAGAGTGATCGGGCCGTGACAGATGGCTGCGGTTGGCTTTCCTGTCCGATGGAAATCACGAAGCAGTCTGCCGACCTCCGGATTATTCGAGAGGTCAATCAACGGCGCATGACCACCGGGAATAAAGAGCGCGTCATAGTTACCCAGTCCGGCAGCCAGAACGGTTTTCAGCGATTTCACCTGGTCGGCCTGCGTCAGCGCACTGACCACGCCCTCAATCCGGTGCATCTCGTTAACATCGCCGCCAAAGTACAGCGCATCGCGTGAACGCTGGTCGGCACGTGGCTGAGCGCCATCCGGGGTGACGACCGTTAAATGATAGCCTGCCCGGATCAGCGCATCGGCAGGCACGCCAAATTCATTCAGATAATAGCCCGAGGGGAACGTCTTGTTATTCTGCAGCGGTAATTCTGTTTTACCTGAGAGCAAAACCAGTACTTCGCCCTTGCTGGCCGCAAAGGCGGTTGCACTGGTTACCAGCAGCATAAGCGCCAGCGTTTTGAAAATTTTTTTCATTTTAACCTTTCATTACGGGTCTGCGATGTGTGGTGTTGCGGTGAGGGTCACCGTCGAAGTCACTCTATTGAATCGGTTAAAGATGATAAAGTGCCCTTCAGGTAATTGACTTGTTACACAGGTGAACAAATGAGAAGCTTCGATCCCGTTCAGCTGGGCAGTATCGAACTCTTCTGCAGAGCGGCCGAGCTGCACAGTTTTACCGCTGCCGCAGAGCTGCTGGGCCTGACGCCCGCGTCGGTCAGTCGATCGATCAGCCGTCTCGAAGCCCGGCTAGGCGTGCGGCTTTTTGCCAGAACGACACGAAACATCAGGCTGACAAACGAAGGTGAGATCTACTACAGGCAGTGTCAGCAGGCGCTGGAGCAGATTTCAGAAGCCGAACGGGTCATTACCGGCACGCAGAAGATCCCCAGCGGGCGCCTGCGGGTGAGCGTCGGCACGCCTTACGCGCATCATCGTCTTCTTCCCCTGCTCCCACGCTTTCAGGCAGAGCATCCGCAGATCGAACTCGATATCAGTATTGCCAACCGGGTCATCGATTTCGTGGACGAAGGGTTCGATCTCGCTATTCGTCTGGGGACGCTAAAGGATTCCAGCCTGATTGCGCACAAACTGGAGGACGCGACGCTGGGGATTTTTGCCTCACCGGATTATCTGCGTCGCCGGGGCCGACCCGTCACGCTCGGCGATCTGGACCAACACGACTGCATCAGGTTTATTCTGCCCAGCTCGGGCAAACCGATGCCGTGGGAATTTCGCGATGAAAACGGGCAGCCTGTCGATATTAACGTCAGAAGTCCCTGCAGCGTCTCTGACGATGTTCTGGGCGCGGTCAGCTGGGCGGTGGCGGGAGGCGGGCTGTTCCAGTTTTATCACTTCATCGCCGAATCTGCCCTCTACAGAAACGCCCTGACCGAAGTCCTGCAGAACTATGGCGGGCGCTCGCGGCAGTTCTCAATACTCTACCCACAGAACCGGCATCTCTCCGCCAGGGTCCGGGCCTTTGTCGATTTCCTCCGGCGCGCAATCCCCGGCGCACAGCCACAGGAGTAACACGTGCGCGCTGACCGCGGTCGGCGCGCATCGGTGCAAGTTAGAGTCTGCCGTAAAAAGTCATCCGCGCAGTTTCCGACAGCGCGATACCGGGCTGCGTATTGTAAGCCAGCACGGCCAGCATTCGCGTTACCTCACCCTCTGTCGGCGTAACGCGATGCAGGGCGTTGCGGCCACGAAACAGCACCAGATCGCCGGCATCGATCGCCAGCGCACTAACCGGCTGGCGTGCATCCAGCACCGCGCTGACGCCGTCAAAATTCATCTCACCCGCATCGGCATCACGCAGATCGTTGACATACTGAAATACCCCACCCGCCAGCGGCTTCTGCACCAGTAAAGTGATAGCAAAGGAGGAGTTGTCGAAGTGCCAGCCCAGCTCCTGGCCATCAGACGCATAGTGCAGGTTGATTGACGAGAGCGGATCGGCATAAGGATAGAGCGCCGCTTCACCCAGCACATCGCACAGGAAGCTTTTAAACAGCGCATCATTGTAGAGCTGGCGCAGCGGCGACCCGGCAGCAATAACATCATCGGTGATACAGCCTTTGGTGCTGACCACTTCCCGGTTTCGCGGATGGGCATCGCTGAACGCCGCATCCGGCTTCATCAGATAGACGTTATGTCTGCTGCGGGTGTGATAAGCCAGATGACGCTGTGCGTTCCCCTCTTCGATGATCGCCGCCAGCGCCTGAGGCTGTAAAAACTGACGCAGAACCAGCGCGCCTGTGTGGTTTAACGCTTCACGGCAGCGTTGACGCCAGCCGTGATCGGTCAGCGGATGGAGATCGAGACGAACCAGTGCATCGCTCATAGCATCATTTCTCATTATCAGCAGGTGTGGTGTTACTCTATCTTTCGTCCGCGAAGCGATGTAACGATAAAAATTTACTGCTCTCATAAGGAAGCGTTAATGCCAGCCAGATTACCCAGGTTGCCAAAAATCAGCGTGATACACGCCTTCAAAGTTGCTGCCGAGATGGGCAGCCTGGCCAAAGCAGCCGCCCAGCTGGCGCTGACGCCAGCGGCAGTCAGCCAGCAGATCCGCCAGCTGGAGGAGCAGCTCGGCAGCGCCCTGTTTCTGCGCACGCAGAGTGGCGTGGTGCTGACCGAAACCGGAAAAGAGTATCTGCGCTACGTTACCGAAGCCTTTGATATTCTGCATCTCGGCCAGCAGAACATTCGCGATGCGGTTCGTGCGCCAAAACTGACGATCTATGCCCTGCCGGCGCTGGCGTCAAACTGGATCATGCCCCGGCTGGCGAGCTGGCGGGAGCGATGCCCGGATGTCGATCTGGCGCTGCACGGCACGCATGCGCAGGTCGATTTTCAGGCGATGCCGGTGGATTTTGTCCTCTGTTTTGGCGACGATCGTTACCCGCAGCTCGAAAAACAGTGGCTGTTTCATGACGAGGTGCTGCCGGTCGCCAGCCCTGCGTTGCTGGCGCGTTTTACCACGGAGGCGATCTTCAGCCATGCGCCGCTAATCCATCTGGACTGGGGACATGAGGGCCGTTTTTTGCCGGACTGGCGCAGCTGGTTTCAGGCCAGAGGCATGGACGAGCCGCTGCCGCAGCCGGGTTTCAGTTTCAATCTTACCTCGCTGGCAATTGACGCGGCCGTCGCAGGCGCCGGACTGCTGCTCGGACAGCGACGCCTGATCGCGCCGCAACTGGCGCGCGGCGAACTGGTCGTGGCAGACCCACTCAGTCTGCCGTTAAGCAAACCCTATTACCTCGCCTGGCCGCCACGCACGCGGGAACGTTCAGGCAGTGCGGCGATGATCGACTGGCTGGGCAGCCTGGCCGGAAAAGCATCATCGTGATGCCCTGCGCCCGCCGCTTGCTTCTGGCGGGTTCAGGGTGATAACGTGACCCTGTCACGCTGCGTTACACATTATCCTCAATAATCACCGCTACCCGCTGCCCTGCACGCACTGCGCCGCCCGGCTGCACGTTCAACTGCCGGACGATGCCGTCACACGGCGCGATTAACGGAATCTCCATTTTCATCGACTCCAGCACGACCAGAATGTCTCCCGCCCGCACCCGGCTGCCCGCCGTAGCCTGCACCTGCCATAGATTGCCGGAGATCGGGCTCTCGACACCCTGCTCGCCTGGCTGTAGCGGCATCTCGCCGCCCTCTTCGGCTATTGCCTCCTGACTGTCGAAATGGGCCTGTCCGCTGGCGATCCAGCGGTCGCGCTCCGCGTTAAACGCGCTCTGCTGATGCTGGCGGAAGGCGTCGATACTCTCTGCTTCGCGGGCGAGAAAAGCCTGATATTCGGCAAGCCGCAGCGTACAGTGTTCGATCTGCAGCGGAGAGCGACCGAGCGGAAAATCGCGACGGATCTGCAGCAGCTCACTGGCCGAAACCGGATAAAACCGAATCTGGTCGAAAAACCGCAGCAGCCAGGGTTTGCCATCGAAGTCAGCGACCTGATGATAGCGATTCCACATCTGCAGCGTACGCCCGACAAACTGATAGCCACCCGGCCCCTCCATGCCATACACACACAGATAGGCGCCGCCGATACCCACCGAGTTTTCCGCTGTCCAGGTGCGGGCCGGATTATATTTGGTGGTGACCAGCCGATGACGGGGATCCAGCGGCGTGGCAACGGGCGCGCCCAGATAGACATCGCCCAGCCCCATCACCAGATAGCGGGCATCAAAAACGGTGTTCCAGACCGCCTGTTTATCTGGCAGATCGTTAATACGGCGGATAAATTCCAGATTGTCCGGGCACCAGGGTGCGTCCCGACGCACGGTAGTCATATATTTCTCTACAGCCTGCTGACAGGCGGGATCGTCCCAGGAGAGGGGCAGATGCACGACGCGCGAGGGCACCTGAAGATCGTCACTCAGGCAGACTTTCTCCCATTCCCCACGCACCCAGGTCAGCAGCGTTTCCGGCATCAGGGTTTCCGGCCGGAAGTGAATCTGCAGCGAGCGAATGCCGGGGGTGATATCGATAATCCCATCGCGGGCTTGTGCCTCCAGCGCCTGCATCAGCGCGTGGATACGGAAACGCAGCACCAGATCCAGCTCCGGCTCGCCCGCTTCCAGTAGCAGATGAGTATCGCCGGAGAGACGGGCCACCAGACGCTTATCTGCCTCACCGTAACTCATCACCACAGGCGACGTCAGCGGCGCAGGCTGCCAGTGTGTTTCCTGCGGCTGCAGCGTGACCAGTTCCCGGTGACGGGCGATGGCCAGCTGCCGGGCGACAGGGATATCCACGGCCACAAACTGTACTTTATCGCCCGCTTTGAGCTGACCCACCTGCCACAGATCAGCCTCGATAACCGTGACCGGGCAGACAAACCCGCCGAGGCTTGGCCCATCCGGCCCCAGGATTACCGGCATGTCACCCGTGAAATCGACCGCGCCGATGGCGTAGGGATTGTCATGAATGTTTGAGGGGTGCAGCCCGGCCTCCCCGCCACTGTCGCGGGTCCAGATTGGCTTGGGGCCAATCAGACGCACGCCGGTGCGGCTGGAGTTAAAGTGAACCTCCCAGTGCGTGGCAAAGAACGTCTCTATGTAGTCTGGCGCAAAGAATTCCGGCGCACCGTGTGGGCCATAGATCACGCGCAGCGTCCGCAGCGCGCCGGGACGGGTGCGGAGTGCAGGAGGCAGTTCCGCCCCGGTCGCGCACGTGGCTCGGGGGGCCAGATGTAGCACATCACCGCTGCGCAGCGCCCGTCCGGCGTGTCCGCCAAACTGACCGAGCGTAAAGGTGCTTTTGCTGCCCAGATAGTCCGGCACCTGAATACCGCCGCTCAGGCAGAGATAGCTTCTGACACCCGCGCCGGTAATCGCACCCAGCTTCAGGGTCGCACCGGACATAATGGTGAAAACGGTGTCCATCGGCTGCGCGATCCCGTCCAGCGTGACGCTGAGCGGTGCACCGCAGACTACCGCCTCAATTGCTGTGTTGAATCTGAGGGCAGGTCCGTTAAGGGTGATCTCCAGCGCGGCATCCCCTTCACGATTGCCCAGCAGACGGTTGCCCGCCCGCAGGGCGCGATCGTCCATCGGGCCCGATGGCGGCACACCGACCGCCCAGTAACCCAGACGGCCCGGATAGTCCTGAACGCTGGTCTGCGTGCCCGCACTGATCACTTCAAAGGTCGCCGCCTGATAACGGAGCTGCTCCAGGCAGCGCGTCCAGGGCTCGCCGGAGGTAAAGGGTTCGAAAGCCAGAATCTGCTGCAGATAGCGGCGGTTGGTTTCAACGCCATAGAGACGGGTTTCCGCCAGCGCCTGCGTCAGGGTGGCGATGGCCTCGTCGCGGGAGGGCCGCCAGGCGATCGCTTTTGCCAGCATCGGGTCGAAGAAGGGCGGCACCTCACACCCCGCTTCCACCCAGCGGTCGATTCGCAGGGTCTGATCCCTGCTTTCCGGGAAAAAAACGTCGGTCAGCAGCCCTGGCGACGGCTGGAACTGCCGCCCCGGATCTTCCGCATAGAGGCGCGCCTGCACCGCATGGCCCTGCGGCGTCAGCGTGGCAGCCAGCGTGCGGAGTGCAGGGAGTTCGCCCGCGGCCAGCGCGATCATCCACTGCACCAGATCCACACTCCACACCTGCTCCGTGACGCCATGTTCAACCTGCAGCCGGGTATTGACCTCCAGAAAATAAAACTGCTGCGCCGTGCTGTCATAGACAAACTCGACGGTACCTGCGCTGCGGTAGCTCACCGCTTTTCCCAGCGCGATGGCGGCCTGGCAGAGCGCCTCCGCCATACCGGCTGGCAGGTTCGGCGCCGGGGTCTCTTCGATGACTTTCTGGTTTCGCCGCTGCACCGAGCAGTCACGCACGCCCAGCGCGATCACCTCACCCTTGCCGTCGCCGAAGATTTGCACTTCGAGATGGCGGGCGCGCTCAATATATTTTTCCAGAAATACCCCGGCGTCGCTGAAGTTGTTCTGACCCAGTCGGCGCACCGTTTCAAACGCCTCAGTCAGCGCCTGTGCATCACGACAGACGCGCATCCCGATGCCGCCGCCGCCCGCCGTACTCTTCAGCATCACCGGATAGCCGACCTCTTCCGCTGCGCGACAGGCCTCGTCAATATCTGCCAGCAGTTCGCTGCCTTCCAGCAGCGGCACGCCCTGAGCTTTTGCCAGCGCACGGGCGGTATGTTTCAGGCCGAAGGTTCGCAGCTGCGACGGCGTGGGGCCGACAAAAACCAGCCCCGCCGCCTCGCACGCTTCGGCAAATGCGGCGTTCTCTGACAGAAATCCGTAGCCGGGATGGATGGCCGTTGCCCCGCTTTGCCGGGCGGCAGCGATGATTTTTTCGCTCACCAGATAGGTGTCCGTTGCGGGTCCGTCACCAAGGCTGATCGCCCTGTCCGCTTCACGCACATGTAAGCTGCTCAGATCGGCCTCGGCGTAAACGGCCACGCCTTTTACCTGCATAGTACGCAGCGTGCGCAGAATGCGGCAGGCGATCGCGCCGCGGTTAGCAATCAGTAAGGTATCAAACATAAGCGAACTCTCAGGGAGGCGGGTCGTCCCGCCACAGTCGATATTCCCTGGGGTCGTCCCCGGGGCTGACCGGCGCGCAGGAAACGCGCGGGCGGTATGTTCAGCGGATGGTGCCTCTCAGTTCCAGACCAGCACTTCGGCGGGCGTCGGGTTCCAGCCGTTACAGGGGTTATTCAGCTGCGGACAGTTGGAGATCAGCACCATCACGTTACACGCCGCCACCAGCTCCACATATTTGCCGGGCGCGGACAGGCCATCGGCAAAGGTCAGTCCCCCTTCGGGCGTGACCGGCACATTCATGAAGAAATTGATGTTGGCGCCGATATCGCGCTTGTGCAGGCGACCATCGTGCAGACAGGCGCAGAGAAAGTTATCGCGGCAGCTGTGCATGTAGCGCTTATCCTGGGCGTAGCGCACCGTGTTACTTTCCTGCGAGCAGGCGCCGCCCAGGGTGTCGTGACGACCGCAGGTGTCGGCGACGATAGTCAGCAGCGGATTTCCCAGGTTTGAATAGAGCACGCTGCCGGTGGTCAGATAGACGTTTCCCTGACGGCGCAGCGTACGCTGAGGATCGTATCGTTCACGTGGGTTGTCGGCGTTATAAAACAGGGTGTCGATCGCCTGATTGCCTTCGAGGTCGAGCAGGCGCAGCGTCTGGCCCTTTCTGACTTCAAACAGCCACGGCTCGCCCGCCGGGATCTGATGGCGATAGCACGCCTCTTCGGGAGAACGTTCAGAGTGGATGAGGGACATGGCAGCCTCCTTACAGGGCAAAAAAGCGGGTGTTCTGAAATGCGCGCTGGTTCTCATCGCGCGTAAGCATGGCGTCCGTCACGGCCTGACTGTCGTCGGCCTGATACCAGCTCAGCTGGACCGGGCGCGGGTTGTATTCCGTTGCCGGATCCTGCGGATGCGGCAGCGCGGTGAGGATCAGCAGCACATCCATTGGCGCATAAAGCTCCACGTAGTCGCCCGCACGGCTGTTATCCGGGCTGAATGCAAACCGGCCCGCGTCATCCACCGTGACCCGGCTGAAGAAGTTAACCACCATCAGCAGATCCGCCAGATCCAGATCCCATTTGCCCATCTCAACCAGCAGATTGTCCGCGCCGTTGCGATAGAAGCCGTTGCGCAGCTCCTGATAGCGCCCTGCGCCATACTTCTCCCGCGTCTCAGCCGCGTTGAGCACGCCGCCAAAGGGATCGTGCCAGCCGCAGCTGTCGGCGACGATCGCCGCCATAACACGGCCCATATCGGAGTAGAAACAGTGTCCTCGTGTCAGCCGCGCAGTGTGTTGCCCTTTCAGGGTGTCCGGCAGGTTCAGGCGCTCACTTTTTTCGTGGGGATTGAGCATCATCATGCTGACGTTAGCGCCGCCGTCGATATCGGTCAGGCGCAGGATTTGCCCTTTACGCAGAATCAGTGAGGTATGGGCGCCACCCGGCAGCCGCTCGTCGCGCAGGGCCGGGGCGGAGTGAAACAGTGGGGTCATCGGGCGATCTCCTTAATCGGATAAATGTTGTTATGCGTGCCGGTCGCCAGCTGGGAGAGCCGGGTCTCGTTGAGCGGAATGTCGTAAGTAATCCGCGCGCCCCACGCATTCGGGGCCTGAGGATCGAGGCGGACTTTGTCGAAGACCAGCAGCCGGGTGCCGAGATTAAAGCCCTCGGCCAGGTCGTGGGTGACCATAAACACCGTCATGCGGGTTTCGCTCCAGAGCTGAAGCAGCAGCGCGTGCATATCTTTGCGAATGCCGGGATCCAGCGCGCCAAAGGGCTCATCCAGCAGCAGCACGCGCGGCTGCATCACAAACGCCTGGGCAATCGCCAGTCGCTGCTGCATACCGCCTGAGAGCTGTGCCGGATATTTGCCGAGCGCATGGCCCAGCCCGACCTTCTCCAGCATCGTTTTTGCCCGGTCGCGGGCCTGGCGTTTCCGGGCGCCGAGCAGCCGTCCCAGAAACGGCGAAGCGGGCAGTTCAAGACCGATAGCGACGTTATCCAGCACGTTGAGGTGCGGAAACACGGAATAGCGCTGAAAGACCACGCCACGGCTGCGATCGGGTTCGGCGGGCAGTTGCGCACCGTCCAGCGTGATCGATCCACGCGTTGGCTTCTCCTGCCCGAGCAGCAGCTGCAGAAAAGTCGATTTTCCACAGCCGGAGGCACCCACCAGCGAACAGAACTCTCCTTCTTTTACCTGCAGGTTGATACGCTCCAGCACCACATGGTCGCCATATTCCTGCCAGATATTTTTGATGTCGATAAAACTCATTCCCGGCCTCCTTCCGCCCAGGGGAAACAGGCCTTATGCAGCTGATGCAGCGCCAGATCCATCAGCCATGCCAGCAGCGTTATCCAGATGACATAAGGGATGATGACATCCATCGCCATATAGCGGCGCACAAGGAAGATGCGATAGCCCAGACCAGCCGTGGCGGAAATCGCCTCGGCGGAGATCAGGAAGAGCCACGCCGAACCCAGCAGCAGACGCAGCGAGGTGATCAGCCGTGACATCAGTTGTGGCAACACGACGCGCAGCACCACCGTCCAGCTGTTGGCTCCCAGGGTCTGCGCTTTGATAAACAGCTCGGCGGGGATCTCCCGCGCTCGCTGCTCCAGATCGCGCGCCAGCATCGGCGTAATGCCGATGACGATAAGCATCACTTTTGACAGCTCATCCAGCCCGAAGACGATAAACAGCATCGGCAGCAGCGCCAGCGGCGGGATCATCGACACCACGGTCATAAAGGGCGACAGCGCCGCACGGCTCATGGGGAAGACACCCGCCGCGATACCGATGCACAGGCCGATAAGCGACGAGATCGCCAGTCCGGTCAGCAGGCGGCTCAGGCTGATCCAGGTATCCACCCACAGCAGAAATTCCCCGCTGCGCTTGTCAGGCGTAAAGGCCATCCGATCAATGGCCGCAATCATCTGCGACAGGCCAGGCAGCAGCTTGTCATGCGGATTCGCCTCCAGGCGCACCGCAGAACTGATAAACCAGGCGGCGGCCAGCAGCACAAAAGGTAATAGCATCAGTGTCAGGCGCATGCCCTGGCGGGGATAGCGGTTGATATGGCGCATGGCTTGAACTCCCGGGGTCAGTGATTAGAGCCTGCCCGCGGCGGCCATCTTCAGATAACTGTCGTCAAAGCGCAGTCTGATGTTGGCAGGATCACCGACAGTGACATTGCCAGGAAACTGCATCCCGATGAAGTCGGCACTCTGCGCACCCTCGCCCAGTAAGCCTTTATCAAAGGAAAACGCAGCGACGCGCTGCATGGTTTTCGGCAGGTCGGGCGAACTGACAAAGGTGGTGGTTTCTGCGGGCGTCGGGAACAGGTGGGTCGTTTTCAGCTGAGCCTGATAACCGGCGAGATCGGTGCCCGAATCGGCGGCCATCGCGCTCAGCGCCTGCTTATCACCGGCCTGCATTTTCGCCATCATCTCAAACCATGCCCCGGTCAGCGCCTTGCCCAGCGCAGGGTTCTCTTTCAGGGTGTCGGTATTCACCACCATCATGTCGATCAGTTCACCCGGTACGGCGGAGGAGCTGAAGACTTCGGTGGTCTGCGGCGTCTTTTTGATCACCGACAGCTGTGGATTCCACGCGACGGCCGCCTTAACGCCGCTGGTGCCAAAGGCCGAAACGATATCGGCATCGGAGGTGTTCACCACTTTGACATCCTTCTCCTGCAGTCCGGCCTTCTCAAGCCCCCGAACCAGCAGATAGTGAGAGACCGACAGCGCAGGCAGGTAGACCGACATCCCTTTCAGATCGCTGAGTTTCTTACCGGTCCCTTTCAGCACGATGCCATCGTTGCCGTCAGAATAACTGCCGGTGATCAGCGCCGTGGAGTCAACGCCGCCAGCCGCCGGAATGGTCAGGGCATCCATATTGGTCATGGTGCAGCCGTCGAACTGGCCTGCCGTGTACTGGTTGATCGACTCGATGTAGTCGTTCAGCTGGGTGATGTGAATTTTGATGCCATATTTGCTGGCCCATTTATCAATGATCTTTTCATTGCTGATGGCGCCCCAGGGCATCCAGCCCGCATAGATAGTCCAGCAGATGTTGAACTCTTTTTTCGCCGCGGCAAACGCGGGGGCGCTGACCAGCAGCGCCAGCGACATAACAAGCGTCAGGAGGGGGATTTCTTCATGGTTAACCTCTGGTTGGCACAAAAAAGGGAGCAGCGCAGGACACCAGATGGTGCCGCTGTCTCCCGGGCTTTTGTCCCGCCGTGTAACCTCGCAGAGGTCGCCAGCTCTCGGACCAGACATTCACCTGCGTGAACCGGAACCCTAGCCAGCTATTGATGATCTCATGTCTTACGCCGCCTACTGTCAGATACAGTGCAATTGGCGTACCAGGTTTTTAACTTAATATAATCAATGGTTTAAAAAAATAAGGCGTCGCCAGGCACCGGGATGGTGAGCCAGCCGCGCGCGTTGCACATAATCAGTGCCCTGTAAGGGCGTCCCTGCTGTCTCACTCTGTCACAATGACCGCCGCTGAAAAGGGCGGCAAACCGTGACGCCCTCCCTCCTTCGCTATATAATTACGTGCATAACGAAATTTGAGGAGCAGTAATGAAGCGTTTCTGGCAGGCATGCACACTCGGTTTACTGGGTCTTCTTCCCCTTTCATCTCAGGCGTCGCGTCAGATTACCGATCAGACTGGCCGTCAGGTTACCATTCCTGACCATGTTGATCGCGTTGTGGTGCTCCAGCATCAGACCCTGAATCTGCTGGTACAGATGAACGCTACCGATAAGATTGTCGGGGTAATGGCGAACTGGAAACAGGAGCTGGGCGAAGGCTACGCCCGTCTGGCGCCGGAACTGAACCAGAAAGCCACGCTTGGCGATTTGACGCACGTCGATCCGGAAAAACTGGTGGCGCTGCATCCGCAGGTGGTGTTTGTCACCAACTATGCGCCGCAGGCGATGATAGACAGCATCAGCGCCCTGGGTATTCCGGTGGTGGCTATCTCTCTGCGACATGATCGGCCCGGTGAACAAGCCAGAATGAACCCGACGATGAGCGACGAGGAAACCGCCTACGAACGGGGGCTGCGCGTAGGCATTACGCTCATCGGTGACATCGTCAATCAGCCCGCAGACGCCACGGCGCTGATCGCGGCCACCGACGAGGGCCAGCAGATTGTCCGTGATCGTCTGAAGGCGATCCCGGCGGATAAACGTATTCGCGCTTATATGGCGAATCCGGCACTGACTACTTATGGTGCGGGTAAATACACCGGCCTGATGATGCAGCATGCGGGGGCAGTCAATGTCGCCGCCACGACAATAACGGGTTTTAAAACGGTGTCGATGGAACAGGTGATCAGCTGGAACCCGCAGGTTATTTTTGTGCAGAACCGCTATCCCGCTGTGGTGAAAGCGATCATGCAATCCCCGCAATGGCAGCCCATCGATGCGGTTAAACACCACCGCGTTTTTCTGATGCCGGATTACGCCAAGGCCTGGGGCTATCCGATGCCGGAAGCGATGGGGCTGGGGGAACTGTGGATGGCGAAAAAACTCTATCCGCAGAAATTTCAGGATGTGGATATGACCAGGCTGGCCAATCAGTGGTATCAGCGTTTCTATCGCACCGGCTGGCAGGCAACGGACTGATGCTCAGGGTTGCGGCGGCAGGCAGTCTGAAACCGGTCTGGCCCGCGCTGATGGCGTGCTTCCCGATGCCGGTGGAGACCCGGTTTGGCCCGGCCGGTCTGCTGCGTGAAGAGATCGAAGCGGGCATGCCCTGCGATCTCTTCGTTTCGGCCAGCGAAGCGCATGTGCAGCCGCTGCGGCAGGCGGGTCAGGCGCTGGCGACTCAGACGTTTGCCACCAATACGCTCTGCCTGACCGTACGCAGCGACCGGCTTCAGGCGGGCGACGACTGGTTCACTCTGCTGACCCGTGACAGGCTGCGGATCGCCACCTCCACGCCCGTTGACGATCCCGCGGGTGACTATGCGCAGCAGCTCTTTTCGCGGATGGGAAAAGCAGGCGAAGCGGTGCGTCAGCGGGCAAGAGCACGAGTCGGTGGGCGCCACTCGCCCCCGATACCGCCCGGCAGGCTGGCGGCAGAATGGCTGATTCTGGAGGATCGGTCCGATCTGTTCATCGGCTACGCCAGCTATCGGGTGGCGCTGAGCCGGATTGCCGGGTTGACGGTCATGGCGATCCCGCCTGAATTTAACCCGGTAGCGCATTACTGTTACGCAATCATCGCGCCTGAAGCGCAACAGCTGGCCGATTTTCTGGTGTCAGAACGGGCGCAAATGCATTTCTGCAAAGCGGGCTTTGGCCGTGTGTTCGGGACATAAAACTATCTTCATCACATTACGCCAGCATCCTGCCCGTGGCTCGCATCGTGCGCGAACTATAATCGCTCACCAGAGGGTTACCGGCCCGGAACGGGTGCCTCAGAACTCCTCTGGCTCGCCCGGTAAAGGTTCGCTCAGTTCCTGCCCCTTTACGCCCGCATAAGTGATTACCAGTTCCGCAGGTGCTTCCAGCGTGTAGCCCCGGTGGGCGCTGTTAACGGTTTCATTAAAAGCTTCACCTGCCTGAAACGTGCGCTGCTCGCCGCTCTCTTTGTCTTCGACGATAAGGGTGCCGGAGAGAATAAACGCTGCATTGGGCATCGGATGAGTGTGCCAGGGGAGCGAGGTATGGGCAGGCAGCGACAGCCGCATCACGGTCAGTTCAGGTTCGCCAGCGGGATAAGCATCAATCACCTCGCCGTTCCAGGCCTGGCTGCTGCGCATCACCTCAACGGCGTTAATTTCGTTCTTTTGCTCTGACATGATAATCCCTGTTTTCCGTAAGCGTGCCGGTCATGAATGAGAAGTAAGCTTAGAAGAAATGGCGGTGACAGACCTGCTGTCCTGACAACTTATTACTGTCTGGCCGCATTAATTAGTCATGGGAAATAGCGGCTGACGACACCGCTGGTTATTTTATGCGCGATAATGGCCTTGCGGTTATAAGATATATCCCGGCGCGAGTTCGCAACCTGTCCGTTCTGTATTATCTTTGAAATCATCTACTACCTGAGGGATTTCTGATAATGAAAGGTCTGTTTACGGCATTACTCGCCAGTTCTGTTTTATTATTATCTGCCTGCTCGAAAGATGACGATAACAAAGTCAAAGTTGCCATTAATACCGGGCCGGATGAGGCGATCTGGCAGGTGGTTCAGCAGGTTGCAAAAGATAAATACAAACTTGATGTTGAGGTGCTCAACTTCAATGATTATGTGCTGCCTAATGAGGCGCTGAATAACAAAGAAGTGGATGCTAACGCCTTCCAGAGCCTGCCTTATCTGGAGTCGCAGTCCAAAGAGCGCGGTTATAAATTTGCGGTGGTCGGTAAAACCTTCGTCTTCCCGATTGCGGCTTATTCGCACAAGATCAAGAACATCAGCGAACTGCAGAATGGCGCCACCCTCACCATTTCTAACGAAGCCACAACGCTGGGACGCAGCCTGCTGCTATTACAGGCACAGGGTCTGATTAAACTTAAAGAGGGCGTAGGTTATTTACCGACTACGCTGGATATTACCGCGAATCCTAAGAATCTGAAGCTGGTTGAAGTGGACACCCCACAGCTGACCCGCACGCTGGACGATCCCAACGTAACGCTGTCGATTATTAATACGAATTTCTCTGCTCAGGCGGGATTATCCGCACACCGCGACGGCCTGTTTATGGAAAGCGCCTCATCGCCTTACGTGAACGCACTGGTTTCGCGCGAAGATAATAAAGACAGCGATAAAATTCAGAAGCTGAAAGCAGCGCTGCAGTCACCGGAAGTGGCGGCGAAAGCCGATGAAGTCTACAAAGGTGACGCTATCAAAGGGTGGTAAGCGCGCCTCTTTACGGATCGAAAAAGGCCGCAACCGTGTTGCGGCCTTTTTTGTGTCCTCGTGACGGCTATTGGTGATTAAGCAGCGACGTCAGCCCGGCACGGCACCGTCGGGTCAGTACGCAGTCAGGCGGCTGCCCCTTTCGGCTGCGCAGAGAGATGACCAGCCCATAAGCTGGCGACCCATTTCACCCCTTTTGACGTGAAGCGCGCCTGAGAAAACGCATGCTGGTTTTCACCCGTGCCGGTGTGCAGCGTGAAGTAGCCCGCCTGCAGGTGATAATGCTGCGGCGTCAGGGTGCCCTTCGCACGATACATGATGTTGCGTTCCAGCAGGAACTGACGGAATTCCGGCTCTTTGGCTTTCAGCATTTTGCAGAGCTGTCGGAAACCCAGCGCGCCATCCACCTCAACGAAGGTATCAAAGAACGCGGCTTTGGGTGCCGACAGTGCCAGCTGCTGCTCTGCGGCCTGGCGCTGTTCAAACTGTTCCGCCCAGGCACGCGCTGCTTCGGCAGGATTAGTAAAGTCAGGAAGATGGCTGGTTTTTTCCCGATCCTGCCAGCGGTCCAGCACTTCAGGGGTGAATCCCGGTGACAGGCGAGCGACGGCCAGCAGCGAATCACGCTTGTTCAGGCGGTACTCCTGACGCACTTCACCTTCCCGCTCATACTCACTGACGTTGAGTGGCTGGGAAAGACGCTGCGCTGTTTCCAGACTTTTAATTAACCGCTTCACTTCTCCGTGTGTGATGCCGGTCATCTGAGCCAGTTCACGGCTGCTCATTGTGACCGATTGTTCCAGAGATTTGAGGCTTTCAGTCGAAATCATCATGGGTTCACCCCTCACTAAAACGTGACCAGTACCCGGCGGGCAGTCCAATTATTATACAACTACCTGTTCATATATCCAGTGTTTTATTTAACCACTTGCATAACCGGAACCTGTCCCGCAAATGACAGGAAAAGAGGGCGGCTTTGGGGTTCAGAGGGGCAATACGGCCCGTTTTCAGACCGTGCAAACTGCTCTGACGGCGCAGATCCGTACTTCAGTCATTCACATTAGATAACAATCATGGACACAGACTCTTTACATTGCAGTATAGTGAAGGCAGTCAGCAGGTTACCGGCCTGTCAGACGCCCTTTTCGATTCGGGGTCAGAAAGCTACTCTGGCCCGTTACAACTGGATATTATCTTTTTACTGGAGTACGTCATGCAGCCGTTGAAAGTCGCCTTTATCAAAGCTAACTGGCATAGCGAAATCGTTTCACAGGTCCTGACCGGCTTTGAACAGGAAATGGAAAGTCGCGGAGCGACCTGTGAGATCAGGACATGGGACGTGCCGGGCGCTTTCGAAATGCCGCTGCTGGCGCAGCGTCTGGCGCAGACCGGCAAATATGATGCGATTGTCTGTGCAGCCCTGGTGGTGGATGGCGGAATTTATCGCCACGATTTCGTTGCCCAGGCAGTGGTCAGTGGTCTGATGCAGGCGCAGCTGGCGACCAACGTGCCCGTCTTCTCAGTGTCGCTCACGCCGCATAACTTCCAGCCCTCCGCCGAATTTATCGACTTCTATACCCTACACTTCGTGAAAAAAGGTCAGGAAGCGGCGCGGGCTGTCTGTCAGATTCACGCTCTCGAACTCTGACTGTCGACTGACTCAGACTGATACGGTGCTAATCAGCACCGTTATGGAGAAAACGATGGAACAATCCCGTCCGCCTTTACCGCCCTTCACGCGGCCTGAACAGGCGATTAAAAAAGTGCGACTGGCCGAAGATGGCTGGAACAGTCGCGACGCAGAACGGGTCGCCCTGGCCTACTCTGTGGAAAGTCAGTGGCGCAATCGTGATACCTTTCTGACTGGCCGGTCAGAAATTATCGCCTTTCTGCAGCAAAAATGGCAGCGGGAGCAGGAGTACAGACTGATAAAAGAGTTGTGGGCTTTTGATCAGAACCGGATTGCGGTACGTTTTGCCTACGAATGGCATGACGGGCAACGACAGTGGTATCGCTCTTATGGCAACGAGAACTGGGCATTCGATGAGCAGGGTCTGATGACGCAGCGTTTTGCCAGCATCAACGACCTGAAAATCAGTGAAGCGCAACGGCTGTTTCACTGGCCTCAGGGGCGTCGCCCTGACGACCATCCTTCACTCAGCGAGCTTGGCTTATAATTGTGGCCTGTTCAGCGGAGAGCATTGCTCTCCGCCAGCGCTTAATCAGCCCTGCTCTTTGCTTTCAACAAAGGCGGCTTTATTGCGGGTCACGGTATAAGCCACTTTTTTGACATCCTGCGGTGACGTGGTCACTTCAATCGGCGCAATTGTTACTTTGCCCAGGCCAAACAGCGTCGCCACATATCCGCCAACCTGGTGTTTGCCTGCAGTAACATGCAGCAGCTTGCTTTCACCATTTGGCAGTTTGCCAGCCTCTTTCCCATCGACTGTCAGGAAAACGCTGGAGCCATCATCTGCACGGGTCTTAATATGTGAGACATCAATCTGCGTCGGGCCAGCCGCAAATTCATCGGTGGCTTCCACAGGAGCATGTTTCGCACAACCGGTCAAAACAGCAGCAGCCGTCACAACGGCGAGAGTAAAACGATAACGCATTGGGCACTCATTCTCCTGATTATCAGAACGGTCTATTTTAACGGGTAACCTGCCGGAAGTAAGGGGGGAATCAGTCAGCATGCTCTTAAAAAATGTCTGACGGGAAAACCTGTTGTGACAATATACGTAAAGTTTCTTTACTGAATATATACACAGTCTTTTTCTCATGTCTGAAAATGCAATTCAACCTGCTGATCTGCCTGATTTCTCTCGCTGTATCAGGCTTTTTATACGTTTCTGCAGATGATTGAGCGACAACTATTTAATCGACTTTGCCCCTGTCATTTTATTTTGATCAGGTTCATAGTGGAGGTTCATCCCCGGGTTTATCCCGGCGGCCACTCCCTCAACAGAGGGTTCGATATGCAATTACATACGACTGATACGATTTGTGCATTAACCGGTGCGCATCCTGCGAATCTCAAACGCTGGATGAGGCAGGGGCTGCTGACGGCCCAGCCAGCTCCGGAAAGCTGGAGTGATGCTCAACTCAGCGAAATTTATGTTCTGATGAGCTTAACGGCAACGGGTGCCACGCTGGAGGAAATCTGGCAAAGTCAGCAGGCGGTAACGGCTGTGAAGACACAAGGCTGGGCGGCGCGCAAGGGTGACATGCTCTGGCAGCTGGAATTTGGCACGCCGCTGTCGCTGACCCGTCAGATGCGCACCATGTCCAGCAACTACAGCGGCGATGACTTCATTATCAATCTGCTGCGACCACTCAGCGCCTGGCTTCATGCTGATCGTCGTCAGGGCGCAGCCCGACGCCTTAATCGCTTTGAGCAGACCGTTCAGCAACAGGCTGATCGGGTGATGCGTGCCGCCGCACGTGATGTTTCCTCGGTTCCGCTGTTTCTGGAAGCGGTAAGCGTGATGGATAATACGGAGATCTGGCTGGAAGCGATTCGTCTGACGGCAATGGGCTTCAACGTGGTGGTTGACTCCCACGCAAGCGGTAAGCCCGCCCAAAAGACCCGGTATCATGAGCACCATATTATGTGGTGTGGTGCCGGAATTAATCAGGCGATGCAGGACTATTTCGACCAGGAATCTTATGCAGGGCATCCGGTCATGCTTTCCGGTCCCGACCGTAATCTGCTTTTTTCCCACCCTTCGGCATCCAGCGCTGCCTGACCGCAGGCAGCTCTCGCCCTGCTCTCTCTGCGCCAGCGTATATTTTTTTCTGTTAAGACTCTCTTAAGGTGGCGCCGTATACTGGTCGCTCAACCCTGACTCATTGACGAGACACTGATGAAAAAAACATTGATAGTTTCTGGTTTCTTCCTGCTCCCTCTCTCTTTCACCGCTGCGCACGCGGCTTCAGACCTGACCGGCTGTGCCGCTAAAAAGCAGGAGATTGAGACGCAACTCTCCTTTGCCCGCCAGCATAACAACAGCCAGCAGGCCGCTGGCCTTGAGAAAGCGTTGCGTGAAGTGGAGCAACACTGTACTGAAAGCGGCCTGCTGAAGCAGCGTCAGGAAAAGGTGGCGGAGAAAAAGCGCAAGGTTCAGGAGCGTGAGCAGGCGCTGACGAAAGCCAAAGCGGAAGGACGCAGCCCCAGCAAAATTCAGAAGCGGGAAGATAAACTGGCCGAAGCACGCCAGGAACTTGACGAAGCCGAA
Organism: Pantoea sp. NSTU24; assembly: GCF_050157905.1. Taxonomy (NCBI): domain Bacteria; kingdom Pseudomonadati; phylum Pseudomonadota; class Gammaproteobacteria; order Enterobacterales; family Erwiniaceae; genus Pantoea; species Pantoea bangladeshensis. The sequence continues at coordinate 252,876 of NZ_JBKIWZ010000003.1, forward strand.
CAGGCTCTGCGGCAGTAACACGTCGGGCCAGTCCGCCGGGCTGGCCTGCGTACTTTGCTCACCGGGTACGTTTTGCCCGCCTCGTTTTAACTCACTGATTCGCCTGCGCAAAACCTTACTGTTCCATTACATTATGTAATGCGTTGATTACTTATTTTCATGCACTTAATTGGTGCAATAAAGTCAATATGGCCGCCCTCAATTATTTCACTTTTTGAACGCCTTCAAAGAATTGAAAGATAGCGTTATTTTCCTCTCTATGCAGCAAATACGCACTCCTGGCGCATCATTATTCGCAACTGAGGGGGCTTATTCATCAATCTATTCACTTGCCCTGCCCCAAAAAGGGGCGTTGCGCTCCGTCTTCCTGTGCGATGCCACATCTTATTTGTTTCAGGAATGTTAGATTATGTCCGCGCCCTACAATGCGCTTACCATCCACGGCTCCACACAATAAATAACTTCATTAAGAAAGGTTTTTTATGGATAAGTTATCTTATGCGTCTGAAAGCAGCACATCTGCCTGGTCCACCTACCTGCAGCAAATTGACCGGGTGGCGCCCTACCTGGGCGATCTTTCACGTTGGATAGATACTTTGCGTCATCCAAAACGCGCGTTGATTGTTGATATCCCTCTGCAGATGGATGATGGCTCGATTCGTCATTTTGAAGGCTATCGCGTTCAGCACAACCTTTCGCGCGGACCGGGTAAAGGGGGATCCGCTTTCATCCGGATGTGGATCTTAATGAAGTGATGGCGCTCTCTGCATGGATGACCATCAAATGTGCGGCGGTCAATCTGCCCTACGGCGGCGCTAAAGGCGGCATCCGTGTCGATCCTTTCAAACTCTCTGAAAGTGAGCTTGAGCGTCTGACCCGCCGTTATACCAGCGAAATTGGCATCATTATCGGGCCGCAGAAAGATATTCCGGCACCGGACGTGGGCACCAACAGCAAAGTGATGGCGTGGATGATGGACACCTATTCCATGAACCTCGGCACCACCGTAACAGGCGTCGTTACCGGCAAACCGATTCATCTGGGCGGCTCACTGGGTCGTGAAAAAGCGACAGGCCGTGGCGTGTTTATTACCGGACGCGAAGTGGCGCGTCGCGCAGGCATTGAGATTGAAGGCGCACGCGTAGCTGTTCAGGGCTTCGGTAACGTTGGCAGCGAAGCGGCCCGTCTGTTCGATGACGCGGGTGCGCGTGTGGTGGTTATTCAGGACCATACCGCCACGCTGTTCAATGCCGACGGCATCGATATGTCGGCGCTGACCGAATGGCAGATTGCTCACAAACAGATTGCCGGTTTCCCGGGCGCACAAAGCATTGAGAAAGAGGCGTTCTGGACCACGGAAATGGATATCCTGATCCCGGCCGCGCTGGAAGGCCAGATTACCCGCGAACGTGCAGAGATCCTGAGTTGCAAACTGATACTGGAAGGGGCTAACGGCCCGACCTATCCGGATGCAGATGATATGCTGGCCACGCGCGGTATTATCGTGGTGCCGGACGTGGTCTGTAATGCCGGCGGTGTTACCGTCAGTTACTTCGAATGGGTGCAGGATATGGCCAGCTTCTTCTGGAGCGAAGAGGAGATCAACCGCCGCTCCGATAAAATCATGACGGAAGCAATGGTACACGTCTGGGAGAAGTCGAAGGAGAAAGCGTGCTCACTGCGCACTGCAGCCTACATTGTGGCCTGCGAGCGCATTCTGATGGCGCGTAAAGATCGCGGCATCTTCCCGGGTTAATCCTGCCGGCGCTGTTGCCAGCAACAGCGCCGCTATACCGCCTACTTCATCAGCACCTGAAACTGCGGGTTAAACTCATCGAAAATCGGCAAGGCAGCCGCACCCAGCGCTGCCGTGTCGCTGCCGGTCATGCCCCGCTTCAGTCGCATATCCAGAAGATAACGCCCACGTACCGACTGATAGAGAGGCGGCAGCCGCTCGACCATCTGTTCCAGTAACGGCGCAGGCATCATGCCGCCAATAATCACCGCTTCAGCATCAAACACCGACTCCAGAATATTTATGGCCTGGCGCAGTGGCGTGGCCACGCTCTCAATCCAGGCGGTGAAACGCACAGGGTCGATCTGCAGCAGATCCTCGGGCAGCGCCCGCATCGGATCGAGGCCGCAGAACTCATAGGCAGCCTGCAGTGAGACATAGCGCTCCAGACACCCGTGATTGCCGCAGTAACAGGCCCGGCCACCCGGCGCTACCACGATATGGCCGATTTCTCCCGCATTATGGGCGTGACCGGTGTAAATATGACCGTCGGTGAAGATGCCAGCCCCCAGACCGGTGCCGATATAGAGATAGATAAAGGAATTAAGATGGCGGGCGCAGCCGTGGAAGCGTTCGCCGATGGCGGCGACTGTGGCATCGTTTTCCAGCGTGACCGGCAGACCACTGATGGCGGTCAGCTCCGCCTCGATATCGACCTGTTCCCAGCCATTCAGCGTGGTCGGCCCGACCGAGGAGATGCCCTCTACCCCAAACGGACCCGGCATTACCACACCGATTCCCAGCACCTTCTGCCACTGCGCGCCCAGGAAAAGGCGCATCTCCGCCAGCACGCCAGCAATGCACGCCAGGGTGGCAGCCGGCTGGGGCTTCTGCACCATCACAAGGCGGCGAAAACGGACTTCACCGCTGAGGTCAACCAGCACCAGCAGCAGCGTCTGATGATCGAGATGAATGCCGATAGACCAGGCACTGGTGGGATTGAGCGTAACCGGAATGGAGGGCTGGCCACGCCCGCTGCGGCGTGGCTGGCGGCTGGTCAGCAGTCCGGCCTGCTCCAGTTCGGCCACGATGTTAGACACGGTCTGCGGCGTCAGCGAGGTCATGCGGGCCAGTTCGGCACGGGTCAGTTCCCCGTGCAGGCGAATGGCTTCGATTACCACGCGCCGGTTGTGCGCCCGCGCATGTTCAAGGTTGGTACCCGAGGTTTTCATGTTGTTTTCCATTACAGCGGGGCCTGACAGTATTGGGTGCCGGAGGCGGTCGGGCAAACAATATCTTTGATGCTGTACGCAATTCTGGCGTATTGCGATAGGCAATTTTGCCATAAAAGCGCAGTCTGTGTTTCAGCGTTGTTACGGAGTTGTTCATTAATCGCGAGATGAGTGGCACGCCGTTTGCTTATATCTGTCAGGCCATTTGACAAAGTGGCCCCGTTTACGCCCCTGATTAAATCAATCAAATTGATTTAATTAACCGACAGCCTGTTGCTGCATAGTGGAGAAGACCATGTCACAGCATTACATCCCCCAACTGAAAGCCGGTTTTGCTGCCTTACTGATGTTAAGCGCAGGCAGTGCGGCGGCGGCCAGCCAGATCAATGCCCTGTTTATGACCCAGGCAGCTTATAGCGAAAATGATATCCGCGCGATGACGCAGAGTTTCCAGCAGCAGCATCCCGATATCCGCGTTAACCTTGAGTTCGTGCCCTATGAAGCGCTGCATGACAAAATTGTGGCGGCGCGCGGCGCAGGGGGGAACGGCTACGATGTGGTGCTGTTTGACGCCATCTGGCCCGCAGAATTTGCCCGTTTCGACCTGCTGCAGGATGTCAGCGCCCGCATTACACCTGAGGAGAAAGAAAAGGTCTTCCCGGGTGCGATGAACACGGTGGTTTACAAAGGCAAGACCCTGGGCATGCCGTGGATTCTGGACACCAAATACCTCTATTACAACAAGGCCATGCTGGCCAAAGCAGGCATTACTACCCCGCCGCAGACCTGGCAGCAGGTTCTGGATGACGCGAAAATCATCAAGCAGAAACAGATCGTCACCTGGCCGCTGGTCTGGAGCTGGTCGCAGGCTGAGGCACTGGTGTGCGACTACACCACCCTGGTGTCCGGCTTTGGCGGACAGTTCTACCAGAACGGCAAGCTTGATTTCTCCAGCCCGGCCTCACTGAAAGCACTGAATCTGATGAAAAGCTCGCTCGACGAAGGTCTGAGCAATCCGGCTTCGCGCGAATACCTGGAGGAGGATGTCCGCAAGTCTTTTTCTAACGGTGATGCGGCGTTCGCGCTGAACTGGACTTACATGTACAACATGGCGAACGATCCGAAGCAGAGCAAAGTCGCGGGCGATGTGGGAATTATGCCTGCGCCGGGTGACGCACCGGGTAACGTCGGGGCAGTAAATGGATCGATGGGCCTTGGGATCGCCAAAGGCAGCACCCATCCCAATCAGGCCTGGCAGTATATCCAGTATATGACCTCTCAGCCCGTGCAGAACCAGTACGCGAAGCTGAGCCTGCCGATCTGGAAATCCTCTTATCAGGATGAGGCAGTGAAAAAAGGTCAGGAGAGCCTGATCGCGGCAGCGGACAAATCGCTGAACGTGATGCTGTCACGTCCGGAAACCGCCGATTATTCCCGTCTTTCGAACCAGCTTCAGCAGCAGTTGCAGCAGGTGTTACTGGGCAAAATCCCGGCCCAGGATGCGATGGCAACCGTGGATAAAAGCGCCGCCCGGCTGCGTTAAGGAGTGATGATGCTGAGTCTGCGTCAACGCGAACAGCGTCAGGCATGGGTGCTGCTGGCACCCATGCTGCTGGTGATGTTGCTGCTCACCGCCTGGCCCCTGCTGCGCACCATCTGGCTGAGCTTTACTGATGCTGCCCTGATTGGCAGCGGTGAGGCACCGGTCTGGGTGGGGCTGGAAAATTACCTCTACGCGCTCGGCGATGCTGATTTCCGGGCGTCGATTTGGCGTACGCTCTATTTCACGGTGGTTTCCGTCTCGTTCGAAGGCGTCATCGGCGTACTGGTGGCGCTGCTGCTTAATCAGAAATTTGTCGGGCGCAATGTCCTGCGGGTGCTGGTGATCCTGCCCTGGGCACTGCCGACCATTGTTAACGCGATGATGTGGCGGCTCAACTTTAACCCTGATTACGGCAGCATCAATGCCCTGCTTACGCAGCTCGGCATCCTCGACGGCTATCGCAGCTGGCTGGGATCGCCGGATGCCGCCCTGAATGCGGTGATGTTCGCGGATATCTGGAAAAACTACCCTCTGGTTACCCTGCTGGTGCTGGCAGCCCTGCAGTCGATTCCCGACGATCTGTTTGAAGCCGCCAGGCTGGATGGCGCATCCGCCTGGCGTCGTTTCCGGGCGATTACCTTCCCGGCGATCGTTGCACCGCTGGGCGTTGCGCTGGTGTTGCGCACTATCGATGCTTTTAAGATTTTCGACATCATCTATGTGATGACGCGCGGCGGGCCGGTCGACAGCACTAAAACCCTGAGTTTTTTCGTCTATCAGGAGTCGTTCAGCTACCTTCGCGCTGGCAGCGGTGCCGCCTACGCGATACTGATGACTCTGATGTGCGCCCTGCTGATTACGATCTATCTGCTGATGTTATGGCATCAGCGCCGCCGGAGTTCCGCCTATGAAAACTAAACTGCGCCAGGTGTTGCGTTACGGGGCCGCGCTGGTGGTAGCGATATCCATTCTGGCGCCGATGGGCTGGCTGTTTCTGATGAGCGTCAGTTCGGCCAGCGATTTGTCGCGTGTACCCCTTGAGTGGCTGCCGCGTCAGTGGGATTTCAGCCGTTATCGCGGGCTGATTTCGCTGGCCCCGAACCAGCCGGGCACGATTTTCCTGCATGCGCTGGGAAACAGTCTGCTGGTCGCCACCGTCGCCACGGCGATATCGCTGCTGCTGGCGATACCGGCGGCGTTCAGCTTTTCACGTTACAGCGGCCGCGAGGCCTGGCTGTCCGGCGCGCTGGCGATCTATATGGTGCCTCCCGTAGCCTTTGTGCTGCCGCTCTACTTTCTGCTGCAGCAGCTCGGGTTGCTCAATACCCGCCCTGGACTGGTGATGGTCTACTGCTCGCTGATCCTGCCGTTTCTGACCTGGATGCTGAAAAACCAGTTTGACTCGCTGCCGCGCGATATTGAACAGGCTGCGCGTCTGGATGGCCTGCGCTTCTGGCAGGTGCTGCTGCGCATCACACTGCCGCTGGCTAAACCGGTTCTGGGCGCAGCGGCGCTGTTTGGCTGGCTGCTGGCGTGGGATGAGTTTTTCTACGCGCTGCTCTTTACCAGCAATATTTCGGCACAGACCCTGCCGGTCGCCATCGCCGGTTTCACGGCCGGACGCGCGACGGATGATGGGCTGATTGCGGCGATCGGTATTCTGGCGTCGGTGCCACCACTGTTCATCGCCATCTGGCTGCAAAAGACGCTGGTCAGCGGTCTCACCAGCGGCGGAAGTAAGGGATAACCATGATCGGGACTACCGCATCCACCCTCTATGTGGTGGGCAATATCAATGTCGATTTAATCATGAGTACACTCGCCGAGTGGCCGCAGCGCGGCACGGAAGTGATGCTGCAGCACAGCGAGTTACGCCCCGGCGGCTCCGCCGGAAACTGCGCGCTGGCGCTGGAGGCGATGCAGGTGCCCCACCGGGCTATCGCGAATCAGGGCGACGACGGGTTCAGTCACTGGCTTGCCAGCCACTTTCCCCACAGCGCTGCACACTGGCCGCGCTACCCCTGCGAAACCTCGCTGACGGTCGGGGTGACCCATCCCGATAACGAGCGATCCTTCCTCAGCAATTATGGTCATATTACCGTGCTGACCGCAGAGGATGTCCTGGCACAGCTGCCCGCGCAGGCGGTGCCGGGCGACATCGTGCTGCTGTGCGGCACCTTTCTCTGTCTTGAACTCTATCAGCACTACCCGACGCTGCTGGCGACGCTGCAGCAGCGCGGCTTCTGTGTGGCCGTGGATACCGGCTGGCCGCCTGCGGGCTGGAGCAATGAAACGCGTTTGTATGTCGGTGAGTGGCTGGCGGCGTGTGACTGGTTGCTGCTGAATGAGGTGGAAGTGCTGGGGTTGACGGGCGCCGCGCAGCTGGACGAAAGCGGTGCCTCGCTGGCCGCGCGGCTCAGCGGTCGTGGCGGCTGCGTGATCAAGTGCGGTGCTGAGGGCGCCCGACTCTGGTCGGCCGCCTCGGTGCAGTACGCTGCCGCACAGCCGGTGACGGTGGTCGATACCATCGGTGCCGGTGACAGTTTCAATGCCGGCTTTCTCGCCGCACTGCTCTATGGTCAGCCCTCCCATACTGCGCTGCGCTGGGGCATTGATGTGGCGTCCCAGGCGATAAGCAGCTCTCCCCGCCGCTATCCCAGCTGGCAACAACTCCAACTTTCTAATGAGGCGCGCTGATTATGGCCCGTGTTGAACTTGTACAGGTGGCGAAGCGCTACGGTAAACAGAGTGTGCTGCATCCGCTGGATTTAACCATTCCTGACGGCAGTTTCACCGTGCTGGTAGGCCCATCTGGCTGCGGTAAATCGACCCTGCTGCGGCTGCTGGCCGGGCTGGATACCGTCTCTGACGGGGCCATCATGCTGGACCAAAAGCGCATAAACGACCTTGATCCGGCAGATCGCGATATCGCCATGGTGTTTCAGAGCTATGCGCTCTATCCGCATCTTACCGTGGCCGAAAATCTGGCCTTTCACATGCAGGTGAAGAAGGTGAAGCGTGAAGAGCAGAAAAGCAAAATCGCCCGTATCGCGGCGATTCTGGGCATCGATCAGCTGTTGCAGCGCTATCCCCGCGCACTGTCGGGTGGACAACGGCAGCGCGTGGCGATGGGCCGGGCGATGGTGCGAAATCCGCAGGTCTTTCTGTTTGATGAGCCGCTCTCGAACCTGGATGCGCAGCTGAGGATGGAGCTGCGTGCCGAGATTAAATCGCTGCATCAGCGTTTCAAAACCACAATGGTGTATGTCACGCACGACCAGATTGAGGCGATGACGCTGGCGGATCAGATCGTGGTGATGAAAGAGGGGGTGATTGTGCAGCAGGGTGCGCCGCTGGCGATCTATGATCGCCCGGTTAACACCTTTGTCGCGCGGTTCATCGGCTCACCGTCGATGAATCTGCTGGCGGCACGCTTTGAGAGGCGGGACGGCCTACCGGGACTGCGCTGTGGCGAACAGTGGCTGCCGTTGCCGCGGCGCTGGCATGACGCCGCACAGCGACAGGCTGATCAACCGGTCACGCTGGGCGTACGCCCGCACGATCTAATCATTGATGTCAGCGGACAGCCTGCCACGGTCAGCATCGTCGAGATCACGGGCGAATCGACGCTGTTACATCTCAACTGGCAGGGCTTTGCGCTTCATCTGCAGCTCAGCGGGCGCAGCGATGCGGTGCCGGCTGGCACGCTCCCGGTGACCGTTAACCCGGAGAAGATGCACCTGTTTGACGCCAGCAGCGGTATGCGGCTGACAGAGCAGTGATCCACGGCGGTCAGCCGCGGATGCAGGCGGCTGGCCTGCTTAACGTGACGCGCCTGCGCCGGGGTTAAATCGCGCGTCACAGGGGCGTTTGCGTCCTGCAGCGCACGCGGACCGCCTGAGCCGCCGCACTTACCGGATGCGGCGACACTCAGGATTTACGCCAGGTGGAACTGCTCGACCGACTGCGCCAGCTGCTGAGCCTGATCTTCCAGCGAGCTGGCGGCGGCCGACATCTGCTGCACCAGCGCGGCGTTCTGCTGGGTGGTGCCATCCATCTCATTGACGGCAATGGTGATCTGGCTGATGCCCCGTGCCTGTTCATCGGAGGCCGTCACCATCTCGCCGATGATCCCCTGCACCGAACTGACGGCCTGCATCATCGCCTGCATGGTCTGACCGGCATCGTTAACCAGCCGGACGCCACTCTCGACCCGGACGCTCGACTCCTCGATCAGAGCCCCGATCTCTTTCACCGCGTTCGCACTGCGCTGCGCCAGGTTACGCACCTCTGAGGCAACAACCGCAAAGCCGCGCCCCTGCTCGCCTGCCCGCGCCGCTTCCACCGCCGCGTTCAGCGCCAGAATATTGGTCTGGAAGGCGATGCTATTGATCATAGTGGTAATGTCGCCGATTTTTTTCGAACTGTCGTCGATCTGCGCCATGGTCTGCACCACCTCGCCCACCAGCGAGGCTCCGCGGCTGGCGATGTGGGTGGCATTTTCGGTCAGGCTGGTCGCCTGTTTCGCGTTGTCGGCATTCAGCCGGATGGTGGCGCTGATCTGCTCCATGCTGGCAGCGGTCTGCTCCAGCGCAGCGGCCTGTTCTTCGGTGCGCGAGGCCAGATTAAGGTTGCCGCTGGCGATTTCGCCCGCGCCCTGCCGCACCGATTCGCTGGCATCTTTAATCTGACCGACGATCTCGCGCAGCTGATTCTGCATCGTTTGCAGGGCGAAGAAGAGGCTGTGACTATCGCCCTTCTTCACGCTGATGGTGTTGTCCAGTCGGCCGTCAGCCACGGCCAGCGCAATGTTCGCTGCCTCGATGGGCTCACCGCCAATCGGCCTTAACACCTTACGGCTGAAAAGCATGCCAAGTACGGTGCCGACCAGCAGGATACTGACCACCATCAGCAACACCGCCCACATCAGCTGGCGGTTAGCTGCGGCCATGACCTGACTGACCGGTGCCACCACGCCGAGATACCAGGGTTTATCGCTGTTGCCGATCACTATCGGCTGCCAGGTCATCAGGGCCTTTTCACCCAGCACCGGGTCGAAATGTTCGACGACCTTCGGGGTAAAATTGTCTTTCTCGCCTTTCCACGCTTTTCCGGCTTCTTCTTTCACCGGGGAGGAGACCACCTTGCCGCCATTCGAGAGCAACAGAGCATAACCGGTGCCCTGCCAGGGTTTAATCTGGTTCACTTTCTGCTGCAGGGAGGCCAGCGAGATATCGGCAGTAACGATTGCCTTAAGAGTGCCCTGCTCGAAAATCACGGCGGCAACAGAGGTCAGCAGGGTGGGTACGCCATTGTAGGCGTAGCTGTAGGGTTCGATTAGCGTATCTTTTCCGGCTTTATGCGGTACCAGGTAGTAATCCCCGTCGCCGGGCGTCAGAAAGGCGTCGAGCGGATGCATCACATAGTTACCGGCAGTATCGCGGTCCACGAACCAGGCATAGCGGCCTTCAGGTGCCTGACCGGGCAGTTTTGCAAACTCCGCATCGCGGCCATCAAAGGCGTTTTGTTCAAAGGTTACGGACATTGACAGATAATCAGGGTTGGCGCGCAGCGCATACTCCATCACCTTATCGACTACTTTACGATCGCCGATCCCGGCATGGGGTAAGGCAATGACGCTTTGTCCGAGGTGGTTCGCCACATCCCGCGCATGGCTCAGCTCCTGCTGAACCTGCAGGGCGCGACTCTGGGCAATCTGCTGCAGATACTTCTCTGCCAGCAATTTCTGTTCACCGGCGGACTGCCAGCTCAGGACGCCGATGGTGACGCTGAATCCCAGCATAATTGTCAGCCCGCCCATGACCAGCATCTGTGTGCGGGTGCTCATCTTTTTTTTATGTGTTACCTGACTGGCCATCGTGGTTCCCCCGAAAATTTACCTGTTTCCTGCCCTCCCTGTGAATGTGGTGCTCCCTTTATCCTCTATCGGCGGCGTTTTTTTGAACTTTAACGACGGTTTTCGGACAGCGTGAAAGGTTTCAGCCCAGGTGATATGGGGAAATTGATCTGAAAGGGATTACAGCTTTGATGGTGAACGGGCTTTTTTTGATCTGCAACAATACTGCCGCCTGGTATTACTGTCAGTTTATCGCCATCGCTGTTGCAGCTTTGTCACCGAGGAGCGTTCAATGATGAGTAAACCTTTGGCAATTGGAATGATCGTCTGGTTAGCCTATGTCGCCTGGATCGTTCACTACTATTCAGACACCTTTATGCAGTTCTCCCGCTAATTAAACAGGGCCTGCGGGCCCTTTTTCTTGTCTTCCGGACCAGCAGGTTGGCCAGTGAGCCTTTTATTCGCTATTATCACCTCATTTCATGAGCCGAATAATGGTGCTTATTCGGCTCATCCACCCTGATCGTGAGCCGCTTATGAGCGTTACCTGGATCTGGCAGCAACCGGACTGGCCCCATTTTTACTGGCAGGATGCGGTGCTGTTACCGCGCCTGCGCCATCTTCAGCAGCAGCGCGGCCTGCTGCTGGGGCGTGCCAGCCTGCAGACCGACGGCGAAACACAGACACTGGATACCCTGCTCAGCAATATCCTCTCCTCCTCCGCAATCGAGGAGGAGCGGGTCAATGTGCAGTCAGTACGTTCGTCACTGGCACGCCGGCTCGGTGTGTCGGAAGCACAGCCTTATCCGGTGTCCGATCGCTCAGAAGGGCTGGCCGCCATGATGCTGGATGCAATTAATAACCGCAGCCAGCCGCTGACGCTGGAACGTCTTTATCAATGGCATCACTGGCTTTTTCCGGCGGATGAGTGGACGGTGCAGCGCCTGAGCGTCGGCACACTGCGCGGCAGCGAGCCAATGCAGGTTATTTCAGGACGCCTTGACAGGCCCACGGTTCATTTTGAAGCGCCGCCGCGTCACGGACTGGAGCCCCAGCTGGCGCAGTTTATCGACTGGTTCAACAGCAGCCAGCAGAATGTGATGCTGGACCCGCTGCTGCGCGCCGCCATCAGCCACTTGTGGTTTGTCACTCTGCACCCGTTTGATGATGGCAATGGTCGTATCACCCGTGCATTAACCGATCTGGCGCTGGCGCAGGCGGACAGTCAGAGCATTCGCCTTTATGCCATGTCTTCCGCTATCCTGGCGCAGCGAACCGGCTATTACCGAATTCTTGAACAGACGCAAAAAGGCGACCTCGACATCACACCCTGGCTGGTGTGGTTTCTGGATATTCTGGATGAGAGCCTGCAGCAGGCGATGCAGGTTATCGAACGCACGCAGAAAAAGGCACGTTTCTGGCTGCGGCATCAGGGAACCGGTTTAAGCCCTGAACAGGTAAAGGTGATGAACCGGTTGCTGGATGGCGGGGAGCAGGGTTTCGAGCTGGGCATCAGCGCCAGTCAGTATCAGAAAGTCGCGAAAGTAAGTAAGGCAACCGCGACGCGACATCTGGCCGAACTGGTGGAAAAAGGCTGTCTTTACAAACTGGAAGGCGGCGGCAGGAGCACCCGTTACCAGGTCAGCCACGCGGAAAACAAGGCGGTCTGAGGCCGCGCAGGCCAGAAACGACAACGCCGGAAGGGTGGCTTCCGGCGTTGTGGCGATCAGGCGGCTTTAACGGCGCGCACTTTCTTTGTCGCGGGCTCGTCTGCCTGCTCGCTGGCATCCTGATCGGAAACGGCGCCAGACTTCGATGCGCTGGCCGCCACTGTCGGCAGTTTGCTGGTGCGCAGGATATGCTGAACAGCATCTTTCTGATCGGCCATCAGCAGGCCCAGCGTTTCTGCCTGAGATTCGCCCATATCAGGCTGCTGCTGTAACAGCCAGTCGGTGAAGGCTTCGGCCATATCGAGCATTTTGTCGTAGGCATCGGCCTCTTTCTTATTGGCAAACGTCATCTTCTCTTCACCCTTTCTGACTACTACAAATTTTGTTTCAACAGCCATCTTTTTCGCCCTCAGGTACTGTGTATACATACAGTATATCATGCCGGTAATGCATTGCCAGCAGAGAATAGCGTTTACGGGTTGTGCGCAGGCTAACCTTGTCCACGCACAGGTTTTTTATTTTTCTTGTGCCAGTGCTCACTACACCAGCAGCTCCTCAAGAAACATCGCCAGCGCTTTGCGCGGATCGTCCTCTTCGGAGACGATCACCTCGATCCCCCACTGCCCCAGCACCTCTTTCGCCACCGGGTTGTTCCGGTTGGTGAACAGGTAGGATTTGGGCCGCGCGGTCGCCAGCCCGGTACGTCCCCACATTTTGGTCAGGCGGTAGAACAGCAGGCGGATATTGAAATCGCTGATGCTGTAGCCGACAAAGAGTACCGAATTGCCCATGACATCGTGCGTCAGTTTGATGTCGAGCGGCGAGTCGAAATAAAGGCGTTCAAAATAGCTGCTCTCATCGAGCACGATGGAGGTGTCATCGTCAAAGTCACCGTGCAGCTTGATGATGTGGCGTTTATCCTCGGTGAGAGAGACCAGGTCGGCCGCATTGGCTACTTTGTAGTAAGGCACACCGTTGGCGTCGTGCGCTGCTTCCAGCCAGCGGTCATAATTCGTCGTGTAGATACGGGAGAAATTTCCCTGGGTGATCATGGTGTGAATTTCCGAAGACCGGACATCGATATCCGGACGATGCCATTCACGATCCATCCAGCTACGCAGCGGGCCGAGCGAGCCTTTTTTCTGTTTGTAATACTCCGCCAGCGACAGGTGGGTTCCGTAGGTGTTAAAGATTTTCGGGTCGTAACCCAGCTCGTTGGCAAGATGCGCAATCAGTTCATGCCACTCCGGCAGGCCGAAATTGCGCGAGATACCCGCCCCGGCGAACAGGATCAGTTTGCCGGAGTCATAAGCACGCTTAAGTTCAGGTTTCATGCCACGCTCCGCGAGGTTTTTAAAAAGGTGGCAAAGCGATCCAGCGCGATACGGCGCATTGAGATCTCATTTTTAAGTTCACCCATTTCTGCAAAGGTCTGGTCATAGCCTTCGGGGACAAACACGCAGTCCCACTGAAAGCCGCGCGTGCCAGCAGGTTCTGCGGCGATGGTGCCGCGCAGTTCGCCCGAAAACTGATACATTTTGCGACCATCGCAGTAGCCGAGCACCGTCTTGGCGGTCACGGCCTGGCTGTCGAGCCCCTGCACCAGCGCGGTAAAGCGATCGGCGTCCAGACGGTTCCAGAAAATGCGGGTCAGTCCGGCGGGCAGGCCGTTCAGGCCATCCAGATAAAGGCCGGTATGTTCGACAAACAGCGGTCGCCCTATCAGGGAGAAGGCTTTGGTGAGTTTGTCGCGCACCAGGTCCAGCTCGTTCTCGGTCTGAATCTCTTCGATACGACGGGCGATGGGCAACACTTCGACCCCGACAGGTTCGAGAATTTTGCGCACCTCCGCCAGTTTTTGCTCATTGGCAGAAAGGAATCTGATTTTCATGGGGCTTCCAGGTCAATTACTCCGGCACGCCGTGAGGGTTTTTATGGGTTCAGGCGGGCAGGATAAATCACTAACGCTGGAGAGTGTAGTTCAATTCCGGGGTCATCCACTGACCTGAGACAGAACCGGCAGGCTTCTCTGCCGGTTCTGTCGGTTCAGTAAACGATGCCGGGAGGATTGAGGGCTGATTGAGAGATGGCTTCATCTTGTTCACCCCAGCGCGCCAGAACCTGCTGATACTGCCCGCCCGCGATGGCGTTATCCAGCGCTGCCTGCAGCGCAGGTGCCAGACCGTTGCCCTTACGGGTAGTCACCGCCACCCAGGCGCGAAAAGGCCCGCTGCCAACCAGCTTTGTCTGACCGCGCGACGCTACCTTCTAGGCCGCCATTGAGTGCGGCCCGAACTGGGCATCGGCCTGTCCCGACAGCAGCGCCAGCGTGGCGGAGGCGTCATCAGTCAGGTAGATTGGCCTCACGGCGGGCAGCCCTCTGGCCTGGTTCTGCGCATCCCAGCTCAGTAAGATGCGCTCCTGATTGGTGCCCGACGAGACGATAATCCGCTTGCCGGCAATATCCGCAGGCTGATTGATCCGGCTAATCCGGCTGTCACTTTTCACCGCAAAGGCGTGGTTATCCGCCCGGTAGGTCGCGAAATCGAACTTCTGCTTGCGCTCTTCCGTGACGGCAATATTGAACATCGCGACATCATAGCGTCCGGCGGTGATCCCCAGCGGCCAGTCCTCCCAGGAGGCGGGCACCAGCCTGAGCTTCAGGCCCAGACTGTCGGCCAGTAGCCTGGCGATGTCAGGATCGCTGCCAATCCGCGTCACATTGTCAGAGGCCAGTAGCGACAGCGGCGGCGAGTTGGTGGCGGAGGTCGCCACCGTCAGCGTGCCGGGCTCGACAAAGTGATAGTCCGCCGGGATTTTCGCGATGGCCTGCGGGCTGGCCGGGGCGTGAATCGGCGTTTCATTCTGCAGCACATCCAGCGTCCGGGCCGCCTGCGCGGCCAGGGCGGGCAGCAGCAGCGCCACTGCGACGGGTGTTAACGTCGACGCCCTCATAACACGCGCGCCAGAAAACGGCGGGTGCGTTCGTGACGCGGATGACTGAGCACCTGAGTGCTGCTGCCCTGCTCCACAATCCGGCCATCCACCATAAACACCACGTTGTCTGCCACTTCACGGGCAAAGCCGATCTCGTGGGTGACGATCACCAGCGTCGTGCCGGAGCGCGCCAGTTTCTTAATCACGTCGAGCACTTCGCCCACCAGCTCCGGGTCGAGCGCCGAGGTCGGTTCATCGAAAAGCATGACGCGCGGCCTGAGCATCAGCGCCCGCGCAATTGCGATGCGCTGCTGCTGACCGCCCGAAAGATGGCGCGGCCAGGCATCGGCTTTATGCCGCAGCCCCACAATGTCGAGCAGTTCCCCGGCCCGTGCTATCGCCTGCGCTTTCGTTAACTGCCGGTGCGCGATCGGCGCTTCGATCAGATTGTCCAGCACGCTGAGGTGAGGGAACAGGTTGAAGTTCTGAAACACATAGCCCACATTGATGCGCTGCCGCAGAATCGCTTTCTCCTTCAGCTCATACAGCCTGTCGCCGCGCTGCTGATAGCCAATATAGTCGCCATCAATCTGAATAAACCCCTCATCGACCCGTTCGAGATGATTAATGGTGCGCAGCAGTGTGGATTTACCGGAACCGGACGGCCCGAGGATCACCGTGACCGATCCCGGTTCCAGCGACAGCGAAACAGCATCCAGCGCTTTGTGCCTGCCAAAACGTTTCGTGACACCGGTGATGCTGATGGCCCCGGTGGTGTGTGAGGTGCGGTAATCAATGGCTTCGGACATGGCTGATCTCCTCAGTCGAATGAAGCGGTTCGGCGCGGTTACGCCACTGACGCCAGCGCGACGGCTGCGATTCACGGGTGACGCTGCGGGCCATCCAGCGTTCAGCGTTGTACTGAATCACGGAGAGCACCGTGGTGATAATCAGATACCAGGCGGCACCGACCATCAGGAGCGGGATCACCTCCTGATTGCGGTTGTAGATCATCTGGATGGTGTAGAACAGCTCCGGCATCGCCAGCACGTAAACCACCGAGGTGCCTTTCGCCAGACTGATGATTTCGTTAAATGCCGTCGGAATAATGGCGCGCAGCGCCTGCGGCAGGATAATACGGAAGGTCCGGCGCGAGGCGGAGAGCCCCAGCGCAGAGGCCGCTTCCACCTGGCCGTGATCGACGCCCAGAATGCCACCACGAATAATCTCCGCGCTGTAGGCCGCCTGCACCAGCGTCAGCCCGATCACCGCCGCCGGAAACTGACCCAATACATCGATAGTCTGAAACGCACCCCACGACAGGCCGGTAAAGGGAATGCCTATCGACAACGTGTCGTAGAGATAGGAGAAGTTATAAAGAATAATCAGCACGACAATCAGCGGCAGCGAGCGGAAGAGCCAGATATAGCCCCACGCCAGCGTGCTAAGCAGCCATGATGAAGAGAGCCGGGCCAGCGCCAGCAGGCCGCCAAAGAACAGGCTTAACAGCGTGCCAGAAAGCGTCAGCAGCAGCGTCTGCCCTAAGCCATGCAGGATCACCGGATCGAAGAACCAGCGGGCAAACACGCCCCATTCCCAGCGCGGGTTAAACGCCACGGACTGGACCACGCCCGCCAGGATAAACAGCGCCACGACAGCGCCTGCGGTTCGGGCCGGATAACGGGCTGGCACGACCTTTAATTGATGTTGGCTCATCGTCACTCCTTAACTTGCCCTGGCGACGTCATGGACGCCGATGACTTTAATAAAACGCAGTCGTCCGTCGTGCGGCGGCTGACCATAACGCTCCAGATCCCCGCTGAGATCGCACTGCGGCTGATAGCCATGCCCGGTGTAAAGCCGTACCGCCTCAGGCTGGCGGAAGCCGGTGGTAAGAAACAGCCGCTGATAACCGGCCTGCAAGGCGCGCCGCTCCAGCTCCTGCAGCACCACCAGAGCCAGCCCCTGTCGCCGCAGATCGCTGCGCGTCCAGATGCGCTTCAGCTCTGCGGTCCGGGTGTCATAGGGTTTATACGCGCCCATCGCGATGATCTCGCCGTCACGCTCCAGCACGATAAACAGCCCCTGTGGTGGCAGATACCATTCGGTCAGCTCCAGTTCCAGCTCGTTGCGGCGGGAGAAGAAGTCGCCGTAACGCGCCGAATATTCACCAAACAGACCGCTGAGTATCGGTTGCAGCTCCGGTGCCTCCGGGGAGACTTCACGAAACGTGGATTCACTCATCGTCAGCTCCTCAGTCGCCCAGTCCGGCAGGATTGATTTCAGAACGGTCGATACGCTCGACGCCCTCGCCCCAGCGATTCAGCACCTTCTGGTAGTCACCATTGCCGATCACCCCATTCAGGGCTGTGCTGATCGGTTCCGCCAGACCGCTGCCTTTCTTCACCGTGACGGCAATGTGCGCCGCCTTTGGCCAGCCACCATCCACGCTGCCCACCAGGCGGGTTTTGCCAGTCAGCGCCGCTTTCCAGGCACCAATCACGTTAGGGCCGAAGAAGGCATCGGCCCGTCCCGCCTGCAGGGCCAGAGTCTGGGCGGCGTCATCTTTGGCGTAGATCGGCGTAAAGGCTTTAAGTCCTCTGGCCTGGTTCTCCTTGTCCCACGCCAGCAGAATCGCCTCCTGATTGGTGCCGGACCCCACGATGATCCGCAGCCCGGCTATATCCTCCGCTTTGGTCACTGACTGAATCGGGCTGCTGCTTTTGACATAAAAGCCCAGCGAATCCTTGCGATAGGTGGCAAAGTCAAACTTCTCTTTGCGCTCGCGGGTCACGGTGATATTGGAGATCGCCGCGTCATACTTGCCTGAGGCCACGCCCAGCGGCCAGCCTTCCCATGACGTCGGCACGACGTTGAGTTTCAGGCCAAGGCTGTCAGCCACGAGGCGGGCGATGTCCACTTCACTGCCGAGCAGGGTTTTATTGTCATCAGAGAACACCGTCAGCGGCGGAGAGTTCAGCGCGGCAACCGCTACGGTAAAGGCGCCTGGCACCACAAAATGATGCCCGGCGGGCAGTTGCGCGATCGCCTGCGGATTTTTCGCGGTGTTAATCGCGGCTTTATTTGCCTCAAGGCTGATGCGCTGACCGTTATAGGCGACGCTGGTGCTTTCCGCCAGACTGTTGCTGCTGGCGGCCAGAATAAGCAGGGCGAGGAGACGCAGGGGTGTTTGCATGGCGTGTGCTCTTATTGTGAGGTGAACTGATTAACGGGTTGTTTCAGGGCGAAGCTGTCGCGCAGGGTCGTGCCCGGATAGTCGCGGCGCGTCAGGCCGCGCGCCTGCAGAATCGGCACCACGCGGTCAACAAAGCGTTCAAAGGTGTCAGGCGTGCCGCCATTGATAATGAATCCATCAGTGGCGTGCGTTTCAAACCAGAGTTGCAGGCCATCGGCTACCGCGTCCGGCGTGCCGTGAAACAGCGGGCGCGGGGTAGCGGCTTCCAGCGCGGCCTTGCGCAGGGTATGGCCCTGCTCTCTGGCCTTGCGTTTGATCTCATCGGTGGTGCTGCGGAAACTGTTCTGGCCGATGTCGCCGATATCGGGGAACGGCGCGTCGAGCGGATATTGTGAAAAGTCGTGATGGTCGAAGAAGCGTCCAAGATAGTTCAGGGCATCGCGGATGGATACCAGCGCCGCCGTGGTCTGATACTGGCGCTCCACATCCTCGTCGTCATCGCCAACGATCACGCTCACCCCCTGGAAGATATGCAGATCTTCTGGCTGACGGCCATTGGCGACCAGCTGCTGTTTTACATCCTGATAGAACGCCTGCGCTTCTTCGCGGGTGGGCTGATGGGTAAAGATGGCATCCGCATGGCGCGCGGCCAGTTTTTTGCCATCTTCAGACGCGCCCGCCTGGAAGATAATCGGACGGCCCTGCGGCGTGCGCGCGATGTTCAGCGGGCCCTGCACCTGGAAGAAGTCGCCATGATGATCGAGCGTGTGCAGTTTTGCCGGGTCGAAGAACTGCCCGCTGGCCTTGTCACGCACAAAGGCGTCGCTTTCCCAGGAGTCCCACAGGCCTTTCACCACCTGCAGATATTCATCGGCGATGCGGTAGCGCAGCGCGTGCTGAGGATGTTGCTGGCGCGAAAAGTTTTTCGCTGATCCCTCCAGAGGCGACGTCACCACGTTCCAGCCCGCCCGGCCGCCGCTGAGATGATCGAGGCTGGCAAACTGACGCGCAATGGTAAACGGCTCGCTGTAGGAGGTGGAGACGGTGCCGACCAGCCCCAGATGTTCGGTCACGCCCGCCAGCGCTGACAGGAGCGTCAGCGGTTCGAAGCGATTGAGAAAGTGCGGGATCGACTTCTCGTTAATGAATAAGCCGTCCGCGACAAACAGAAAGTCGAGTCGGCCCTGTTCCGCCTTGCGGGCGATTTTTTTCGCGTAGTCCAGGCTGATGCTGGCATCGGCCTGCGCCGCCGGATGGCGCCAGGCGGACATGTTTCCCGACGCGCCGTGCAGCATCGTGCCCAGCCGGAGTTGTCTTGTGGTCATGGTGTGCTCTCTTTTTAGTCGTAGCGGTGCCCGCGACGGGGGATCAGAACCGTCGTGTTATCAGGGCGGCAAATAGAATCAGTTCAGAAGCGGGGCCCGACATCGCGCCGAGAGATGCTCCAGCGCCTGACGGGCCAGTCGGGCGAAATAGTCGGCAGCGGGCGCAATCAGCGCCTCGTCCGGGGTGAAGCTGGCGTGGTGCAGACCCGCCTCGCTGGCGCTGCCGAGGCTGACAAAGGCCCCCGGCACCTGTTGCAGATAGAAGGCGAAATCCTCACCCAGCAGATGCAGGCCGGCCGTCTCTACGCGATAACCAGCCTGTCGTGCGACGTCACTGCTGAAGTCTGCCCAGTGTGCATCGTTGATCAACACCGGCGGGCCGGGGTGCCAGCTCAGGGTCGCCTGTGCGCCATGGGCGGCGGCGACGTGTTCAATCAGGGTGCGTACCCGCTGCTCCAGCCCGGCGCGCAGCGCAGAATCGTGGGTGCGGGCTGTTCCGCCAAACTCCACACGACCCGGCAGGACATTCCAGCTTTTACCGCCGTCGATGCGGGTGATGCTCAGCACCAGGCTGTCCAGGGCGCTGAAACTACGGCTGGTCAGCCCCTGCAGCGCCTGAATGATCTGGCTGGCTGTGACGATGCTGTCAACGCCCTGCTCAGGACAGGCGGCATGAGCGCCTTTACCGGTAACGCGAATAATGAATTTGTCGGTGTTGGCGTAAAACGCGCCGCTGCGGGTCGCAAAGGTGCCGACCGGCAGTGACGGTTCGTTGTGCATCCCGAAGATCGCCTGAACCTCATCCAGCACGCCAGCGTCGATAAACTGGCGTGCGCCACGGGCAATCTCCTCAGCAGGCTGAAACAGGATACGCACCCGGCCAGGCAGCTGATCGGCCTGCGCATGGAGCTGCAGCGCCGCACCCAGCATCACCGCGCTGTGCAGATCGTGACCGCAGGCGTGCATTACGCCGGGATGACGGGAGTGAAAACGCACGCCGCTCGCCTCATGGATGGGTAACGCATCGATGTCGGCGCGCAGCGCGACCACGGTTTCTCCGTGACCAATTTCCGCCACCACCCCCGTCTCCAGCGGATAGTCAGCCAGACGGATACCCGCCGCCTGCAGCCAGCTTCGCAGCCGGGCGGTGGTCGCGAACTCCTGACCCGACAGCTCCGGCCAGGTATGCAGTTCACGCCGCCATTCAATCAGTTGTGATTCCGCACTCATGATGTCTCTCCGCTGAGATTCAGGCCGCAACCAGATGACGCGTCGCCAGCAGTTCCAGTGATCGCAGCCGGGCTGCCGGTTCCGTAATCGGCGTGTCGATGACAAACTCGTCAATGTCAAAGTTATGATGCAACGCGTCTAATTGCGCATGAACCTGAGCTGCGGTGCCCCGCAGCAGTGACGGCGTGCGCGGCTCGATCTGATAATCGCGATATCCGCCCTGCCGCACATAGCGTTCCGCCTGCTCCAGGCTGGCGACGTTGACAGAAGGTCCCTCTTTCACCGACACATGGTAGTGACGCAGTGAGCTGACCAGCAGGTCAGCCTGAACCGGGGAGTCGGCGACCACCACCTGCACGGCGACCAGCGCACGCTGGCCCTGGCTCAGGCGGGAATAGGTATTCAGCGCATGCTCAAGCAGCTGGCGATCGCCGTTCAGGTGGGCGGCGAAGACAAACTGCCAGCCCAGCGAGGCCGCCAGTCTGGCGCTCTCTTCACTGGCCCCCAGCAGAAAACGGTTGGCCGGGCAGGAAGGCAGTGGCGTCGCGGCCAACCCCTCTTCGTCAGGCTGTTTCCGGGCGGGCGACAGCCAGCTATCCAGCCGCTGAAGCTGCTCGGCAAAGGATCCTTTTTTCGCGGCATCGATACCCTGCTGCAGCGCATGGGTGGAGAGCGGCAGGCCGCCCGGCGCCTTACCCACGCCGATATCAATGCGTCCCGGCGCCAGTGACGCGAGCAGATTGAAGTTTTCCGCCACTTTGTAGGGGCTGTAATGCTGCAACATCACGCCGCCCGAACCGACACGGATATGACGGGTCTGCGCAATGATCCACGCGATCAAAACCTCGGGTGAAGGACTGGCGAGTTGGGCGGTGTTGTGATGCTCTGCCAGCCAAAAGCGATGATAGCCCCACTCCTCTGCCCGTTGCGCCAGCTGCAGCGTGCGCTGTAACGCTGCGGTGGCTGACTCTCCCTGCGACACGGGCGCTTTGTCTAACAGACTCAATCGATATGCCATTTATCTGGTCCTTATTCATTCCTGTTGCTGACCAGTGTGAGGTGACGCTAATTATTGGTAAAACATCATATTGTTTTATGCTTACCTGAATTTTTTATAATGACAAAGTCAGGCAGGCGCAGGCGCAGAAATGAGCATGGAAAGCCATTTTCAGGCGATATTCACGCCCCTGTACCGCCTGTTTTCGCAGCATGACGGGGTTAAAATCGACAGGCTGGCAAAGTTTTGCAGAAAAACGTCTTATGTATCGGGGCCGATACCGGTACAGGGGGATAACGCGGACGAGCGCGCGGCAGCGCTGTCTCGAATAGCAGGAAACAGAGAAAGGCTTAGATGCTCAGCGAATTAAAACCGGTGCAATTTGCTTCGGTGGAAATAACGGACTGTGGCTTTTGGTAATTCTATCCCGCATGCCATTTCTGTTTTTCTGTTTGCTTTTCTGTTTGCTTTTCTGTTTGATGAGTGGCCAGGATGATATAGCCAGCCGCGAAGAGGAAACGGCAGAAATTAAGGCCGCTGAGAATTCTGTTTTAACGGAAAATAGCGCGTGTTGATAATTGCAATATTTACCTCACAGGGCACTCCGTCGTTGAGATAGACGGTTTCATTAATCTGAATGACCGCATCCCCGGGAGTTAAATTCAGCAGCGTCAGAGATTCACCGTGCATGAGATTAATGGCCGTAAGGTGCTGATCTCTGAGCTGAACCTTTTTCCCGGTAACCTCTTCAATATAGGCATATTTCGAGATCTCCAGCTTGCTGAATTCCATGCTATTGAAGAGGGAAACCGGCAGGTGGATCTGTTCGAGCGCCACCGGAATATCATCAAAACACATCAGGCGATGGATCTTATAGATCTGGTCGCTGTTTTTAATCCGCAATGCCTGGGCCATTTCCGCCGAGGGAACTTTGACAATGCTGACCGAAATAATTTTCCTGACGCCTTTATGCCCTTTCCGTTGTGCCTGAAAGTCGAACGGCGAGAGCACATGAAAACGGTGCGCCTGACTACTCATCTCCATCGAACCGACAAAGATCCCCGAGCCTTTGACCCGGTATATCCGCTGCTGTTCTACCAGAATGCGCGTCGCCTCGCGGACCGTTGCGCGGGTAATGCCAATGTTTTTTGCGATTGAAATTTCGGTATCCAGCTTTTCTCCAGGCTGAAGGCCGTCCTGTTTAATTTTATTGAGGATGTAATCCACCACCTCTTTTTGCTTTTCAGTTATCCCATCAACCATCGATTTTCTTCCCATGCGAGTGAACCTGCGGCGTCACTTATCCGTGTCATTACAGTTCTGCCTGACATTGCCAGAGGAGTACTACACCGGCACCCTGAATATGTGATCAATTTAACAAATTGACACTGATATTTAGCCTGCATACCCATATTTTAACTTTACAGGTTGTGTCCATACACGCCGAAGTACATTATCAGGATGACTAGACATCTGAAAGATGTACAGATGTGAAGAGATAAGTGAATCCGGCTTTATACCTCTTTACTGACAAAGTCATGATGAATTAACTGATTGAATGGATACTATTTTTTAAATTCATGATGATTATTTTTACGGAGCTTTATCTGTCCGTATTGTCAGGTATCAGAGGAGAAGTCGCAGCAGGCAGCCGCTTTAATAGGAAAAGTGACTATACACCTGCGGCATCGCCGGACTCACCAGGGCGCGTGTTTCAGCACATCCGGAATCGCGACTGGCATAAATTTTATTACGCAATCGAGGCAGGGTTAAGACGATGTCAAATCTGGCAGACTGGCTGAATAACGAAAAAGTACAGTACGTTGAAAACGTCGCTGACTGGCGGGAAGCATTAGCTGTAGCAGGGCGTCCGCTGCTCCGTGAAGGCGCCATATCGCAGGATTACATTGACGCCATTATTCACCAGAAAGAGGAAATCGGTCCCTTTTTTGTGATTGCGCCACAGATTGCTATGCCCCATGCGCGTCCGGAACAGGGCGCACATAAACTCGGGTTGTCCGTTGTGTTGCTGGGCAACGCCGTGACTTTTGACTCCGAAGAGAACGATCCCGTGAAGGTGCTCTTCATGTTCTCCGCGCCGGACAGCAACAGTCATATCGAAATGATTTCTCAGCTGGCAGAGGTGCTCTCCGATGAAAACATCATGGAGCAGATCTTTGCCGCCCGCAGTCAGCAGGCGCTGATGGCGATTCTGACCGGCGTTTAACCGGCCTGTCGCCTCTCCCTTTTCTAAAAACAGTTAACGAGGTCAGTTATGAAAATGATGGCAGTGTGTGGTTCAGGTCTGGGCAGCAGCTTCATGATGGAAATGAACATCAAGAAAGTACTGAAGACGATTGGTGTTGAGGCTGAAGTGGAGCATTCCGATCTCGGCTCGGTCACACCCGAAGTAGCGGATGTGTTTGTGATGGCGAAGGATATCGCCTATAGCGCAAACCTTCCCCCGAGAAGGTCATTATCATTAATAACATCATCGACCTGAAAGAAATCGAGCAAAAGATACGTGAGTATTTTGAGAAAAACTGAAAGTTGATAAACAGATAAACACCATACCCTCGAGGTTAATATGTTTACTCAAAACCTTTTGCAGTTCGTCGTCGACGTGCTGAAAGTGCCCTCCATTTTAGTCGGACTGGTGGCATGTTTCGGCCTGGTAGCGCAGAAGAAACCCTTCCCGGATGTGATTAAGGGAACGGTTAAAACGATTCTGGGCTTTCTGGTGCTGGCAGGCGGAGCGACCGTGCTGGTCGGTTCCCTGACGCCGCTGGGCGACATTTTTAAGCAGGCGTTTGATGTTCAGGGCATCATTCCCAACAACGAAGCGATGGTCTCAATCGCCCTGGCGAAATATGGCGCGCCGACCACGATGATCATGGCTTTCGGCATGGTCGCGAATATCGTTGTTGCCCGGTTTACCCGACTCAAATATATCTACCTTTCAGGTCATGTTACTTTTTATATGGCCTGTATGATTGCGATTATTCTGTCGGTTGCCGGCTTCGAGGGTATCCAGCTTATTTACACCGGATCGCTGCTGTTAGGTATTCTGATGGCGACTTTCCCGGCCATCGCTCAACCCTATATGCGGAAGATTATCGGCGGCGATCATGTTGCACTGGCGCATACCGGAACGATTGGCTACGTCTTATCAGGCTGGATCGGCTCACTGGTGGGCAAAGGCTCTAAGTCCACCGAAGAGATGAACATGCCAAAAAACCTGAGTTTTTTGCGAGACAGCACCATCTCTATCTCACTGACAATGATGATTATCTACCTCATCCTGTCGGTCTCAGCCGGTAAGGATTACGTAGAGACGCATTTCAGTAACGGTCAGAACTACCTGGTTTACTCGTTTATTCAGGCGATTACCTTTGCGGCGGGTGTCTTTATTATTCTGCAGGGTGTGCGACTGATCCTGGCGGAGATCGTTCCGGCCTTTACCGGCTTTTCTGAAAAGCTGGTACCGGATGCCCGGCCTGCACTGGACTGTCCGATTGTTTTCCCGTACGCGCCGAATGCGGTTCTGGTGGGCTTTATTTCCAGTTTCATCGGCGGTCTGGTTGGGTTGTTTGTTCTTGGCCAGCTGCACTGGGTCCTGATTCTGCCGGGCGTGGTGCCCCACTTCTTCTGTGGCGCGACCGCAGGCGTATTTGGCAATGCGACCGGGGGTAAACGCGGGGCTATTTGTGGTGCTTTTGCACATGGCCTGTTGATTACCTTCCTGCCTGTTGCGTTGCTGCCCGTGCTAGGACAGATTGGCCTGACCAACACGACCTTCTCCGACACCGATTTTGGCGTCACCGGTATTCTTCTTGGCAACATGGCGCACTTTATGGATAAAGGCACCATTACAATGATCATCACCGGCATCTTTGCCCTGTTAGTGATTTTCAACTTTATGACCAGAAAGAAAGTCCCTGCAGAAACGAACGCAGGCTGAGTCACGTCGTTCCGGCCAGAAAGCGCGGTCTGCGCTTTCTGGTTTATTCATGTCTCCCGGCTAAAGACCTGAATCAGCCTGTTTTATCTCAGTCCCGATCAGGCTCCAGACTCCGTTTTCGCCGTCCATTTAACCCGTCATCTCGTTCACCTGCCCGATGAATCTCTGTTACGTCTTATTAAAAAAGGACGATTCCGAATCAAAATTGTGATCAATATCACATTTGTGACATAAGGGCGGCTAATAAATAAAATTTCACAATAAAACAATTGAATGCAAATGATTAACATTTACAATCTCATCCTCATATAACAAAGCGTTTATCGCTGATTAGTCCACAAATAATCTGTGGCATTGTCTTTTTTTAAGGTGAAAACACTTAGCCAGCCAATGGCCGGGTTTTTGTCTGGTTAGTTAGTTTTATGTTTACTGGAGTTGTTGAGCGGACATCCGACGCTGCTGATTTAAGTCAGCAGGGTACCAGGTATTCACGCACAGGAACTGAACATGCTTTTACGCTCATCCACCCAGGCGGCACGGGAATCCGCGCCTGCCCCTATTGCCAGCACGGCTGAAACCGCCATTTTTAACGATCAGCAACTGGCAGCCTGGTCGCAGCAGACTCAGGAGGTGCTGGCGCTGATGACCCGCACCGTCACCGGCGTAGAGAAACCCTTCAGCGGCATCCTGCCCCACGAGCTGGCGGCAGAGTTCAGCGGCGTCGATCTGGATCGACCGCTGGGCAACAACGAGGCGGCGCTGGCGGAGCTGAGCCAGCTCTATCTGCGCGATGCCGTCTGGTTCCACCATCCCAAATATCTGGCCCATCTTAACTGCCCGGTCGTGCTGCCCTCTCTGATGGCCGAGCAGATCATGGCCGCCGTCAACAGCTCGGTCGATACCTGGGATCAGAGTGCCGGTGGCACGCTGATTGAGCAGAAGGTGATCGACTGGACGCTGGGCCGCATCGGGCTGCCGGGCGGATCGGACGGGATCTTCACCAGCGGCGGCACCCAGTCTAACCTGATGGCCATGCTGCTGGCGCGTGACAGCTGGTGTGCGGCGCATCATCCTGATCATCTGATCAAACAGCGTGGATTGCCGGAGACCGCGCCCAGATGGCGGGTCTTTACCTCGAAACTCAGTCACTTCAGTATCCAGAAATCAATGGCGATACTGGGGCTCGGCTATGACGCCGTGATCGCCGTAGATCATGACGAACATTACCGTATGGATGTGGTTTCGCTGGAACAGGAGATTGCACGCTGCCGCAGCGAAGGGCTGATTCCGATTGCCGTTGTCGCCACCAGCGGCACCACTGATTTCGGCAGCATCGACCCTCTTCCGGCCATTGCCCGACTCTGTAAAGAGTCCGGTCTGTGGATGCACGTTGACGCTGCTTACGGTTGCGGACTGCTGGTCTCTGAGAAGCACCGCTCACGTCTGAAGGGTATTGAACAGGCGGATTCGGTGACCGTCGATTATCACAAATCTTTCTTCCAGACCGTCAGCTGCGGCGCGTTCTTCGTCCGTGACAGCCAGAATCTGAAGCATGTTACCCACCATGCAGATTACCTGAATCCGCTGAGTGCTCAGCAGGAAGGCACGCCTAATCTGGTCAATAAAAGTATTCAGACCACCCGCCGGTTTGACGCGCTGAAGATGTGGCTGACGCTGCGCGTAATGGGGCCGGTGGCGCTGGGCGAGGCCTTCGATACTCTGATCACGCTGACAGAGTCTGCCCATGCACTGTTAAAGGCGCATCCTGCTATTGAAGTGCTGCACGCTCCGGAGCTGACCACGCAGATTTTCCGCTTTGTGCCGGGCAGACATACCAGCGATGCCAGGGTCGATGAGATTAATGCGGCTATCCGCAAGGCCCTGTTCCGCGCTGGCAATGCGGTGGTTGCCGGCACCAAAGTTAACGGACGTCAGTATCTGAAATTCACGCTGCTGAATCCCACCACGACGCCTGCAGACATTGAAGATGTGCTGAGCCTGATTACCCATTATGGCCGGGAACAGGTGCGGGCTTCTGCGCTGAGCGCGGTCAGTCAGGGAGCAAACTGAGATGGATAAGCCTGTTTACGATTTCATTGGCGTCGGCATTGGCCCGTTTAACCTGAGCCTGGCCTGCCTGAGTGAGCCGGTCGAGGGGCTGAAGGGACTTTTCCTGGACCAGAATCCGGGATTCGACTGGCACACCGGGATGATGCTCGAAAGCGCCCATCTGCAGACGCCGTTTATGGCCGATCTGGTGACGCTCGCCGATCCTACCAGTCCCTACAGCCTGCTTAATTACATGAAGGAGAAGGGAAAACTCTACTCCTTTTACATCCGGGAAGATTTTTTCCTGATGCGCAAAGAGTATAACCAGTACTGCCAGTGGGCCAGTTCGCGACTCTCTAATCTGCGCTGGAACAGTCATGTCGACTATGCCAGCTATGATGAAGCGACAGGTCTCTACCAGCTGCAGGTGACCGACACCCGCAGCGGTGAGAAGCAGCGCTATCTGGCGCGACATCTGATCCTTGGCACCGGCCCGGTGGCCTGGATGCCCGAATGCAGCCAGCCGCATCGCCAGCGCCTGACCCACTCCAGCCACTATCTGGCGCATAAGGCTGAGCTGCAGCAGAAGCGGTCGATCACCGTGCTGGGCAGCGGCCAGAGCGCAGCAGAGATCTATTATGATCTGCTGACCGATATTGACCGCTTTGGTTACCAGCTCAACTGGATCACCCGTGCGCCGCGTTTCTATCCGCTGGAGTACACCAAGCTGACGCTGGAGATGACCTCGCCGGAGTGGGTGGACTATTTCCACGCCCTGCCCGCTCACACCCGTGATGCGCTGAATGCCCGTCACAAGAATCTCTACAAAGGCATCAACAGCAGTCTGATCAACGACATTTACGATCTGATGTATGTGAAACAGCTGGACGGTGACCTGAACGTCAACCTTTTCACCCATTCGGCGCTGACCGCGATGCGCTGGCTGCCGCAGGGCGAATTTGAGCTGACCCTTCATCAGGAGGAGCAGGACTGCACCTTTACCCGTCGCACGGAAGGACTGGTGATGGCGACCGGCTATCACTATCAGCCGCCGATGTTTTTAGAGGGGATCGCGTCGCGCCTGCGCTGGGATGACAAGGGGCGCTACGACGTGCAGCGCAACTACAGCATCGATCACCACAATCAGATCTTTGTGCAGAATGCAGAGCTGCACACCCATGGATTTGTCACCCCGGATCTGGGCATGGCCTGCTATCGCAACTCCGTGCTGCTGCGCGAACTGACCGGACGCGAGGTTTATCCAGTCGAGCGCCAGATCGCTTTCCAGACCTTCCCGGCGAAAACGGAGCACTGACATGCATACACCACCGCTGTTTACGGCCGACCGCCCTGCTGGCCGCTTTACCCTGAGACCGATGTGTGAGCACGATGCGCCCCTGATTCACAGCTGGGTCACCCGCGACTATGCCCGTTTCTGGGGCATGCAGTCACACAGCCTGGCGCAGGTTGCCGGGTTCTATCAGACGCTGACCGCTGCCGATCCCCATGCGGCGCTGATCGGCTGCTGCAACGATCAGCCGGTCTGTCTGATTGAGTGCTATCGCGCCGCTGACGACGAAATTGGGAAGTTCTACCCGGCCGCGCCCGATGACTACGGCATGCACATCCTGATAGCCCCCGCCAGCCAGCCGATCAAAGCCTTCAGCTGGCAGGTCTTCACGCTGGTGATGGACTACCTGTTCAGCCGCCCGGAGGTAAACCGCGTTGTCGTGGAGCCGGACGTGCGTAATGAGAAGATCCACGTTCTGAACCGGCGTGCCGGATTCCGCTATCAGCACACCCTCGACCTGGGTCATAAAACCGCCTGGCTGGCTTTCTGCCAGCGGGAAGATTATCAACATGCGTTACAGCAGGAGTCGCAGACTATGGATACCCCCGCTTCACTGATCGACGGCACGCATCTGACCGGCGAACACTGGACTCAGGCAAACCGCATGCTGATCCGCAAAGCGATCGCCGAGTTTGCCCATGAAAAAATTATCACGCCACAGGCCACAGGCGACGACACGTATCAGCTGATGGTGCCGGGCGGTGAAGCCAGCTACCATTTCCGCGCCGCACGGCTGGCGCTGGACCACTGGGAGATCGACGCGGACTCGCTGCGCAAGCAGGAGAACGGGCACGCGCTGCCGCTGGATGCGCTGCAGTTTATTGTCGAGTTCAACGCGGAAATTGGTATCCCGCAGCCGCTGCTGGCCACCTATATGGAGGAGATTAGCAGCACGTTATGCAGCAGCGTCTATAAACGCCAGAAGCATAACCCTGACAGCCAGGCACTGGTTTCCGCCGATTTCCAGACGGTGGAAGCGGCGATGACCGAAGGACACCCCTGCTTTGTCGCCAATAACGGACGCATCGGCTTTGATGCCCGTGACTATCTGGCCTTTGCACCGGAAGCCGCCGCGCCGGTTTACCTTATCTGGGTTGCCGTGCATCGCCGCAACGCCCATTTTTCCAGCCTCAGCGAACTGAGCTATGAGCAGCTGATGCGCGACGAGCTGGGTGATAGCACGCTGAACGCGTTTACGGCTCAGTTAACCCAAAAAGGACTGACGGCGGAGGAGTACATCCTGATGCCGGTTCATCCATGGCAGTGGAACAACAAACTGCTGACGGTGTTTGCCGCAGACGTTGCCCGTCATGAAATTGTTTATCTCGGCACCGGGGACGATGCGTATCAGGCGCAGCAGTCGATCCGTACTTTCTTTAACCGCAGCGCGCCGTCGAAACGTTATGTTAAAACCGCCCTGTCGGTGCTTAACATGGGCTTTATGCGTGGCCTGTCGCCGTACTATATGGCGACAACCCCGGCCATTAATGGCTGGCTGGCCGCATTGGTCGCCGACGATGCGTGGCTGAAGCGCTGCGATTTCCGCATTCTGCGTGAGGTGGCGGCGGTGGGTTATCACAACCGCGCCTATGAGCAGGCGATCAAAGGGGATTCCGCCTATAAAAAGATGTTTGCAGCATTGTGGCGGGATAATCCGGCCGCCAGTCTGCAACCGGGCCAGCGCCTGATGACTATGGCCGCTTTCCTGCACGTTGATCAGCAGCAGCAGCCGCTGCTTCCTGCACTGATCGCGGACTCCGGTCTCTCTGCCAGAGCGTGGATTGACCGCTATCTCAGCTGCTACCTCAGCCCGCTGCTGCACTGCTTCTATCAGCATGATCTGGTATTTATGCCACACGGTGAAAACCTGATCATGCTGCTGGAAAACAACGTCCCGGTGGCGGCTTATATGAAGGATATTGGCGAGGAAATTGCCGTCATGAACCCGGACGCAGTGCTGCCGGAAGGTGTGCAGCGTCTGGCGGTGGATGTGCCGGAGGAACTGAAGCTGCTGTCGATCTTTACTGATGTCTTTGACTGTATATTCCGCTTTATCAGCGCAATACTGCATCAGTCACAGACGCTGCCGGAAGAGGCGTTCTGGCAGGCGGTCGCACAGTGCGTGAAGGATTACCAGACTGCACACCCGGAGCATGCCACGAAGTTTGCGCGCTATGACATGTTCGCGCCAGCGTTTACCCGCTCCTGCCTGAATCGTCTGCAGCTGGCAAATAATCAGCAGATGATTAACCTCGCCGATCCGGCTGAAAATCTTAAATTTGCCGGGACACTGGTCAACCCGATTGCCCGCTGGCGTTAATCGTTACACCGTCACAATCAATTCTGCATGTTATGCGGTCACTCTGGTGGCCGCACTTTCTGGCGTCTTTTTACAGGTATTCAACATGACCCCCTTCCAGCCGATCGCCCGACTGACACGGCGACATCTGATCTTTCCTCTGTCGCTGGTGTTATTTGAGTTCGCGACCTACCTCGCACATGACATGATCCAGCCCGGTATGCTGCTGGTGACGCAGGAGTTTAACGTCGGGCCGGAGTGGGTTCCCGCCTCGCTGACTGCGTATCTGATGGGCGGTATTCTGCTGCAGTGGCTGCTCGGCCCGCTCTCGGACCGCATTGGCCGTCGTCCTGTACTGATCAGTGGCGTGGCCTTTTTTACGCTCTCCTGCATCGCAACCCACTGGGTAACCTCCATCGAACAGTTTGTGCTGTTGCGCTTTCTGCAGGGCGTCAGCCTCTGCTTTATTGGCGCGGTCGGTTATGCGGCAATTCAGGAGGCCTTCACCGAATCACTCAGCATCAAAATAATGGCCCTGATGGCGAATGTGGCCCTGCTGGCACCGCTCGCCGGTCCACTGGTGGGCGCGGCGTTTCTGACCGTAGGGGAATGGCGCACGCTGTTCTGGCTGACAGGCACCATTGCCGGGCTGGCACTGGCCGGATTATGGTATGCCATGCCAGAGACGTCGGGCGATCGTCAGAAACCACTGTCGCTGAGGTCGATTATCAGCGGTTATGGCGCACTGCTGAAAGATCGTCAGGTGATGCGTGGCGCGTTCGCCATCGGGCTGGTCACTGTGCCCTGCATCGCCTGGGTAGCGTTATCGCCTGTCATTTTAATGCATGGCGGGCAGCTCAGCCGCATCGATTATGCACTGTTACAGTTACCAGTTTTTGCCGCCATGATCGCCGGTAACCTGACGCTGGGACGCTTATCCAGCCGTCTGTCGATTGAACAGCCAATCAGAATCGGTGCCTGGCCGGTGGTCTGCGGGCTGGGTTTCGCGGCAATCGCCACCGTGATAAACCCGCAGAGTTATCTGTGGCTCACGGCTGGCGTCAGTCTCTATGGCTTCGGCACCGGACTGGTCAACGCCGGTCTCTATCGTATGACGCTTTTTTCAAGCCGTGCCGGAAAAGGCAGCGTGGCTGCGATAGTGGGTATGGTGACAATTCTGATCATTGCGCTGGGTATTGAAGCCGCCAAAACGGCCTGGTTCAGATACGGCACCGGTGGCTTCAGTCTGGTCAATCTGGTGTGCGGTCTGTTTTGGCTGGGGCTGGTCTGCGCGTTTCTGCGCGCCGGTCAGCGAAAGCTATGCCCCGCCCCCTGAACCCTTAGCAATACACGCCGGGTGTCACTATCCCGGAATGGCAGACTCTGATGTCATTCCGGCTGTTGCCTTCCGGACTGACATTCCCGCATCCGCATTAGCGGATTTCAGATAAGCTTTGATCAAATCGTTACTTCATCTGTGTTCTGCATCGTTCGATGATGATTACGCCTGATCAGGCCAGAGATAATAACGGCAATCATCATAAATGGCGTTATTTCACGTTAAGCCCTGCACGCCGACGCTGATTGTCAATTCGCCTGCCGGGACGCTCTCCCTTCCTGACCGGGCTGTGCGGGCGGCAGGCTGATGTTGCCGCCGTTTGTCACTCTGCCTGCCCGGGCCCGTTCACGGTCTGACGGCACTATCGGTTTGCCGGACAACCTCACACTGCCCAATGCCAGGTGAGCCTTTTCTGCAGGAACAACAGGAATAATGATGACTTTGCTTTTAACTGAACAACTGGTGCAGTGGCGCCGCGAACTGCATCAGCATCCGGAACTCTCGAATCAGGAGTTTGCCACAACCAGACGTCTTACCCGCTGGCTGGAGCAGGCCGGAATCCGGCCTTTACCGCTCGGGCTGAAGACCGGCGTAGTGGCGGAAATCGGTCACGGCGAACCGTTAATCGCGCTACGCGCAGACATTGATGCCCTGCCGATTGAGGAGGCTACCGATCGTCCCTGGCGCTCGCGACAACCGGGCGTTATGCATGCCTGCGGTCACGACATCCACAGCGCCGTCATGCTCGGCGTGGCGTTGCAGCTTAAACAGCAGGAAGCCACGCTGCCGGGCCGGGTGCGAATTCTGTTTCAGCCCGCCGAAGAGACCTTTGACGGTGCCCGTCAGCTGATAGAGGCGGGCGCGCTGGAGGGGGTAAAAGCGATATTCGGCCTGCACAACGCGCCGGACCTGCCACTGGGTACGCTGCACAGCCGTGCGGGGGCCTTTTATGCCAATGTTGATCGCTTTGTGATACGGATTAACGGCAAAGGTGCGCATGCGGCGCGACCGCACGAAGGTATCGATTCCATCGTGATTGCCAGCCATATTGTGACGGCGCTGCAGACCCTGCCGAGTCGGGTATTCAGCTCACTTGAAACGGTGGTGCTGAGCGTAACGCGCTTTACCGCAGGCAATACCTGGAACGTTCTGCCGCAGAGCGTTGAGCTGGAAGGCACCGTAAGAACGCACCATAGCGGGATACGGGCGCAGATCCCTTCTCGCATACAGTCACTGATTCAGGGTATCGCCAGTGGGTTTGGTGCATCCGCTGAACTGGCATGGACAGAGGGGCCACCTGCACTAATCAATACGCCTCAGTGGGTCGATGTCGCGCTGAACGTGGCCCGACAGAGCGGCTATCACGCAGAACATGCCGCTTCGCCACAGATGGGCGGTGAGGATTTCGCATTCTATCTGCAACAGGTGCCGGGGGCGTTTGTCAGTATCGGCAGCGCCAGTGAATTTGGTCTGCATCATGCCGCCTTCGATCCGGATGAAGCCCTGATCGCGCCTGCGGTTGACTACTTCACGCAACTGGCGCCGCGTGCGCTCCAGATTGTGGCGGCGCAATCATGAAATCAGCAGCTGTCATGGCGCCCTGACTGATACGGGGGCCATACTGTCAGTGATTTTGGCGGGAGGCGCCCGCTTTTACCAGCGCAGGGTTCAGTGTTATCACATCGTTTCCCTGATCATCGGTGACAAAACAGCGTCGATGACATCAGGGTCGTCAGGCGGCTGAAAACCGTGTCAAAGGCTGGCCCGTCTTCGTGAAAACTGACAGTCAGTCCACCTAAGGCGCCATATAGCCCTGCTCCGTTTCGTCCGGGTTTCAGCAGGGATAATGTGCGCGCCTCATCCGTTATCAACAGGTGAGAAGCGATTGCGATGCAGGCTGATCACGGGTGGCCCACCCTGAATCGAAGGCCAGTAGACGTGGCGTCGGGTCAGACTACGGGTAATCACCCTTATCGACGATGACACTGCATAGCGAAGCCAGATAAATGTTCTGAAGGAGCTGTCGTCACAGTTGTCCTGAAGGCTGTGACTGACAGCAGTTATCAACGGATGCCGACGCGCCAGCCGTTTATACGGGCCGCTGGAAAAGGGCATTCACGACTTCACTTCCTACCGATAATACAGATTCAGACCCTGCTCACAGGGTATTGATCTGTAGTGTTTATTTTAATCAACAGAAGCTTTTATTTTATCTTTGATACGCCTTTCAGCCCCTTCAGTATCATCGCGTTGCCGACCATTTTGCAGAAAGCTTTTTTCCTGGTTTACAGGCATAGAAAAAAAAGTATGAACTTTTCTCAAATGTTAATAGCAATAACAATCATTTGCATTTAGTATGCTTGCGCTTACTGAAATTGACCAAAGTTGCCGAAAAAGATTCAGCACGACCTGGTTAAAAATTAAGTCAAAAATATTAATTAAATGAAGAGGTCATGGCATGTCTTTCACCCGGGGTAATGCAGAATCTGAAGGTAGCGGCGCATCTCAATCCAGCAAAAACAGCAGACTTGCTGTTTCAGTGGTCGCGCTGATGGTCAGTAACGCACTGCTTTGCAGCGTTTCGCAGGCAGCTGAGAGTTCTGAAAACAAAAGTGCATCCTCAGAACAAACGCTGACTGTGACTGCAGATGAAGCCGTTGCGCCTGCGACATCAACTGAACAGTCTTATACCGTTCCTGCTACGCGTGCCGGGACGAAACTGAACCTGACTCAGCGTGATATTCCGCAGTCAGTCAGCACACTCACACAGCAGCGTATCAAAGATCAGAACCTGCAAAATATTGGCGATGCTCTGGCGAATGTCACTGGCATATCCGCCTCACAAAATGACTCCGAACGTGTTGATTTCTACTCACGCGGTTTTTACATCAACAACTACACATACGATGATATCCCTTCTACGCAGACTGGCGCGTGGAATTTCGGTGAAACCGATAGTGATTCCGCTATTTACGAGCGCATTGATGTCGTACGAGGCTCAACAGGTTTAATGACGGGCACGGGTAATCCGGGCGCGGCCATAAACTTAATTCGTAAAAAAGCTGACAGTAAAACGTTTACCGGCAACCTGTCGACAAGCTATGGCAGCTGGGATAATCAGCGCTATGTGGCAGATCTCTCAGGGCCACTGAATGATGCCGGTTCGCTGCGCGGTCGCGTAGTGACGGGTTACCAGGATCAGGACAGCTGGGTTGACCGTTACCACAAACGTAAAAAGTTCCTCTATGCCACCGTCGCGGCAGACCTTACCGACACGACTACGCTGGATCTGGGCTATGACTATCAGTCACGTAATACGGACAGTCCAACCTGGGGCGGCCTGCCAACTTGGTATAGCAATGGCAGCAAAATTCATTACGACCGCAGCGATAATCCTTCCGCCGACTGGACGCACTACAATATCCTGTCCCGCAAGGTTTTTGCTAACCTGACAACAAATTTCGACAACGGCTGGCAAACGCGCATTAATGGCACGCACAGTGAATCAGATTTCGATAGTAAGCTGCTGTATGTCGACGGATACCCTGATCAGCAAACGGGGATCCTGAACAGTGCAGGATATGGGTATGCGGGCTGGTACAAGGGAGTGCGTACTCAGACCGCGGTAGATGCTTATGCCACGGGTCCATTTGAGCTGGCAGGAAGACAGCATCAGTTAGTTGTTGGCGTGGATTACAGCCGTCAACGCAATAAGTATATTTATTCTTCTGACATATTGTCACCCGCACAGGTGGGCAACTGGAATGAATGGTCCGGAAACATTGATGAGCCTCAATGGCCAGCCTGGGCATTATCTTCAGAAGACACCATACGCCAGAAATCTGCCTATACCGCAGCGCGTTTTTCTCTTGCCGATCCGCTCTCCCTGATTCTGGGAGCACGCTATACCCGATATAGTGCAAACGGCACGTCTTCAGATATGGATAAGAATAACATCACGCCGTATGGCGGCCTTGTTTACGATATTAACGAAACCTATTCTGCCTTTGCGAGCTACACGTCCATTTTCCAGCCCCAGACTTATCGGGATCAGCAAGGCAGTTATCTGAAACCTGTTACGGGTAAAGATTATGAAACAGGTATTAAAGGCGACTGGAATGACGGTCAGATTACTTCCAGCCTTTCCGTGTTCCGCATTGAGCAGGAAAATCTTGGACAGATTCAGAATGCTACCTACGTGAATAATAGCAGTGAGAATGCCTACAAATCGTCTAAAGGCGTCGTCAGTCGCGGAGTTGATTTTGAAATAAATGGCGCTGTTACTGAAAATTTGAAGATGACCTTTGGTGCAACTCGCTATGTTGCTAAAGATGCTTCCGGAGATCGTTCAAATCCGTATATGCCACAAACAAGCTTAAAGCTGTTCACCAGCTATAATCTCCCCGTCCTGCGTGAACTGACGGTAGGTGGAGGGATAAACTGGCAAAATCGCACCTATAAAGAAGCCATTAATCCTTCCGGTGTGACTGAGCGTGTCTATCAGGGAAGTTACCCTATCGCAAACCTGTTTGCGCGTTACCAGGTTAACAAAAACCTTTCGGTCCAAGGTAATGTCAAAAATATATTTGACCGTGAATACAACACTGATCCATCAGGTGGTGTAGCGTTCAACGAACCACGAAACTATTCAGTCAGTCTGAATTACAATTTCTAGTTTCTATGAGTCACCTTTAGCCCGGCAACCATCCGGGCTTTTTATCCGTCCGGACGGTCAGGATCTTCAGGCCTGATACCTTTAGCCTTCATAATCTCCGACTGTTCGCCGATGATTTTTCCTGAGCCTGTAATGCCTGTAACCGTTTCTGCATCATCGGGATATGATGCAGGTTGTAAACCAGAAGATTGCTGGAGACGGTACAGGCCTTTTCGCTAACGCACATGAGAGACAGCTTTACATGGCCATGCGTATTGCAACCCCGCTACTCGCTTAATCAACCCATGCTATGCCGGGCCGGAATTCTGACTTCCCTCTGCAAGTGTTAACGTTAAGTTCAGGCGCTCTTAAAATCAGCTGCCCTTCTGTTCATCAGGATTGAGTCCGTTAACATCCGCCATCACCTGAGCAGTGCGCCTCCTCCATCTTACGAACAGTGTCTGCACTGAATCGCACCCGCAAACCAAATGAGGAATTGTCACTTTCATATTGTTATGACAGCGTTAATTTCCTGTGACTGCCTTACTTTTCCAGGTGCTTCTGTATGTTTCAATGTTTGGTGGATGTAAATGAAGATAGTTTCATTTGCTACAATCTGATACCCGTAAATAATGAAACAGGGTTTCCGCTTCGCTTAAATTAGTTATAAAATCCTGTGCTGGCCGTCTATTGAGCTAAAGTTACCTTTCTTCGTGCCATAATGACGGCATTAACACTTTTTTTCTTTTTAAATACCAGATATTGCAGGAATCCTCACATGCGCAAAACATCGACTCTTAAAGCGTTGATGATAACAACGGTCGTTTTCACTATCACGCCTGCTCACGCTGCTACGCTGATGCAGAACGTGAGCGCAGGCTGGGAAAGTTTCAGTGATCAGGTGGCGACCACCTGGCAGCAGCCAGACGGAGTCGACTTCTATCTGCCTGCTATTACCTGGCATAATCGCGCAACGTATGATCGCGAGCATATTGATAAATATAATGAAAGACCCTGGGGCGCAGGTGGCGGTATCTCCCGTTATGATGAAAAAGGAAACTGGAACGGCATCTACCTGATGGCGTTCAAAGACTCCTTTAACAAATGGGAACCCTTTGGCGGATATGGCTGGGTAGCAACCTGGCGTCCACTGGCCGATCAGAATTTCCACTGGGGTGCAGGTTATACGGCGGGCGTCACCGCCCGTGATAACTGGAACTATATTCCGGTGCCAGCAATTTTACCACTGGCGTCAGTGGGTTATGGCGATCTTGACTTCCAGATGACTTATATTCCAGGTACACATAATAACGGAAACGTTTACTTTGCCTGGTTCCGTTATCACTTCTGACCGTTAGCAGCTGGCCTGAGTCAGCGCGACATCGCCATGATGGAGAGATCGCTGATGACCAGCGTTTCGCCCTCGTAGCGATGTCGCAGCGAATGATAACTTTCACTCTCTATGATCTGCTCAACTGCGTCAGAAAATGTGTTCATGGCCTGCCGCATCTGACTCAGATAGTCATGTGTGTCATAGACCCGGTCGATTCCCTCCAGCGCGTGGTTCATGATTTTTCGCGCGACATCATTCGGCGTGTCGAGTGAAGAGAGTTTCGAACGCGCAGTGCGGCGCAGGTCGCGTGGCGTAAAGGCTTCAAGCCCCAGCCCGCGTGGGTCACGGATCATCCGGCGCAGCGCCTGATTGAGCGCCCCTTTTGAGAGCGGCTGCTGTGGATCGCGTGGCGCAGGCACCAGCCAGGGCGAGTCGGGCTCGGCTGCACGCAGCAGCGCCTCTATACAGATCTGCATCAGAGGGGATACCGGCAGCACATGTTCCCGCTGCGACTTGTTGCGTGTGCCCTGCTTCCATAAACCTGAGCGCAGATCAAACTCCGCTTTCTGCGCCTGCACAATCTCATCCGGTCGCCGGGCGCTGACCAGACACAAGCGCAGCGCCCAGCGCGCCTGCTCTGATAAAGCCCGATTATCCAGTCCATGCCAGAAAACCCATATTTCGGCATCAGAAAGTTGCCTGCTGCGTGGCGGCGTCGCGCGACCTGCTACATCCCTTTTCTTCATCGACGCGATGGGCGAATGATCGAGATAACCCTGCATCTCGCACCAGGCGAGAAACTGTTTGGTCAGGGCAAAAACCCGACGAGCCTCTTCCTTTTTACCGTCGACAATCAGGATGTTATAGAGGCGGTTGAGGCGTAAGCGGTTCAGCGATTTCAATGGCTGCGAGCCAATGCCGGGCAGGACATGTTTCAGTAATGAGGAGACGGCGATCTCGGGACGACGCCGGCTGACCAGCAGCGAGAGTTTTACCCAGACCTTCATCACCTGCTCGACCGTACCGTCGTCACCAAAATTATCCAGCTCGCCAAGCGAAGCTGCTCTGACCTGCTCCAGCCAGATCATGACATGGCGACCAACATGCGCCGAGCGCGCCGGAGCCACTACTCTTTCCATCGTCACATTCCTGCCTTTTAATCACTGCAATGTGCGTCATTCTAATCACTGTCCGCCTGTGACTCCAGACCTATTAAGTCTGGAGTCATAAAGACGCATTCTGACGAAATCTGAAGGAATCGCATAAGGGATGACAGGGTCGTTTTTCAGGTGGAAAATCGCGCAATCAGCAGGCAGATCAGTGCGGGCAACGTATGCGCGAGCGAAAACAGATACGCGAGCAATGGAAACTGCCCGCGCCCCGCTATGAGACATGAATGTGAGAAGGCAAAAAAGATGAAGTTTGTGATGTTTGTAACAGCACATGCCAGGCTAAAACTAAGGTTACATCCTTATACTGCAATTAATACGGATACCAACACCAGTGCACAGCTACAAATAATAAAAGTCCCTGCGATACGATTAGCCCGCCCTGCGCGGGTTTTTTTTGTCCAGATAAAAAGCATCAGGAAAGAACATTCTGGCGGAACATTGCAGATCTTTCCGCCTGCCGGGCAGACGCCATCAGAGGGATCGGGGGTTGCGCTGATGCGCAGCATTGACATTGTTGCCGGAGAAAAGGATCGGATGAAGCAGGCGTTCACGGTAATCCGCAGGCGGACAAGGAATCCGGGATTAACCCGTTTAGCAGGCAGCCTGTAATCCAGGCTGCCTTAAGTCACTACTTAAAATCGACCTGCATCAGTTCAGCGATGGTCGCATTGCGGGTCGTCGATACACAGCGATCCAGATAGTCTGTGAACCGGGAGGGCTTGCTCATACCGAGCTGCATGAGTTTCGAGTTATCGAAAACGACATTCAGATTAGAGAAATGGCCGTAAAGATTCATGGCGCGCAGCATGATCCTTTCGTTACAGGGACCAAACAGATCT
The DNA here is from genome assembly GCF_050157905.1 of Pantoea sp. NSTU24. Classification (NCBI taxonomy): domain Bacteria; kingdom Pseudomonadati; phylum Pseudomonadota; class Gammaproteobacteria; order Enterobacterales; family Erwiniaceae; genus Pantoea; species Pantoea bangladeshensis. Next base: position 293,595 of record NZ_JBKIWZ010000003.1, read on the forward strand.
TTGAACGTTCTTCTGCTGTCAGAAAGTTGCTTGTAAGAAACTTTCTGATAATCATCGCCCAGCGCGCGCTTGCCGGAGGCTTTAGCCATCGCCTCATCAATCTCAGCGAAAGTCACGCTGCTCTGGGTCCCCGCAGAAATATGAATTACCTCGTTGATCACTTTTTCGGCATCAAGAAGCAGAACCAGCGCATCCGCGCAGTAATCGACCGGAACGACGTCGATGCGATCGTTCAGGTCGCAGGTGAATTTCCCTAACGCCAGCGCCATCCGGAAGACCCAGAAAATGCTGGCGGAAGGCAGGCAACCCTGATCCGAGTGCCCCACAACAATCGACGGGCGGGCAATCACCAGCGGCAGTTCCGGCAATTTCTCTGTCATCAGTTTTTCAATCGAGGCCTTACTCCAGGTGTACTCGACAATATGCTGATCCCGGCTGGAGTCCAGCCAGCTCTCCCTGACCAGCGAGCCCGGTTCCGGCGCACAGGACATCGCGGTGCCGACATGAATGAATTTCTCTAACCCGCTGACACGGCTCATGCGTTCGGCAAACCTATACGTGCCGTCCACATTCACTTTCCAGATTGTCGGGTTTTTACCAAATGACGCGACGGCTGCACAGTTTATAACATGCGTTACCTCATCCAGCCGGGTATCCTCAATAAAGTTTTCGGGTGAAGCCAGATCACCCAGAATAATATTCTCAGACGTGACGGCATTCATTAATGATGCATCTAAACCAAAGTTAGCAAGATTAGTTTTCAGCCGGTTTAAACCTTCATCAACGTTTTTTCCTCTGACCAGCAGCAGCAGTCGATCCTTAACACTGTTTTGTAATAAATTTGCGACAACCGCTCCGCCTAAAAAACCTGTAGAGCCGGTAATGAGTATATTTTTCATAATGGTATCATTTATACTGGTTTATCAATGAAAAGTATTTAACAATGATTTCCCGTTTAAAAAACTTTAAACCGAGAAATAAATTGTCGCTAAAATATCCTACAGATGCAGAGACCTGACAGGGTCGGAGCCAGCCCGCGCTGATACAGACTTAACCGATCAGGCGACACGTCCACTCAGTATAAAGCCAGTCGCTATCTGCAAGCTAAACAAACCACAAAATTCACGAAAATTGTTCATTTAACTTCTGTTTATATTTACGGTTACGCTATCAGGGCTGAATAAGCCTGACTGCCGTTGACCCTGCGACTGATTTGAACAAAATCCCTCGTTTTCTATCAAGCGTTATTTAATTTTTTTTGCTGAACTTAATAAGGATTTTATAAATGAACTATGCCGGGGGAATGATTAATTGAGAAATCGTTGCGCCTGTGTGTAGAACATGTGCAGAAGCTAAACAAAGCGATTTTTGTGCTCCCGGTTACTCTTCTGTTTACCGGACGTTTAATAAACATGGATTACACCCTTGCTCGTTTTAAATATTCCACCTCGGGTTCGTCGGGGGAACGCATGAGATTTTACTTAAGAGAGCAGGTATGCTGACAACACACTTAAAACTTAAAAAAACGGGTTGGGAAGAGTGTGAGGCTTCGGCTTACGCTGAGGTCTACGCGACGTTCGGAGGGAGTATATGCACCCATCCTCGCGTCCTCGCCTACCTTGCAGAACGGGAAAGCGTCGCCATTCAGTACTATCTGAAAAGGGTATCCGGTCAGCCTGTCGGCGCCATATTTTCACTGAATGGTTCGCTGGAGTATAAAAAATCAAACCTGCCCTTTGTTTTTGACGACCTTATTCTGCCGATTAAGGCGGGAGCAAAAATCATACTGCCGTTCAGTACAAAACGGTTATCGCCGCATTCTCAGGGCGTAATAGTGAACAGCATCCGTCATAACCTGTTTAAGAAAAAAATAGCCCATATCAAACCTGACTTTTCGGTAAAAACGGCAAAAAAGCGCGCCGGAGAAGTGCGACGATTCAGAAAAATGGGCGGCACGGTCGAAGATGTCTCCGCTTTTTCGCCTGGCGAACTGGCCGCGATTTATCAGCGCCTGTTTAATCTACGCTGGCAGAATCAGCTTATCTGCCCGGCCAGCACGATTCTGACTGAAACCTTCATGCTATTCAGAGAGATGATTTTTGGGAAAATATTGTTTATCAATGACTCACCCTGCGCATTTGATCTTAATTATAAAGTCGAGTGTCCCGACTGGTACTATTTTGAGGATTTTAATGGCGGGATAGATCCGCAGTTTAAATCTCTTGGCATCGGCTCGGTTTTACTCTGGGAAAACATTCTTCATGCCAAAGCATTAGCCGCCTCCTCAGAAAAGAAATTCATCTTTTCGCTGGGTGCCTATAATCCAGCCTGGCACTATAAACAACAGTGGTGCGATATCATGCCTTCAGGGCGCACATTTTTCTGAAACCGGACAGCTGAGTTTCTCAATGGCCGGCAGGTACGCTGTCGGCCATGCCTTAGCCAGCATAATTAAAAAAATCATCTCTACACACAATCTCCACACACTCTCGACGGTAAATAAATCCGACTTCGTTACGATTGCGTATCCCCTAATAAATTGAGATGACCATGTTCGCCCCTGAACGCTTTTTGCTGCCGTTAACCCTGATTGCGCTATGCGCCATCCTGACGGGTTGTAATGATGATGCAAACCCCGATACGAAAACTGCCAAACCGCAGGTGGCCGTTACGGTAATCCAGCCTCAGATTTTATCTGTTCATGAAACGCTGCCCGGCCGGGTGAATGCACTGCGTACGGCGGAGATCCGAGCCCAGGTGAATGGCGTTATCGAGCGCCGTCTGTTTGAGCAGGGTGCAGAAGTGAAAAAGGGCGATCCGCTTTTTCAAATCAATGCGGCCCCCTTTGCCGCCGAAGTGGAGAACGCGCAGGCGGGACTACTGCGGGCTCAGGCCGCGAATGACAGCGTACAGCAGCAGGCCGCCCGACTGCGAAAACTGATCGGCACGGGCGCGGTGAGTCGTCAGAGTTACGACGATGCCGTGGCTGCGGCCCGCCAGGCGGCGGCCGATGTTGCACAGGCCCGCGCGACCCTGAAGCGCAAAGCCCTCGATCTGCGCTTCGCCACGGTCGAAGCGCCCATTTCAGGCCGTATCGATCAGGCGCTGGTTTCTGAAGGGGCGTATGTGACGCCGGGCGACAGCAGCCCTCTTGCCCGTCTGTACCAGACAGACCCGATTTATGTGGATGTCTATCAGCCCGCCGGAGTTTATCAGCAACTGCGCAGTCAGGTGGCCAGCCCGCAGAACGCCACGACAGGCCTGCCGGTTAAGCTCCTGTTACCGGATGGGACGGCTTACAGCCAGCCTGGCCGGATCCTGTTTTCCGGCATGAGCGTGGATACCAGTACTGGTCAGGTGCTGGTGCGTATTGAGGTGAGTAATCCCGGCCGCGAACTGCTGCCGGGTATGTTCGTGCGGGTGCAGGTTCCGCGACAGCACTATGAGGATGCACTGATGGTGCCTGAGCAGGCCCTTTCCCGCCAGAATGACACGGCCGTAGTCTGGGTGATTGACGATCAGCAGCAGGCGCACCCGCTCAGCGTCCGAGTGGGCGAACAGATTAACGGGGGCTATCGCATCGCCGGGGGATTACCGCCCGGCAGTCGTGTCGTCGTAAAAGGCATGGACAAACTCAGCGATGGCACCCGCGTCGCCGCGGTGCTGTCAGCCGCGCCTCCCGTGAATCTGACCCTGCAGGAGAAAGAGTAATATGGCTCAGTTCTTTATCAGACGTCCGGTTTTTGCCTGGGTGGTCGCGCTGTTTATTGTCCTGTTCGGCGTTCTGTCTCTGACGCGGCTTCCGGTGGCCCGTTATCCCTCGGTGGCCCCTGTCAATGTCACCCTCACGGCTACCTGGGCCGGAGCGTCGCCGCAGACGATGAACGATTCGGTCGTCAGTCTGATCGAACGCGAACTCTCTGGCGTTAAGAACCTGCTCTACTTTGAATCATCGACAGACACCTCAGGTCAGGCGACGATCACTGTTACCTTTAAACCGGGCACGAATGCCGAATTGGCTCAGGTCGATGTTCAGAACCGTATCAGGGCGGTGGAGTCCCGCCTGCCGCAGGCCGTGCGACAGAACGGCCTGCAGGTGGAAGCTGCCGATACCGGTTTTTTGATGATCGTCAGCCTGACATCAAAGACCGGCAAAACAGACAGCGAAGCGCTTAGTGACTACATGGCCAGAAACGTGGTTGAGGAGCTGCGCAGGCTGCCCGGTGTGGGGCGCGTTCAGCTCTTTGGCGCCGAAAGCGCCCTGCGCGTCTGGGTTGATCCGGTGAAACTGCTCTCGTTTAATCTGACGATGAATGACATCGCCGCCGCTATTGCGCAGCAGAATGCGCAAATCGCGCCGGGCCGCGTCGGCGACGAACCGGCGCTGCCGGGTCAGATGGTTACTCTGCCCCTGACGGTAGCCGGTCAGCTGACGACCCCGGCAGCGTTTGGCCGTATTGTGCTGCGTGCGAACCGGGATGGTGCCAGCGTCACACTCGCGGATGTCGCCAGAATAGAGTATGGCTCGCAGACCTACAGCATGATGATGCGTGAAAACGGACAGAACTCTACCGGTGCGGCCATTATGCTCGCGCCCGGTGCCAACGCCGTGAAAACCGCAGAAGCTCTGTCGGCCCGGATGCAGGCGCTGAGCCTGTCTATGCCTGAGGATATCCGGTATGCCATCCCTTTCAATACGGCACCGTTCGTAAAGCTCTCCATCGGGAAGGTCATCCACACCCTTCTCGAAGCGATGGTGCTGGTTTTCGTGGTGATGTATCTGTTTTTGCAGAACATCAGATATACCTTCATTCCCGCCATTGTCGCGCCGATTGCGTTACTGGGCACGCTATCCGTCATGCTGCTCGCTGGCTTCTCCGTCAATGTGCTGACCATGTTTGGCCTGGTGCTGGCGATAGGCATCATTGTCGATGACGCCATTGTGGTGGTGGAGAACGTCGAACGGCTGATGCGCGAGGAAAATCTTGGCCCGCGCGAAGCAACTTCACGCGCGATGCAGGAGATTACCGGCGCCATCATCGGAATTACTCTGGTGCTCACCGCCGTTTTCATTCCGATGGGGTTCGCCAGCGGCTCCGTCGGCATCATTTATCGTCAGTTTGCGCTTGCCATCGCCACCGCGATTCTTTTTTCCGCGCTGCTGGCGCTGGCGCTGACCCCGGCACTCTGTGCCACGCTGCTGCGGATGCCCACCAACCACGCCCGTGGCGGTTTCTTCGGCGGATTTAACCGGGGTTTAGAGCGTCTGACCCACCGCTATTCGGGCTGGACAGCAACGATCCTCAAACGATCGGGCCGCATGCTGGTGGTGTATATAGCGCTCTGTGCCGGAACGGCAATCGCATTCAGCCAGCTCGCCTCTGCGTTTCTGCCGGAGGAGGATCAGGGCTATTTCATGACGGCGTTTCAGCTACCGGCCGAGGCGACGCAGCAGCGGACGCTGGCGGTCGTGAAAAAATATGAAGAGGCTATGGGTAGCCGTCCGGCTATCGCCACCAATCAATCCATTCTGGGATTTGGCTTTTCGGGTGCCGGCGCAAACACCGCACTGACCTTTACCGTCCTGAAAGAGGGAAAAGAACGCGGTGACAGCTCAACGCTGAGTGAGATCAGATTCGCCGACGCAGTGATGGGCGATATGCCGGAGGGCACCATCATGACGATGATGCCGCCGGCCATTGAGGAGCTGGGCACCTCGTCCGGCTTTACGCTGCGGCTGGAGGATCGGGCCGGTCAGGGCTATCCGGCGCTGGAAGCCGCGCAGCAGCAGCTACTTCAGCTTGCCGCCAGCAGCCGCAAAGTGACTCAGGTGTATGCGGACGGACTGCCGCCAGGCAAGAGTATCCGGTTGAATATCGATCGTGAAAAAGCCAGTGCCATGGGCGTTTCGTTTGCCAGTATCAGCGACACCCTTTCTGCCGCGCTAGGATCGCTCTACGTCAACGACTATCCCAACAGAGGCCGTATGCAGCAGGTGATTATTCAGGCCGAGGCAAAGGATCGCATGCAAATGGATGACATTCTAAATCTTTACGTCCGTAACAGCGACGACAGGATGGTGGCCCTGAAGAGCTTTATTACGCCGACCGCCACTTCCGCGCCGCTGCAGCAGGTCCGCTACCAGGGCTATCCGGCGATGCGGATCTCAGGCAGTGCTGCGCCAGGCGTCTCAAGCGGCGATGCCATGAAAGAGATGGAATCGCTCGCCAGGCAGCTACCGGCAGGGTTCGCGATTGAATGGACCGGGCAGTCGCTGCAGGAGCAGCAGTCCGCCGCGCAGACGCCGATGCTGATGGCGCTCTCCGTTCTGGTGATCTTCCTGGTGCTGGCCGCGCTGTATGAGAGCTGGGCCATCCCGCTCTCCGTGCTGATGGTCATTCCGCTGGGGATTGCCGGTGCCGTCACCGCCGTGATGATTCGCGGATTACCCAATGACGTCTTCTTCAGGGTCGGACTGATTACGGTGATCGGCCTGTCGGCCAAAAATGCGGTGCTGATCGTCGAGTTTGCCCGGCAGCTCTACCAGGAGGGCCGGAGCCTGCGGGATGCGGCGCTGACGGCGGCCCGGATGCGACTGCGTCCGATCATCATGACCTCACTGGCGTTCGGGCTGGGTGTAGTGCCGCTGATTATCGCGTCCGGCCCGGCCAGTGAAACCCAGCATGCTATCGGAACCGGCGTTTTTGGCGGGATCATCAGTGCCACGCTGCTGGCCATCCTGTTTGTCCCGCTGTTTTTCGTCGTGATCATGACGCTGGCGGTCAGGCTGAAAGGAAACGGAAACGCGGCAGAATAACCGGCGCTATCCGGTCTGTTTCAATCACTCCCGGTGCTGATATGATACAACCGCATCCGGTTACTGCGGTTCACCGGCATAACAATAACCTGTGTGACACCCCGGCTGGCTATTCAGCACTGGACGGGGTGATGATAACCAGGAAAGGATACCCATGAACAACAGCGATATTTTAATCGTCGAAGATGACCCGGAGATTGCCGCCATTCTGACCGCCTATCTGCAGAATAGCGGCTATACCATCAGCCATGCGGAAAACGGGGCTCTGGCGCTGACGTATTGCGCGACCGCTTCACCGCAGCTGATCATCCTGGATGTCCGTATGCCAGTGATGGATGGCTGGCAGGTGCTGGCGGAGATCCGTCGGCGCGGCGACACGCCGATCATTATGCTGACGGCAAACGACGATGACGTGGATAAACTCTCTGCGCTGCGCATTGGCGCCGATGATTATGTGGTTAAACCGTTCAATCCCGCCGAAGTGGTCGCGCGGGTGCAGGCGGTTCTGCGGCGCACCCGGGTGGCGACCCGTTCAGACGATGTTCTGTCCAGCCGCTCTCTCTCTGTCAACGTGCAGCAGCACAGCGTCATCCTCAAACCGGAAGGTATCGACATCGCTTCCCGTCTGACCACAACGGAGTTCAGGCTGATCGCCCATTTTGTCCGCGAGCCCAGTCGGGTTTTCAGCCGGGATGAACTGCTGGAAGCCTGCTTCCCTGAGGGCGATACCCTGCCGCGGACGGTAGACAGCCACATCAGTAAATTACGCAGGAAACTCGAAGACGCCGGGGTATCCGGACTGCTGCAGAACGTGCGCGGTTTTGGCTATCGCCTGGGAGAGGGTAAATGAAACGCCGGGGACTCAGCCAGCAGATGAACTGGCTGATTATTAAAGTCACGCTCTATTCCTTTGTGACCTCCTTTGCCACCTACACGCTCGCGCCGACCGTCATCGGCCTGTTTTCAGGTGAGATGCTGCCGCCCGACCTGGATATCGGCACCACCAGCGACTGGCTTACGATGCTGTTCTCCACGCTGCTGACCATCGCCGTCTCCGTTTTCTTCTCTGCCCGCTTTGCGCGCCAGATGGTCGTGCCACTGGAATCCCTGACGCACAGCGCGAAACGGGTGGCGGAAGGCGATCTGAGTGCACGCGCCAGCGAAGGTGCGATCGAGATTGATGAAATAAATGCGCTGGTAAAAGACTTTAACCGCATGGCGGCTACGCTGGAGAACCTGTCACAGAACAGCCAGACCTGGAACGCCGCCATTGCTCATGAACTCCGCACGCCGGTAACGATATTGCGCGGACGGCTTCAGGGCTTAGCGGACGGTATTTTCGCACCTGATCAGACGCTTTTCGTCAGTCTGATCCATCAGACCGAGGGCCTGACGCGCCTGATTGAAGATCTGAGAACCCTGAGTCTGGCGCAGTCCGGCCATCTGCACATGCACTATGAGCGGGTAAACATCCAGAGTGAGATCGCGTCGCTGGCTGAACTGGTCATGGCCGATTTCAAAACCAGTCACCACGCCTTAGTGCTGAAAGTCACGCCGGCAATGATTGAGTGTGATGCCTCACGCTTCAGGCAGGTGCTGCTGGCCTTGCTGGAGAATGCCCGACGCTATGCTGTTCCAGGCATCGTCATGATTACCTGTGAACAGGATGCTGATGGGGTTGTGGTGCATATCGACGACGAAGGTCCCGGCATCGATCCGGCATTTGCCCTCACCGTCTGGGATGCCTTTGTGCGTACGGATGATTCCCGGTCGCGCCAGAGCGGTGGCACCGGATTAGGGCTGGCGGTGGTGAAAGCCATTGTACTGGCGCTGGGCGGTAGTGTTTCCTGTCACCGTAACGCGCTTAAAGGCACCCGCTTTTCATTCTGGCTACCCGCCATCAGACCTGGCGTGATAGCGGCTGGCGAGGAATAACACACCCGCCAGCCGCAGGAAGACAACCCTCTGTCCTCTCTCTGGGACCAGAAAGCGTAACCGCTGGTAACTAACATCGCGATTCCTGTATCCCGGCCAGCACCACGCTCACAGGATCGCTATGCTCTGCTGAGTTCAACATGCAACTGTGACTACCAGGATATCCAGCGATGAAAAAATTATCAGTGATTTTGATGGCGACCGGTCTGTTTTTGTCTGTGAACATGCAGGCCAATGCTGAAGGCTGTCTGAAAGGCGCGGCCGAGGGCGGCGTGGCAGGTCATGTTGCGCATCATGGTGTGGCGGGCGCTGCGGCAGGCTGTGCAGTCGGACATCACATGGCGAAAAAGAAACAGAAAGAGGCGGAAAAAAATCAGCAGGCTCAGCAGGCGCAGAAATAAGCAGCCTGTGACACTGTAGTGTGTACGCTGATGGCCTGGTCTGGGTCATCAGCGCGTTATCCGCCCGACATCAGTCACTGTCTTGTCAGGGTGTTGCGCGACTTTTCAGCATCAGGCAGAGCGTGGTGATCCAGACTTCCCTGCCATCTTCACGCTGGTTTTCCATGCCACATGACCGGACGACGCCCTTCAGGCATCATTATCTCTGCGCCATTCATCAACACTTTCCTTTGACACCTCTTTCTTAAAACAAACCGGTGCGTATCCGCCCTGCTTACTCCAGGCGCTACGCCCCCCACAGCGGCTCCCGTTACGCGCAGCGTTAAAGGGGCATGCGCAGACGCCAGGATAAGCAGCGATGGAATCGTCGATAATGCGCTGACGAATCTCATCATCTGTCTGCTTCTGACGCTTAGCATCAGCCGTACCGGCCCAGCAAAGCGCCAGACTCAGCATTAACGAAACGACACAGGTTTGAGTCATGATTTCCTCCGGAACAAGGAGGATAACGTAGCGCACCAGTCAGCCTGACAATCCATTGAATAAGGCGCGGAACAGGGGGCTGTGAAGGTGATTTCTTAGCCCGCTCCGTGCCCGGAGCCTGGGGCGCAGAAGCGCTTATATCTGAACGGGAGTGCGGACTTCAGAAGTAAGCCCGCTGAGGAAGCAGGAGAGCCACAGCGACCTGCGTCTGCTGGTCAGTCACTTACAGCGGCGTAATACCCTGCACCTGATGCTGGAAAACATACGGGTCGGATAGCAGCCCAAACTGTTCATCATCAGGCCAGGTGACGGCGACATGATAGTCTTCCCCGGCGAAAAGTTTTACTGCCTCGATGTTTTCCCACCAGGTTGCGAGAAAGAAATGCACCCATTCCCCCTGGGTTTCTCTGCGTACGCTGGCCCCCAGATTGCCCGGCGTCCCTTTTGAATGTTCAACACCGGTCTTCTGCAGGTGATCGGCAAATCCTTCAGCATGCCTGACCGGAACGCATCCGTGCCATGTTCTGACAATCATATTGCTCTCCTTAATCGTGAAGGTTTTAACATTATCATGAAAAGCATTACGTAACAGACTGTCAGGAAGAGACAAACCCGTGCAGAGCTGCTTAGCCGTGTCTGAAGATCTGTGAGGCAACCGCTGGAATCGCTGTCAGAACAGGCAACGGTGAACCTGCCCTGCCCCTTCTTTTATTCAGCCCCCGGCGGGAGCTCTGAGTACCCGCATCATCACTGTACCTGGCTGTTCCGGGCGCGACGAAAGATATCTGACGCGACCTTACGGATCCGACGGACTGGCGATTTTCAGCTGCGCCCTGTCAGTGTAAAAACGCCGGTAAGATAACCAGACTGCAATGATGGTTGAGAGACTGGCAGTGCCAATCAGCATAAAGGTCACCATGATCTGATATTTGATGGCCTTGAGCGGATCGATACCCGCAAAAATCAGGCCCGACATCATTCCCGGCAGGCTGACCAGCCCAACGGTCTTCGCTGCATCCACAGTCGGGATCATGGCGGTGCGGATGCTGTCCGCGATAATCCGTTTCGAGGCCAGCTTCACCGGGGCACCCAGACTCAGCATCTCCATGATTCTCTGGTGATTATCCCGGAAACGCTGAGTCAGATTGGTGAAGCAGAGTCCGACGGCGACCATCGCATTACCCGCAATCATGCCGGAGATGGGAATGACCTGCATTGGCACGAAGACTATCGCGCCGCTCAGCACCAGAATCGCGAGGGTTATCACCGTGCCGCTGAAAATGGCTGTAAACGCGATGCCAAACGCATGTCCGATATCCCGTCCCCGTTTACGGGCATTGATTGCGGCGTTGACGCAAATAAACAGCACCATCAGCACGGTCAGCCAGTCGTTGTTAATATCGAAAATCGATTTCAGCACAAAGCCGACGATCACCAGCTGTACGATAGCCCGGCAAACACTCCAGATAATATCTTTGTTCAAGCCGAGCTTTTCTTTCTGACTGATCAGCAAAGCGATAATGACCAGACTCAGTGACAGCAATAGCGAGGTGTCACTGATATCATGCTGATTCACGCGCATTCTCCTTTTTCTGCGGTGCCAGACGAAGCACCTGCTCGGCCTGTTCTATGTCCTGAACATCATGGCTGATGCGCAAAACGGCGACCTGATGCGCTGTGGAAACATGGTCGATCAGAGCAAGCACGGTCTGCCTGTTCTCTTCATCAAGGGCGCTGGTCACTTCATCCAGCAGCAGCACCTGCGGCATGAACTGCAGATTGCGCAGCAAACCGACGCGCTGTTTTTCCCCGCCGGAGAGCTGATCAACCGGTTTGTCCAGCATCGTGGCGGCGAGGTTGACGCTTTCCAGCGCGCTGACGAGGGTGTCGCGCGGAGGCTTCTGATGGCGAACCTGCCAGGGCAGTGCCAGATTGTCATACACTGTCTGACCGAAGAGCTGTGGGGTCTGAAAACAGTAAGAAACCTTCTGGCGATAGCTCTCCGGCGCCAGCGTGGTAATGTCACTGCCGCTGAAAAAAATCTGTCCGGAGGTCGGCGCCACCAGTGACGCCAGGATCTTCAGCAGAGTGCTTTTGCCGCTGCCGGAAGGGCCGGTCAGTAAGATTTTATCGGCCGGATACAACTGCAAAGAGATCGGTTGCAGAAGCTGGCGCTCACCAGCGGAAAAAGCGATCGCCTGCGCATCCAGCAGGGGCAAACCTCTGTCCATATTTCGCCTCAGGGTGTTAATTAACAGTGGAGAAGTCGGGGGCCGACACCGGCTGTTTACCGATCAGGTGCACTAAGCGCACAGATGCGGCACGATAAAAGATTCGGCGGTGAAGATAAGGCATTCGGGCGGGACAGACCATCTTCTTCATCCAATCTGGCTGCGATCATCATTCAGGCCACAGCTACAAACATAAGCCGGGTGGCTCAGAGCGGCCACCCGGTGATGCTCAGTTTTTCCAGCGGGCAGAAACCGGATGACTGACGTTGTTTATCTCCTGCGTGTAGGTGCCGTTCTGCTGAGCAATCGCTTCGCCGGTATCCACAATCGCGTTCTGAATAAAGACGTTCTGCTGGTCACCTTTGACAAAGGTTAACTGATGAAAGGCGGTTTTATTGCCCCAGTCAGACGAGGGCAGAGAGATAAAACGCACGGTAAAGGTCTGATCATCAGCGTGGCCCTGCATAACGTAGACGCCGTAATGATCCTCACCCTGTGAAATGATTTTGTACGTGCCGTTATCGTAGTAGTAAATCTCAGCGTCCGGAAACGGTTTTTTGTCGTACATTTTGCGGTAGTGAAGCACCTGCTTAATGGTCGGCTGGCCGAATCTGACGGTCAGCGTATTGTCCTGTCTGGCCGAGGTCAGTCCTTCCGCATGTACACCGCTCATCAGCATTAACAGACTGCTGGTCATCATTGCCGTTGCTTTCACTCTCTGTCTCCTCCGGGGATTAGGGAAATGTCTGGCATAACTCCCCTGAAACTTACCTGCTGTGTTTAGCGGGTGAAAGAGGCCAATTACACTTTATTACATAAAGTTATAATCACTGTATGCAACAGGAGTGGATAAAACGAGAACGCGGATTTCCAACGCGCAGCCCACAGATTATCGTTCTGACCGGTTCATGGCTGAAAGTGACAGGTGCGTAAAAAACGTGGAGAAGCGGCCTGAAACCTCGCTGCCAGCCTGCGGTCGGGCCGCTAATTCAGCAATCCGGCCCCCACATTCACCGACAGCCCCAGAATAGCCAGATTAAACAGAAATGAGATCACAGACTGCAGCAGCGCCAGCCTGCGCATCGCCGTCGTGCCGGTGGCGACGTCTGCCGTCTGCGACGCGACCGCGAGGGTGAACGAAAAGTAGAGGAAATCCCAGTAGCCCGGGTTCACCTTGTTCTCAGGGAAGATCAGCGGAGTCGTCTCGCTGTCCCGATAAAGATAGTGCTGATGAGCATAGTGCATCGCAAACGCCGTAGGCAGCATGGCCCAGGAGCCAGCAAGCGTCATCGCGGTCAGCAAAAGATGCATCAGCCGTGGCGTACCGTTTAGCGTTTTAAGCGTCGGGAGCTCACTCAGAATCGCCACCATACTGACCACACACGCCACAATAACAAGACCCAGAACCAGCGCGGCACTCTGGTCCTGCTGCTGAGCAATGCGTCGTATAGCGGTCGCTTCCGTTCGCAGCATGCGGAACCAGAGCGTGCAGAGATAGAGCCAGGCCCACACGTTCCAGCCGATCAGCAAACGCTGCATCTCTCCCAACTGATCAGAGAGCAAAAAATAGCTCACCAGGCCAGCGGAAATGGAGAGTAGCAGACGTAAGCGGGAATAGAGCGTCGAGGTCAATGTTGTCGGCATAGGTCAGCCAGTGTGGTTTAATCAGCGTGATCTCAACTTTAGCTAAATTCAGGTAAAAATCATGGACAAGGACAGAATTGTTACACTTCTGAAGTACAAACGCTGGATTGATTCGGAAACGCTGAAAGGCATCACAGCGATCGATGACACGGCGGATGCAGGGAAGCGTCACCTGATGCTGAGACTGATGAACCATATCTATGTGGTCGACAGAATCTTCGAAGCCAATATGTCAGGCGAGCCGCACGGTTACACGGCGCTCAACACGCCAGAGACACCCACTGCCGAGGCGCTGGAGGTCAGCATGACCGCCTGCACGGAGAGGTATATCCAGCGGGTGAGCGCCATGACGCCCGCGGATGCAGACGAGGTGGTTCGCTTCACCTTTGTCGACGGCGGCCACGGCGAAATGCGCGTCAGTGAAATGCTGGATCACGTACTCTTTCACGGCACCTATCATCGCGGCGCGGTCGGCTGGTTAATCGGTGAATGCGGGGGTGTGCCACCGAAAGATGTGCTGACGGTATTCCTGCGCGATCATCATCGCTGACCGGAACATCCTGGATCACCATGCAATATGAGATCGCGCAGACGGCCATTTTAGCGGCGACGATTACGCGGCCGCTTCTGACCCCTCCTTAGCGAGAGTTGCGACTGAAAGCTTTACTGCCACCAGGGGGTAAGCCTTTACCGGCCTGTGACGTAGCCTCATCCGGATAAATCAGGTGGAGGAGATTTATCCGCGACGGGCAACTAAACATTACATCAGAACGATGCCAAAGCGTTTCAGCAGCAGCGCCCAGAGCACGAACAGGACGACAGTGACCGCGCTGGCGATCAGCAGCGTCAGCCAGAAGCCAAAACGGGGATAAATAAAGGGGAACAGAATGAACATCGGCAACGTCGGCACTACATACCAGAAGGTGTACCACGCATGCGCAGTAATCTTTTCCTCCGACTGCCCTTCCAGCTTCATCCAGATCAGCACCAGCAGCGTAACCAGCGGCAGGGCCGCAATCAGGCCCCCCAGCCGGTCGCTACGCTTTGCCACCTCGGAGATCAGCACGACCATAAAGGCCGTTACCGCATATTTCGCTATCAGCCAGACCATGGTTGTTCTCCGCAGGGCGCATTAACCGGGCCACGCTGAAGCTGGCCCGGTCGTTCAGATACCCAATCAGGGCATCATTCTGCGCAAAGTGTCATCCCGAAGGAAATAGTGATGGAAAAGCGCCGCCAGCGCATGCAGACCAATCAGCCAGTAGCCCATCGGAGCGAGGGTTTCGTGCCAGTCAATCAGCATACTGGCCGTGGCCGGATCGGGCGTCGTCGCAACCGGCATATTAATCCCAAACAGCGCCCACTCTTTCCCTCGCAGGTAGCGTGAGGTCAGCCCCAGAATGGGCAGTACCACAAAAAGCGCATATAGCAGCGTGTGAACCAGATGGGAAAGGCCGGTCTGCCAGCGCGCAACGGGTGGCGTGATCGGTGGCGTCTTGCTCCTGGCGCGCAACCAGAGGCGGGCAATCATCAGAATCAGGACGCTGAATCCGGCCGAAAAGTGCGTGATCATCACTGCATTTCGCTGCCAGGTGCCCTTCTCTGCCATCCAGCGCAGCTCAATTGTGGCGTACGCCACAATGATTAACAGGACCGTCAGCCAGTGAAAAAGTATCTGTGAACCTTTGTATTTCTTCAGCATTAATAAATCCCCGCCACTATTTTTTCCCGTCACTATACCAGTAAATTATTAGATGTTTATTAGGCCTTTATCGGCGATTGTGACAGCCTGTGACTACAGTACGCCATTGCCTCGCAGGCCCTGACAGTCATCATTTTCTGCCGGTCTGCCCCAATCCAGAGCCCGGCCGTCATGCACGGCGCGGGCGGGCATCGCCCGTCAGCCTGTCGCAGCCGGTTCTTCGCTTCACCGGATTGAGAGATGTTTAACCCCCCTTCCCGGTGCGCCGCAAACCGTGCCAGCGCAGGAAAACGGGTTCAGACAGAATAGCGATAATTCTTAAACTTAATCTGACCTCAGGCTTCTTTCCGGCCCGCTGCCACCGCAGGTGATCGCCGCAGCAAGGATTAAACCATTTCTTACTGGCGCGATTCCTGCGCATAAACAGCCATGCCGACTTAAGTCAAATCCGCGCCCTGCCACGCTAGCCCTTTCGCGCCTCGCTTACTGGCAGTGCCAGCCATAACCAGAGTAACCATAACCTGCGTGACCGTAACCTTAGAAACCTAATTTTCTTATTCAAAAACAGCAACTTCTCCTGATTAACTTGTTCGCCTATGCTGGCTGTTCACTTATTTACATCAGAAGGATCTGTAATGTTAACGCTCCCCGCATCCTACAGTGCTGAAGCCGTCGAGTGCCTGTATGAAGTGATAGAGAACCTTACGCTGAACGGTGCACGTTGCCAGGTGATCTATGACAGCCAGGCGACGCGTGCCGCCGTTATCGAAGCAGACGCAACCGATGAGTGTGGCGAAATGCGTCATCCGGTGCTGGCGGTGCTGGAGATGGAGCGCGTCACCAGTATCAATACGGTTCTGCGGATCAAATCGTTCTGGACAGAATCAGACGGCATGCAGGCGAAAGTGGAACAGGGCAGCCTGGCGAAAGCGCTCTATAAGGCGCTGACTCTTAAGAAGCAGATCACGCTGGTCGGACTGTAAGGCGTTCCCGCGCGGGACGTCAGGCTGAGGCTGAGTTTGCAGGCCGGTTCGGCATGACATCCTGGCCCTGACCAGCAGCGTAGTACGCAGCCCCCACAGCAGTATAAGGATGCCAGCTATTATGCGACTGATCGGATGCCTGGTGGCCTGCGCGACGGTTTCCCGATGTCCATGCATCACCTCTTTAGGAACAAGATGCACCACCATCATGATCCTTGATGACACAGGAATCAGATCATCAGGCAGGCCGATCACCGGGATAAAGTCGGGGATCAGATCACCAGGTGAGACGGCATAAGCCGCCACCAGCATCGCAAGCCCCTTCACATACCTGGGGTTTCGGGGCTCACGGGCGGCAAGCCAGACCGCATGCACCTTCCGTTTGATGTTTCGCGCCTCTCTGGCGCTTCTTGAGCATCGTTTATGCCGTGCTGACGAGGTGGTTGTTTCCGAACAACCCAGGCCACGCGTCGTGCTGACGTAAAGCCCGGCTTACGGCAGCAAATTTGACCCACTTCAAGTATCCCGCCTCCTGTTATCCGGTTTTCCGCACGTTTCTGAACGCGCCTGATTCAGGATGATGCAGGCGCGTTCAGGCTTAAATATGGAAAGCGTTAACCGTTTCGCGTAAAGAGTGAGCCTGGGCAGAGAGCGACTGAGATGCGGTTGAAGACTCCTCCACCAGCGCGGCATTATTCTGCGTGACGCCATCCATCTGATTCACCGCAATGCTGACCTGGGAAATGCCCTGCATCTGTTCAGCGGAAGCCAGTGAGATATTGTCCATCGCATCAGCCAGTTTCCCGACCATCGCATTAATCTGCAGGATACTTTTGCCGGTTCCGGTAGCGACGTCTACGCCACTCTCAACCTGTGCTACTGCCTCCTCGATTAGCACTTTGATATCTCTGGCTGCAGTCGCGCTTCGCTGTGCCAGCGTCCGGACTTCACCTGCCACCACCGCAAAGCCACGCCCCTGTTCGCCTGCGCGCGCGGCTTCCACCGCCGCGTTAAGCGCCAGAATGTTGGTCTGGAAAGCGATGCCCTCAATAACGGATGTGATGTCCCTGACTTTGGTCGCGCTGTTTGAAATATCGTTCATCGTGTCTGACATACGATGCATATCGCTTTCACCGGAGCGCGCCAGCGCAGCGGTTTCGCGAGCCGACGCTGCCGTCTGCTGTGCCGTTGCGGTGTTGCTTTTCACCGTTGCGGTCAGTTGTTCGATACTGGCCGCAGTTTCCTGCAGTGCGGCCGCCTGCTGCTCGGTACGTGAAGAGAGTTCAGTATTGCCCTGAGAAATCTCATCTGCGGCCATCGCGACAGAAGAGGAGGCGTCTTTGATGTGCGAAACCAGGTCGCGCAGATTGGTCTGCATACTCTCCAGCGAAGCCATCAGGCTGGCGCTGTCCCCTTTACGCAGAGTAACGGCCGTCGTCAGATCGCCAGCGGCAATAGCCGCAGCCAGGTGCTGAGCTTGTGAAGGCTCCCCTCCAAGCTGGGATTTGATCCGGCGCGTAATGAGGGCACTCATGACAAACCCCATCACCACAAACAGCGTCGTCAGGGCCGCGAGGGTCATGTAAACGCCTGACAACGCCTCACTGGAGGTTTCCGCGGTCTTGCCCGTCACCCTGGCCTGATAGTCCACCATCCCATTCACGGCAACCCGGTATTGCTCAACTACCGGGATCAATCCCTCGCGAAGCCTGCCCGGGAAAGCGGCCGCATCGGCGCTGAAGAGGGTCTGCGCAGCCTGATTCAGTGGCCCCGCGGCGTCTTCAATTTTCTTTAAATTTCCGGAGGCTTCATCCACCTCGGCCAGGTTAATCCCGGGGATGCTTTTCGCGCCGTTAATCAGCGTACGAAAATGCGCAATCGTAGTGTCGCTGTTTGACTGCAGATCAAAAAACTGCGTTTTCACCTGCGGCTGCGTCTCTGAAGAAACGGACAATAAAAGTGCCGTCTGCTGCGTTAAGTTATCTTTAAGTGTCTGGAGCGTCTGAAGGTCGGTCAGTCGCGCACGCGTTAATTTCTGCTGATCGCTGGCCGTATTAAGTTTAAATCCGGCAAAGGCGGTTACAAAAACTCCCATCAGAATAACGGTCAGAAATGCGGCATTGAGCATGACGCTTAACTTCATTTTTTTGTACTGTTTCATGGATAGCCCCGAAGTAATCAAAAAGGATGCGTTCAGCGACACATCCCTGTCTCTGTTACGCTGTTACCTGAAATTGTTATCGGCAGACGAAGCGGGAAAAAGAGGGATTAAACATGCAGATGAAATAAATCTTTTTTATTTATCAGCGCCGGATTAAACGATAAGGTTGAACGCGCTGAAAAGACGCGCGATCAGAGGGCAGAAGCGGGCTGAGCTGCAGCTGTGAAGCGTTACCCTGAACGAACGGTGCGCGCTGTGGTGTCGGGATCTTTTACAGCGAGGCCGGGAAGCATCGCGGCCTGAATGTTTATCTGCGTAATAAATATCTGACACTTATGCGCCTTTTCATTTCCCGAGAAAAAAGCCTGTTTCCGGCGGAATAATCACGCCGCGTATTATCAGATCATTATCATCACGATTCGCGTTTAATTCAGACCGTGCCTCGCATTCCTCTCCTCTTTCTTCCAGCGATTTATTGCTACCCGACTCTGTTTACTGACCCGGCGCGGGGATAGAAACGCCACTCCGCTGATTTCTCACATTAAAGAAGAGACGAATCCTTTCTTATGATAGCGAGAAAAAAGGTAAAAAAGTTTTCTGAGGCTGTTTCGCTTAAGGTAATCCTAATATCCGGCCGCGATAATTCATTCCATACTGACCTGGAGTGAAAAAAATGCTTAAGACTTTACTCAGATCTCTGCCGCATGATTACGCCCCTTTTTTTCGTGGCCTTCATATTTCCATTGCGCTGTTGATCGCACTGCAGATCATCAATTCAAACTTTATCGACGCCGACGCCCTGAGCGAATCGGGCTGGCCGGCGCTGATGACCTGGTGGCATGCCCTTTCCGGTGCACTGCTGCTGGTCCTGGGCCTGATCCTGCTGGCCTGGATGATCGGGCAGCGAGGTATCAGATGGTACTTCAGCTGGGCGTTCTTCGATTTCAGACAGATCAAAGCCGATATCCGTCAGCTGATGCAGTTCGCTTTACCGGAATCCTCCTGCGGCAGTATTGCCGCTACGGTGCAGGGACTGGGCGTCGCCGCCCTGCTGCTGGTTGCGGCGTCAGGCAGCGCTTGGTTTGCCGCAGAAAGGTTGCTGCCCTCGCTGGCGCCTTATTCGGGGCTGTTTCTGCACTGGCATAAATTCCTGACCACCTTCATTGAAACGTACTTTTATGCACATGGGCTGATGGGCGTTGCGCATATTTTCCTGCGCAATAAAAAACAGACCGCTGATTTACGCTCCGCAGAGTAAAGGTGACGCAATGAGAATCACGCCGGAATGTTCGCTCAAATGGGTCGCAGGTGCGTCACAGGCCAATATCGCCACCGATTTTATTCGCGACCACTATTCACACCATTTTGATGCCCGACTGACGGTTCTGATGCCGTGGATTCTGATGCTCTGTGACGGAGAGGATAATCTGCTGGCCGCCTGTGGCGTGATGCCAGCGTCTCAGGGCCCGATGTTTCTTGAGCAATATCTGGACAAACCGGCGGAGGCGAGCCTGCCTGAACACGGGTTTACCAGCGTCCACCGCAACAGCATCGTCGAAGCCGGTAACTTTGCGGCGGTCGATGGGGCAGCCGCCCGCGTCATGTATGCGGCCGTCTGCCTGCTGCTCAACGCCTATCGCTATCAGTACATCATGTTCACGGGCACCCAAAAGATCCGCAACATCTTCGCCAGGCTTCATCTGTCGCCCGTGTGCATAACCATGGCTGACCACACCCGCCTGGCAGGCGGTGACGCCGTGTGGGGACGCTACTACCAGCACCGGCCTCAGGTCATGGCGGGCGATCTCGCGGGCGGACAGCAGGCGCTGGCAGGCAGTTCGCTGCTTCTCAATCTTTTTGGTGAATTACCCCCGGCCCCCTGGGACGTGCAGCAGGAGAACCTTCGTCATGCTCATTGAAACCCTTATCCGTCATGCCACCAGCCAGCCCGATGCCGTGGCGCTGGTCAGCACCGCGCGAAGCTGGACGTGGCGCGAATATGAACAGGCTGTTTCCACCCTGGCTGAAGAGCTGCAACAGGCGGGGGTTCAGCGGCTGGGGCTGGCGCTGGAAAATGGTCCTTTCTGGATGATCGCCGATCTCGCCTGTTTAAAGGCGGGCATTATCTGCGTGCCTGTTCCGACCTTTTTTTCGCCACAGCAGCGGTCGTGGGTCATCCACTCAGCAGGCCTGGACGCTATGCTGGGTGAGGCAACGTCGGGTGAGGGCGCTTTTATGCCTGTTTCTGCAGGCCAGCTGCAGCAACTGCCCTGCCCGACCCGGCCCGAACTGCACCGGGATACGATCAAAATCACCTTCACTTCGGGCACTACCGGCCAGCCAAAAGGGGTCTGCCTGAGACAGCGCGGGATTGAGTGGACCGCCTCTGCGCTGGCGACGGCGATGAGACCGCTGGCGCTGGCGCGTCATCTGGTGGTTTTGCCACTGAGTACGCTGCTGGAGAATATCTGTGGCGGTTATGTGCCGCTTCTGCTGGGCGTTACCACGGTAATCCCCGCCGCTTCCGAGGTCGGCTTTACCGGTTCGAGCCAGTTCAGCCATGAGGTATTTGCCGGGGCGCTGCTGCGCTGGCAGCCGCAGAGTCTGGTACTGGTTCCCGAACTGCTGCGCGTACTGACTTTCCTGCATAGCCGCATGCCCGCTGTCAGTGCCTCGCTGAAGTTCGTGGCGGCTGGCGGCGGCAAGGTATCCGTCGGTCTGCTGCACACCGCCAGAGAAGCTGGTCTGCCGGTCTATGAAGGGTATGGCCTTTCAGAATGCGGTTCGGTAGTGACACTGAATCTGCCTGACAACGCACAGGCGGGCAGCACGGGGCGTCCCCTGCCCGGCATCGATATCTCTTTCGACGCCAGCGGTACGCTGCTGGTGGCAAGCCCTGGTAACGCCGCGGGCTATCTGGGCGAGACGCCGTTCAGCGCGCAGATCAATACCGGCGATCTGGCTGAGCAGGATCCTTCAGGCTTTATTCACATTAACGGGCGCGCACGCAACGTGCAGATCACCGCCTTTGGCCGCAACTTCTCGCCAGAGTGGATTGAGGCGGAGGCAATGAGCTGCGGCGCCGTCCGACGCATCGTCATGTTTGGCGAAGGGCTGAAGCGCAACGTAGCCCTCATTCATGCGATGGAGGGCATGGAGTCCGCCGCCCGTGAACAGCTGACGGCGTTGTCTGCCGCCTTACCGGACTATGCGCGCCCGCACCATCTGATTTTTACCCCGGTCATCTCATCACCTGAGCTGCTGACCGCCAACGGACGCCCACGTCGCGATGCGATCTGGACGTTGATGAAGCATCAAATACTGAACAGTGAGGAGTACCTCTGAATGGCCTTTTATCAGCAATTACAGGAACAAACGGAACAGGCTCGCAACGTAATGTTAAGCAGCGCTGTGATCGAACAGAGCACCCGGGGTAACGTGACGCGTGACATGTATATCGCCTTTCTCAGCCAGGCCTTTTACCACGTCAGCCATACCGTTCCCCTGCTGATGAGCGCTGGAAGCCGTCTGCCCGCCGGGAAAGAGTGGCTGCAGGCGGCGCTGGCTGAGTATATCGAAGAGGAATATGGCCATCACGAATGGATCCTGAACGATATCCGCGCCTGCGGCGGCGATGCGGACACGGTGCGCAACGGCGCACCCGGCCGGGCCATCGAGCTAATGCTCGCCTATCTCTACTACCGCATCGAGCGCGTCAATCCGCTGTGCATATTCGGCATGGTGCATGTGCTGGAAGGCACCAGCGTTAACATTGCCACGCCGATTGCGGAATCGCTGCAGCATGCGCTGAAATTGCCGGAAGAGGCGACAACCTATCTGCGGTCGCACGGCGCGCTGGATCTGGAGCATCTGAAGTTCTTTGCCAGCCTGATGGACAAAGTGACGGATGTACGCGATCAGCAGGACATCATTCATACCGCCAACGTCGTCTATGCGCTTTACGGCGACATGCTCCGTGCTCTTGCTGAGGTACCCGATGGAACTGCGCAATAAAAATGTGGTGTTGACCGGCGCTAATGGCGGGATCGGTCAGGCGCTGGCTCTGCGCCTGTCCGCCGCGGGGGCCTGTGTCTGGCTGGTTGGCCGCAACCACAGCGAGCTGGAGAACCTGCGTCACCGGATGCAGGACCCCGACCGCCATACCGTATTTGCCCTGTTTGACTACAGCGACGACGAGATGCTCTCGCTCGGCAGCTGTTTTGAGGGCGGGCGGCAGCTTGACGTGCTGATTAACAACGCTGGCACCAGTCGTTTTGCGCGGCTTGAACAGCAGAGTTTTGCGGATATTCGTGAGCAGCTGCGCGTCAATACAGAGATCCCCCTGATTCTGACGCGCGCGCTGATTCATCAGTTCAGTGCCGGCGGCACCATTGTGAATGTGGGCTCAATTCTGGGCGAACTGGGTCATCCGGGCTACAGCGTCTATTGTGCTTCCAAAGCGGCGCTGCATCGCTTTTCGGAAGCGCTGGGCCGGGAGCTTGCCGCAACCGGCGTTAAGGTGGTGTACGCCGCGCCCCGTTCCACCCGAACCGGGCTCAACTCTGCAGCGGTTAACGCCATGAATGCGGCGCTGGGAAACCGGAGTGACACACCGGAAGAGGTCGCACGGTTTATCACAGACACGCTGATCCACGGTCGTCGCAGGGCCAGGATTGGCGTGATGGAAAGCCTGTTTGTCCGCGTTAATGCGCTTTTGCCCGCCCTGGTTGACCGGGCACTGCTCAAAAAGCTGCCGGTTATTAATCGCTTTTTACAGTCTGACGCTTCAGCGGAGATAAAATAAATGAAACCTCTTTTCGCACTGTTAACGCTGTCGCTGACAGCCCTGCCCGGCCTGGCGTCGGCGGAAGCCCCGCTCGCTTCTCTGCAAAAAGCGTGGTCAGTGTGCCAGTACCGTACACTGGAAAATCAGAAACAGGTCTGCCTGAGTGAACTCAGCCAGCAAGCCCATCGCATTCAGGGACGTGACAGCGATCCTGACCTGCTGATCTGGAGCGCAATCATCGACAGTAGCTGGGCAGGTGCGAAAGGCGGGTTGGGCGCACTGAGCCTGGTCAGACAGGCGAAAGCTGACCTGGAAAAAGCCCTGGCGATTAATCCGCAGGCATTGCAGGGCTCGGCCTATACCAGCCTCGGCGCGCTTTACTATCAGGTGCCGGGCTGGCCGGTAGGTTTCGGCGATGATAAAAAAGCCGAGGCGATGCTGCAAAAAGCCCTTGCCATCAATCCTGACGGTATCGATCCCAACTATTTCTATGGCGACTTCCAGCTCGAACAGGGTAATAAAGAGGCGGCCAGACGCTATCTGAATAAGGCGCTTAACGCCGCCCCGCGTCCCGGACGTGACATTGCTGACAGCGGCCGTCATGCCGACATTGAGCGTGACCTGAAAAAACTGGATTAACCGCTGATAATGTCACGCTGTGGGCTATAGTAACGAGCCTGATCCTGACGTTTTCGTTTTCAGAACAGCGGCCAGGATAAGGTTCGTTCAGTGCCCGCCCTGTGGCACTCCCTATCCGATCTGAAAGGAACAGGCTTTTGATACACGGAGAATCGCACAAGATTTCACGCTCTGGCGGGCTGCGTGCCGCCGTGCTGGGTGCCAATGATGGCATTGTTTCCACCGCCAGCCTGCTTACGGGCGTAGCCGCCGCCAACAGCTCATCGCACAGTATTTTACTGGCCGGTGTCGCGGGTATCGTCGCCGGGGCTATGTCGATGGCGACCGGAGAGTATGTCTCCGTTTCTTCGCAGGCTGATACAGAGCGTGCCGCCATCGCTGAAGAGCAGGCTGAGCTGGAAGAGAACTATCAGGCTGAAACGCATGAGCTGGCCTCGATTTATGTCCATCGCGGCCTGAGTCGGGAACTGGCTCATGAGGTGGCTACCGCACTGATGAAACATGATGCGCTGGATGCACATACCCGCGATGAACTCGGCATCTCTGACACCTCAAGCGCACGCCCCCTTCAGGCGGCCCTCTTTTCGGCAGGGAGTTTTACACTGGGTGCAGTCATCCCCTTCATAGCGGCGCTGCTGCATCAGGGTATCGCCGGGATCGTAATTGCAGCACTGCTTGCCCTTATCATTCTGGGGGCTGTCGCCGCCCAGGCCGGTGGCGCGCCGATTTTACGCAGCG
The DNA here is from genome assembly GCF_050157905.1 of Pantoea sp. NSTU24. NCBI lineage: Bacteria > Pseudomonadati > Pseudomonadota > Gammaproteobacteria > Enterobacterales > Erwiniaceae > Pantoea > Pantoea bangladeshensis. The sequence goes on from NZ_JBKIWZ010000003.1 coordinate 318,115, forward strand.
TTTTTCGCGTCAGCTTCTGGAGCAGTCTGGCAATGGCCCTGTCGGGCGTCACCGGCGCACTGTTTGGGCATTTCGCGGGTTAGCGAAAATGTGCCGTGCGGTAATGTTATTTCTGCACAGTTAAAAGCAGGTTAAAAGATAACTGTCTGAATCGGAACAGAGGCGGTATAAAGAGGGAGAATTATTCATACAAGGAAAGGTTATGAGTATTAGCAGAGTCTTACTGGTGCTGATTTTTGCCGCCTGCCTGGCAATGTTAATTAAAGCCGGCAGCGTTCATTTCACCGACTATCTTGATGGCAGGATCGATAATCAGATCACTAAGTGGGCAGAGAGAAAGTAGAACTTTAGCCGGTCAGCAAAAGAGGTCGCAACGGTGCGACCTTTTTTTATCAGTCACACAGGCATGCTTCTGCACTATGCAGCGCCCTTCGCTCCCTGCTGCATAGGTTCATATTTTTCCTGATTTTTATGCTATTGTATCAGTTACTTACCATAAAGCCCTCTACTTCACTAAGGATTCCCTGATGTCTCAGACCCTGCTCTATACCCTCTTTCCGGTCACAGCTGCGATAGCGGGTGCAGGTGTCGCTCTGTTCCGCCAGCCGGGGGAAAAGGTGATGAGCCTGATCCACCATTTCACTGCCGGTGTAATATTTTGCGCGGCCGCGACAGAGGTGCTGCCAGGTCTTAAACAACATTCGATGATGGCCGTTATTGCAGGTGGCGTTACCGGTGTGGTGCTGATGATGTTGATCCAGCACTTTGGCGAAAAAGCCGCCAGTCAGAAAGGGATGCTGATCGCGATCGGACTGGATATTTTCATTGACGGTCTGGTGTTGGGAATCAGCTTCGCGGCCGGGGCGAAAACCGGCATCATGCTGACACTGGCGCTGACGCTCGAAATCCTTTTTCTCGGGTTATCGATGGTGGAGGATTTGCGCGCCATGCTCGGCAGCGTAATAAAAGTCCTTATGGCGGTGGCCGGTATTGCCCTGCTTCTGCCTGCCGGGGCGATTGCTGGCATGCCTATCGCCCATCTGGATGAATTCTGGCTGACCTACTTCCTTTCATTTGGCCTGGTGGCGCTGCTCTATCTGGTGACGGAGGAGCTTCTGGTGGAAGCGCACAAGGGCGACCGGGATACCCCGCTGGGTACGGCAATGTTTTTTGCAGGCTTCATGATACTGATGCTGATTGAAGAGGGGCTCTGACTCGCGGCAGGGGTACAGCTAAGCCCCATTCACCTTCTGAATTCAGTGCGTCGCCAGATCAGCCATTCAACTGTTTCTTTTTTCGGGTATTAAAAAGCGTCCCTTGCGACGCTTTTTATTCGCCCGTACAGATCATCCGCTTTTCAGTCTGCATCTTCTGCACGGGCGTTTGCGGTTCAGCCAGTGATGCCAGCCAGCGTCACCGAGGCACCGCCGCAGACGATGACCAGCACATTCTCGTCAGGCTTAAACGTGACTTTTCGATCGTACAGCAGTGACAGCGTCACGCCGCAGGCGGGCTCTGTCAGCACACGGTGGTCATCGAGTAAGCGGCGGCAGGCCCTCAGCGCCTCCTCGTCTGAAACCACTTTGCTTCTGACATCCAGCCGGGTCGCTACGTTAAATACGTTTTCACACACCTGACTGGCGGCCAGGGTGGTGGCAATCCCGCTGACCTTATCCAGCCGGACAAGCTGACCAGCATTCAGCGACGCGTTCAGCGAGGCTGTGCCTTCGGTTTCCACCGCGTAAATGGGGATATGGCTCAGCTGATGCTTCTTCAGCCCTTCCGCGATGCCAGATAGCAAGCTGCCACCGCCCACGGAAAGAATCACCGCATCCGGTCTGACACCTTCGCTGATGACCTCATCCACCAGCGTGCTGATCCCTTCCCACAACAGAGGATGGTCAAACGGATGTACATAAATCTGCTCTTCTGTCGCCAGCGACAGGGCGTAGTCATTTGCTTCACTCCAGATTTTCCCATGAACGATTAACCTTGCGCCTTCCTGTTCAATCAGCTCTCTGGCTCTGGCGGAGGTGGTTTCCGGCACCACGACGGTGACGGGCAATCCCAGCCTGCGGCCACTGTGCGCAACCGCAATACCGGCGTTACCGCCGGAGGAGCTGATAAATCCTCTGGCACCTTTTTCTGCGTAGTGGCGGCAGATATGGCCTGCGCTTCTGAGCTTAAACGAGCCTGTCGGCTGCGACGATTCCATCTTGAGCCAGACGTGAGCACCGCTGTGCTGACTTAACGGCAGAGAACGAATCAGAGCGGTACGGATAGCGATGTCCATGAATTGTATCCTTATATTTTCACCCGGGACGGTGGGTTCAGGCCTGACTGAGCATTCCTGATTGGCGGACAAAGCACAAGAGGCATGAAAGTAATTGGCTCTTTTGCTCAGGTCCTGTGCCTGAAAATCGGCCTGGGATCGCTGCCGTTTCCTTTGCCTGCGGGCTCCTGAGCGCGAACTTCAGTGCAATTCCCAGGCTGTGGCTGAGGCGAGGCGGTAACCGATCATGCGCATCATTATTTCCCGGATACATCGGTTTGCCTCAGCCGTGGGGCAGGTTTCAGCAAAGCTATCGGGGTAGCCGGAAGCTAAAAACAGACTGCCGGACAGACAGATAAACGACTTCAGTTTTGTCTTTTCCTGCCGATGATAAAGCCATGAGCAGGCGGTAGCAGCCAGCCTCGGAACAGCGTGCGATGGCTGTAAGACACGTCGTCCGAATAATTATTCCATCCTGATGCTTTGATGACTTTTCTGATGACACTTTCTGACTGACTCTTGGGTGATATATGGAGCGGAGTTTCTCTTTCAGACATTTATGTACCAACCTGTTCTGCGCCATGCTGTTGTTATGTTCAGCAGATCGAGCATTAGCCCTTTCAAATGGTTGTGCCGTCGTTAACAGCTTATCCGGCTCCTCTTCGCTTTCATACGTCAGCAACCGATACCCGGCGGCAGACTTCGCGCCGGGTGATGCGCTGACGCTGAGCTTCACCGACAGCGGCTCGGGTGCCGGCGCTCCGCCTATGAATACGGATAGCGTCAGCCTGGCCCACTATGATTTCAGCAACGGGCAGACTTACAATGCGACAAACTCCACGAGTACCACGCCACACAGTGTTTCAATTACTGTCCCTGCTGGCAGCCTGGAGGCGAATGGCCTTACTGTTCGTGCCACAACGTCGCATGGCCAGATAAGCAATCTGGTCTTTAACTGCACCAGCACAGTGACGACATCCAGTGATGCGACACTGGGGGCGCTGTCGCTTTCCTCAGGCTCGCTGTCGCCAGCGTTCAGTCCCATGAGCAGTCACTACAGTGCGTCGGTTGCAGACAGCGTGACATCCATAACTGTCACGCCTGTAGTCAGCGAAGGTCATGCCACTGTCAGCGTCAACGGTCAGATCGTCGCCTCGGGTTCTGCTTCGCCCGCCATCAGCCTGACAACAGGAAGCAATACGATTTCTGTGATTGTCACCGCTCAGGATGCAACGACCCGCGCGTACAGCATCACGGTAAACCGCGCAGAGACGCCACCCGCAGCGGCAAACAGCAGTACTACCGTCGCGTCAGGCAGTGTCAACAATCTCATACCGCTGACCCTGACGGGCGGCACACCTACTGCTGTTACGATCGTTACGCCACCTTCACACGGTAGCGCCACCCTCTCAGCGACGACGATCACTTATACACCCGCAGCCGGTTTTTCCGGCAGCGACAGGTTTGTCTGGCGCGCGTCAAACAGTGGCGGAACATCCTCTGATGCCACAGTCCTGCTGACTGTCACCGCTCCGGTCCTCACGGTTTCACCTGCTGGAGGTGCATTTCCGTCTGCGATGGCAGGTGCCGCATGGTCGCAGACGATGACGGCTTCAGGCGGAACCGCGCCTTACACCTGGATCAGCACGGCGCTTCCGCCGGGCCTTACCCTGAATCCTGCATCCGGAACCGTTTCCGGAACGCCTTCAGTTGCAGGCCAGTACAACTTTCGGGTTACGGTCAAAGATGGACTGGGTGCCACAGGCAGCGCGGATTACTCACTGACCGTCAATGCCGCACCACCGGTAGTCAGTGACAGTGCAGCAACTGTCGCTGCAAATAGTAAAGATAACCCTGTGACGCTCAGTATCGCCGGTACCGTGACCTCCGTCAGTATCATGGATAGGCCGGCTCACGGCAGTGCGGTCGTCAGCGGTAAAGCGATTAGCTACACGCCCGCACCGGGTTATGTCGGTAGCGACAGTGTTACTTACACGGCTGCAAACAGCAGTGGCTCCTCGGCGCCTGCCCGTATCTCGCTCAGGGTTACGCCAGTGCTGCTTGATCTGACACCGGCCAGCGGTGCATTGCCAGTCGCCACTGCAGAAAAAGCGTGGAACCAGACCATTAGTGTCAGTGGCGGTATTGCGCCCTATTCCTTCAGTGCCACCAGCCTGCCGGCCGGGATAACACTTAACAGGTCGACCGGGGTTCTGACAGGTTCACCTGTCACAGCAGGTAACTATACATTTCAGATTTCAGCTCTGGACAGTGCGGGATCCAGCGGCACTGCCAGCTATACGCTTACAGTAAATGGCGCTCTGCAGTCACCCCTGCTGTTACAGCCGGCAACCGGTGCACTGCCCCAGGGCGTCGCTGGAAAAATGTATGCGCAGACTTTCAGCGTTAGCGGGGGCGTGGCGCCTTATCAGTGGCAGCTCCACGGATCGCTGCCTGCCGGACTGACTTTCGCTGACAGTCAGCTTAGCGGTACGCCGCAGAGCAGCGGGAGTAGCGCCTTTAGTATTCAGGTTACCGATGCGAACGGGAAAACGCTGCAAACGGCGTACACGCTTGAGATCGGTGCGGCATCCGCAGTGGCGACGGATCACAGCGCCACGCTCAACGCGGGTCAGTCCGTCACGATCTCTCTCACCACTGGTGCCACTTGCGGTCCCTTCACGGGCGCTCAGCTTCTTGACCAGCCAGATCGCACTGCTGGCACTGCATTGGTTCGTGCTTCCGGTACAGACTACGAACTGCTGTTCACCGCAGCGGCTCAGGCCAGCGGGAGCGTCGTCCTCAGATACGCGCTTAGCGGACCGTCCGGCACGACTCAGCCTGCCAGAATCCTGCTGACCATTACGGAACGCCCAAACCCGGCACGGGACGCCGACGTAATTGGCATGGTCAGTGCTCAGTATCGTGCTGCACAAAATTTTGCGCGTGCGCAATTACAGAACGTCAGTGACCGGCTGGAGCAGTTACACAGCGGCGCCAGTTTACCTTCTGACATGCAGGGGATTCGTTTTACGATGCCCTCCTCGCAACCTGAGCAGGATGCCGATCAGAAAATGTGGGCCTCTGCCTGGCAACATCAGCGGCCACGGGCAGAACCCCGTGCAGAGCCGTCCCCTTCACAGTCTTTCACACCCTCGCAGCAGGCTGATCGGTTCTCTTTCTGGACTGGGGGCTTCATAGACTTTGGCAGCGACAAGGATAATGGCGTGCGCTTCAGTCACACCACGGCAGGCATTACCACCGGGGCCGATTATCGATTGTCTCCTGCGGTAACCGCAGGAATGAGCATAGGCTTCGGACGCGATGTCAGTGACATCGGTGACAACAGTTCGCGTAGCAGAGGGCGGGCATTCAGCACGGCGCTCTATGGCAGCTTTCATCCGGGCGCATTTTTTGTTGATGGACTGCTTGGGCAGGGGAAAATGCATTTTGATAGCTGGCGTTACGTTAAAGAAAACAGAGCGGAAGCGCGAGGCAGCCGCCCAGGGCGCCAGATATTCAGCGCGCTGACATCCGGTTATGAATTTCGCACAACGGATACGCTGCTTTCGCCTTATGCCCGTCTGCAGTATTACCAGACCAGACTGGATGGCTATAGTGAAAACCGTGCAGGTGCTTTCAGTCTGGCCTATGCGCCACACACTTTTTCGCAGGTTATGACGGGCGGCGGGCTGCGAGGGGAGCGTGCAGTTCCGGCCCGGTGGGGCACCCTGCGCCTGCAGGGTCGGCTGGAATATACGCAGACGCTGAGCCACACGGGCGAGGCGCGGGTAGGCTATGCCGACACAGGCAATGATACCTGGCAGGTGCCGCTGACGGAGCAGAGTCGCCAGAATATGACGATGGGAACCGCGATTGATTTCCTGTTACCTCACAACATCACGCCAGGCCTCGCTTATCAGGCCACGCTGGGTCTGGATGCCCGGCGTTCACAGAATCAGATGCTGATGTTTCGGTTGAATATCGGTTTCTGAGGAATACACTGACCGGACTCAGGGGAAAGATCGGCGCTGAAGTCACTGATCTCCGGCCTTATTAAGGCCAGGAGGTCTGCACCCTGCCCTGAATGGCAGGCCGCGCCGGTTATAAATGGATATTAATGTGATTGATTTCAGTCAGTTCAATGAGCGTTTTGAACGGCTCAGTTCGCGCTTACCGGCTTCGGATAATACTGAAGAGCATGAGTCAGACGGCTTGTACTTCCGTTTTCATCTGCCCGCGGGTGAGGTGAACGATGTCATTCTCATCTATCACGGCGGGGGTGTTAACGCCGACGCGGGTTACACCATTCCTGCCCGTCAGATAAGCGCACGGGGGGCCGTCTGTGTTTGTCTGGTCGATATTCGCGGGCATGGCCGCTCACTGGGGCCAAAAGGTGACGTGACCAGCCCACAGCAGATTTGGCAGGATGTTGACACCGTTTTTGACGCGGTTGCCCGTAGGTTTCCCGGCGTCAGAATCCATCTGCTCGGTCACTCCAGCGGCGGTGGCATGCTGATCAATTACTTCACCTGCCACGCTCCACGCAATAAAGCTGACAGTCTGATTTTACTGGCACCCGAGCTGGGTCCCTTTGCGCCAGCCCACATCATCAGAACAGGGGCAACGCCGTTCTCATCCGTGAACAGACTGCCTTTTATCGTTAATGCGCTGACGCAGGGAAAATTATGCGGCAGGCGCTCTGCCGTTAAGCTCCATTTTCCTGAAGAGGTTTTGACAGCAAGACCAGACTTTGCCAGAGCGTACAGCGTAAACATGGCAAACGCCCTGACACCCCGTCAGCCCGCCAGGCAGATCGCTGCCCTGCCATTACCTGTTACCGTGCTTCTTCCGGAGTGTGATGAACTCGCTAATCCGCAACAGGTAGCTGCATTTGTTGAAGGGTGCGCAAATCAGAACATTACGGTCCGGCAGATAAAGAACAGTAACCATCTTGAGTCTGTTTTTGATGCCAGTGATGCGATCTGCCACCATTTATGCAGCGTTAATACCCGCGCTGATCCGCAGGAACGCTGATTTGCATCAGGCTGAACGAGGGAATAAAGGTCTGTCTGCCTGAGTGGCAGACAGGCCCCGATCTAGAGTGCAAACAGGCCGGGGCGACTATCCGCTCCGGCCGTCAGGATCAAGCCAGTTGCTGATTATGCTGGTTCAGGATATCCGCCAGTGTCCCCTGATGGCTGACAGAAACGTTGGGATAAAGATCGCCCTGATGGCTGTCCAGCGTACGGACTTCCTCCAGGTTCCAGACACCGCCCTGTGTGTCACTCAGCATGAGCACATTGCTATCCGCGTCTGTTATCGCCATTGCTCCGGGGCTCAGTTCCGACAAAGCCGTCTGCCCTGGCGTGATATGACTGCTGAACGCGGCCAGATCGATCCCCGGTGGGTTATCTGCTTTCAGCCCGAGCGTGGCAAAATCCAGCCCAGTGGCCGTGTCATTCGACGGTAACAAGTCGTGACCCGCCACGTTGTCTGGCCGGGCGAGCAGATTCGCGAAAGTAAACGAAAAGGCGTTACTGCTTTCTGTCCCGAAGAGATGGCTGACAGTCTCCGTTGCAGGCACCGGCGACACAACATGAGCGGTTTCCGTCTGGTGGTCACTGACACTGCTGCTGGCCGGGATCACAGACGCGTCCGGACTCTCCAGGGCTGCCGCAACGGGACGCAGTTGCGGGTCGGCGCTGTCCGAAACAACGTTAGCATGTCCGTCAGCCTCGCCAGCGCTCAGCTTTTCCCCACTCTGTGCAGACTGTTGCACCTCAGAAATTTCAGGCTGAACGGCCTGACTGGTAGCCGGTGACGGGCTGTGGTATTCCCCGGACTTCATGGTGAAGAGAACAGGGGTTTCTGCCGTTCCCGCTGGCGGTTGATCGTGGCTGGCCTCCGGATGAATCAGAGGGTTAACGGTAATATTTTTAGCCGCCGCTTTCGGCGCACAAGCTTCCATCTGGAAATGCGTCGTCATTGTTGCCGAATGTCCCGCAGCATCGGTGGCAGTCACGACGATGTCGTGCTGTCCTTTGCCAAAGCCGGTTTTCATCATCCCCGGTGTCAGGGCCAGGCTCCAGTGACCATCGTCGCTGACGGTTGCGGCATGATGCTTACCGCCAATATTTACTGTAACCGTCTGACCGCTGCCGGTGATGCCCGTGGTGCCGGTCAGCGTTTCGGTCTCTTTTTTCTCCGCCCGGCTCAACAGACCATCACCAAATGGTGTATCTATTGCAGGCGCAGGCTCGCCTCCGTTGCCTGTAATCGGTGAAGTCAGATCCGCTGTGACGTAACTTCCCTGTTCAAACCAGTTTCCGGCGCCGTCCAGCACGCCGAACGTCAGGTGATTCCCCCCTTCCGAAAGCTCCGTCGCGCTGATTTCTGCCCGCCAGCTGCCATCTGGCTGAATCGTGACTTTATTCCAGTGGAAGGTATCGTCAATCTGTACCGAGAAGGTGTTAAGCGGCAGCGGTGCCTCCAGCGTTCCGCTGAGGACGTACCATGTCTCACCATCATGCTGCACGGCATCCGCCAGCGTCACCGGGTTGACCGTCACCTTCGGGTTGCTGCTGCCGTAGTGGGTGATCAGCAGCAGGTCGTGGGTCAGGCTGGTACTGTTGCCGTCCGCGTCCGCTGCGCTGACCGTGATGCTGTAGTTGCCATCCTTAATCGTCTTCAGCTCGCTGTCGGAAATATCGACCTGCCACCGGTCATGGCTGACGCTGCCCTGCCAGACGCGGCCGTCCAGCGTCAGCGTAACGGCCGTGCCGGAAGGAAGGTGGGACGCGGTGCCGGTCAGGATAACGCCGTAGATCCCCTCTTTGTAGCTCACGGCGTTGTCGCCGTTGACGGGGTCCAGCGTCAGGGCCGGCAGCGCCTCGGAGGCGTAGATTTCCACCCCGGACGAGGCGTAAGCGCGGTTGCCCGCCGCGTCGGTGACGGTGGCCGCGGCGCGGTAACTCCCTTCCCCCATCGCCTGCAGCGTTTCCGCCGGTACGGTGAACTGCCACTGCCCGCTCTGCCCGATCACGTCACTCCAGTGAAGATCGCCAAAGGTAACTTCGATGGCGCTGCCCGCCTCGCCGCTGCCCGCGATCACCAGCGGCTGACTGATTTCGCTGCGGTCGATCAGCCCGTCGCCGGACAGCGTCTTAATCGCGACGGACGGATCCAGTGTATCGGTGATAAAGGTCGCCTCAGCGACGCCGGTCTGGCCCCAGAGGTCGGTGGCAGTGAGCGTCAGGCTGTGACTGCCCTCGGTTAACTCAGCCTGGATCAGCTGGTCCCGGGAAAGCGGCACCTGCCAGTTGCCCCCGCTGTCCACGGTGCCCGCGTAGTCAATGCCGTCCAGGGACAGCACGATGCGCTGACCCGCCCCGGACACGCCCGTGGTGCCGCGCAGCGTGACCGGCTCATAGCGTTCATGCGCGTTCATGTACCCGTCGCCAAACGGCGTGTCGATGACCGGCTGCGGCGGCAGCGTGCCGGACGGCGGCGCCGACGCGTCGACGACAATCGCTTTGCTGGCGGTGGTGATGCCGCCGACGCTGTTTTCAAAGCTGACGCTGAGGGTGCCCGCGCCCACGGGCAGCACCTGCAGGTCGGCCGCCGGCAGGGTAACGCTCCAGCTGCCGTCCGCCGCCAGCGCCGTGGTGTAGCTCTGGCCGTTGAGCATGACGGTCAGCGTGCTGCCTTCGGCCAGGTTCTCCAGGGTCCCGCTGACGGTCTGGTCTGAAAGTTTCTCCTCCGCGCTCAGCACGCCGTCGCCGGTGAAGCTGTGAATGGTCAGAACGGGCGCGGCGCTGACCGGTGTGTCACCGCCGTCAGGCGGAGTGGAGCCGCCGTCAGGCGGAGTGGAGCCGCCGTCCGACGGATTTTCCTCGTGAACCGGAGGCTCCCCGGAGCCCGCATCGACCGGGGTGGTCAGGTCGGCCGTGACGTAGCCGTCCTTTTCAAACCAGTTCCCGGCGCCGTCCAGCACGCCGAACACCAGGCTGTTGCCCCCGCCGGACAGCTCCGACGCGCTGATTTCCGCGCGCCAGCTGCCGTCCGCCCGCACCACCGCCGTGTTCCAGTGGAAGGTGTCATACACCTGCACCATAAAGGAGTTAATCGGCAGCGGTGCCTCCATCGTGCCGCTGAGCACGTACCAGGTTTCCCCGTTGTACTCGAACGCATCCGCCAGCGTCACCGGGTTGACGGTCACCTTCGGGCTGCTGCTGCCGTAGTGGGTGATCAGCAGCAGGTCGTGGGTCAGGCTGGTACTGTTGCCGTCTGCGTCCGCTGCGCTGACCGTGATGCTGTAGTTGCCATCCTTAATCGTCTTCAGCTCGCTGTCGGAAATATCGACCTGCCACCGATCCTGGCTGACGCTGCCCTGCCAGACCCGGCCGTCCAGCGTCAGCGCAATGGCCGTGCCGGAAGGAAGGTGGGACGCGGTGCCGGTCAGGATAACGCCGTAGATCCCCTCTTTGTAGCTCACGGCGTTGTCGCCGTTGACGGGATCCAGCGTCAGGGCCGGCAGGACAATGGCGTCCGCCTTTTCGTCTTCGGTAGCGCCATTTAGTGCTGGCGCAGTTTCTGCCGCCTGTACAAGCGTTAAGGTTGATGCAGCTTTGCCAGAGATCGTTTCCGTTTCAACAGGTCTGTTATCCGACACCGTCTCAGCACCTGCCAGAACCCGGCTTTCCGCGTTCGTGACTTCAGATGACAGGGGTACAGTGATGGAATTAAACGTTGGGGCCGGAGCGTCTGTGTGTTCTGCAGGATGCAGAATGGGTGTCAGCGTACTAAGCGCCTGGGCATAATTCTCTTCCTCTGTACTGAACGTTGCCTGTTGCAACAGGCTTCCCTGCTGGAACAGTAATTTACTTTGCTGGCCTGCAACGTCAGTAAAGAAGTTCTGATAGCGTAGCGTGTCGCTCTCCTGCAGGTTGAGGATAAGGTCATCCCACTGCCTGTGATAAGACGTAACCTGAGAAGGTAAGCCCTGCAAGGTAACAATGGCTGGTTCGTTCAGAATAAAGGATGACGTGTTTTGAGTCTGACGAAAGAGTGGCTGACCGCCTGTCAGCGAGATGACCGTGAAACGGCCCGTGCCTGAAAAAGCCATGGAGATTTCCTTATGTACCAGGGAGTGAGTCGCAATGCCGTTAAAAATAAAGCGCCGCTTTACTAATTTCAGGCACGCAGATGCCAGCGACCCGATAAAGGTGCTGAGCCAGACCCGATACTCAACGGATTAATCGCAATCCGTAACAAGGACAATGGTTAAGAAGATGAGCCAGATTAGTTAATCAGTTCTGAAGACAGTTTCTGTCTGCCAATAAAATAAATCAGCACCATTCTTTGTAAGAGTTCGAGCGTCGGCTCATTCAACTCCCATCAATCTCAATGACTTATTGCCATAGAAATATGAATGGTTGACGCTGGATAAACACAAAATAGCCTTCACCTCTCTCTCTGACTACCAGGCAAAATCTGGAATTGCACCTGGTAATAGTTGATGCTTTCTGTTGTTTTTAATGTTTTCAGACATCTGAATGCGATAGGCGCTCATACGTTTTCTCCCTGACTCCCGATTTTATTAACAAACAGAATTTATCAGGTAATGTTAATAATTAAGGCCGGAGCCATCCTGCCGTTACACAAGATAACTTCCTGCCGACTGGTGCTGGCCGCGCGGGTTATGAGCTGGATCTGTCCATCAGGTGCATGACAGCCATCCCAGGGAGATAGAATTTATGTACGCAGAGAGAGACAGGGCATCCGCCTGACCTTTATTTCTGCCGTGACGCCTGCCAGTTACAGGATCCATTCAGGACGTCGGTATTAAAAATCCCGGTTCAGCCCGTCAGTTGCACCCGAAAAGAAGTAAATTTCTTTTTATAAATGGCATCAAAACGCTTATTATTTTTAAGGTAAAGTCACTTAAATAGCGGCTTTCATTGTCACATTCAGATCCGGGTAAATTAAATTCCCGACATTCTTTTGCATACTGGCTAATCCGACGATGTCATACACGCACGCGCTACGCGTGATGGCGTTCGGTTTATTACGTCACAGGATAGCCCCTGCAATAACTCTGTTCAGAAACAGCACCTGTTGCTTTGGCCAGGCTGATAAAATCTGCAATTCTGAAAAGGCCGCCAGAGGCGTAACGGGCGATTCTGATGCTATGCGGCGATGAGGCGCATTTAATTTAATCTTTTTTCACAACGTTAACAGCAACCCTTTTTCTTCTCAGGCATTATGAATTTCTGTCTGTATTTAGCAGTGATGATATTGAGCCGTGTTCATTGCGGTCAGGTTTCACATAGCCGTTATTCATGCCAGCAAGATAAGGCTGAAAGCATACAGATACCGCACTTTCGCCCCTCAGAAGAAAGCGAAAAACAGGGCAGCACGATGCGTTGCAGTAACGAAAACTGAATGTAAGCAACCTCTGCTGACAGTGCGTTCTCAGGGATGGAGAGCATCCCAGAAAAATGGGGCCCTGAGGCCCCATTCATCGTTCAGTGAATTTTCAGCAAGCGCTATTCAGGTAAAGCGTAAACCACCACCTGATCACCTACCTGATCCTTAAGGATGGTATTACCGCCAGCCACAAATGCGACGTACTGACGGCCTTTGTACTCATAGACAGAGGGATTAGCTACTGCCGGAGCTTCAGCCTGATCGGACCATAACTCTTTACCATTTTCCACAGAATAGGCGCGAACTTTGGCATCCATTGACGCACCAATGAATATCACTCCGCCTGCTGTCACTGCCGGGCCGCCGATGGTCGGTGATCCCCAGCTTTCTGGCATGAAGAAGCCATATTGCTGAGAGGCGCCGACAGGACGACGCCATTTAACGTCACCGGTGTGCATATCGATGGCTACGATTTCGCCAAAAGGAGGCTGCCAGCACGGCATGCCCAGCCAGTTATTGGCAACCATCAGACGCAGTCCGTAAGGCGCGCCCTCCTGAGGAGCAAAACCGCTTTCATTACCGGAGCCATTATCCGCTTTTTCATAATCTTCGCGGCTATAGAGTTTTACATACTGCACAATGTGTGAGGTGTTAACGATCGCAATCTGTTTTTGTGGGTCGAACGCAACACCCCCCCACTGCACGCCGCCTGCACTGTCTGGATAGGTCAGTGCACCTTCGCCTTTGGTGGTTGGCGGCGTATACATGCCCTTATAGGTCAGCTTATCCCATAACCTTGAACACTGGCCCGCTCCTACGACATCCGCCAGTTTCCAGATTGCCGGCTTTTTCGACTGGTCAAGCAGCGGCGCGGGTTTAGTCGGGAATGGCTGCGTGGGTGAAAGTACTTCACCCTGAACAGAGCCATCCCCCTGCGGAACAGGACGCTCTTCAATTGGCCAGACATCCTCACCGGTCAGACGATTTACCACAAACAGAAAGCCCTGCTTAGTGGCCTGAATAAGTGCCGGAATCTGTTTGCCGTTGACTGTAATATCCATCAGCGTCGGCGCAGAGTTGATATCGTAGTCCCACACATCGTGATGCACCCACTGACGTGACCAGACCACTTTACCGGTATTCACATCCAGTGCAGTGGTCGAAGTCCCCAGCGGGATAGGAGCAGTGCGGTTCCCGCCCCAGTAGTTAGGGGAAGGTGATGAAACAGGTAAATAGACCAGGCCATGCGCCTCATCCGCTGACATGTGCGTCCAGACGTTTGCCGTGCCTGTGCGTTTACGGACCGCTTCAGGAATGGCTTCAAACGTCCATTCACGTTTGCCCGTCTGCGCATTTACGGCAAACACGGTGCCCGGCGGCGCTTCGGCATAGGCCCAGTCCTTACCCGCCCAGCCAATCAGCAGATGATTACCCACAACGGTTGGCGGCTGCAGAACGGAAAGCGGGTATTTGGCGTTGATGGTATTCCATTGATTCAGATCCAATACGCCATTGTCTGCAAAGTCACTGCACGGCTTACCTGAATCGGCATCCAGCGCAAAGAGCTTGCCATCCACCGTCCCCATATAAACGATTTTCTGACATGCCTGTCCGGCGACTGGCGTTTTTGCCTGCCAGTAAGAGACGCCGCGGTTTTTCAGCACTGGCTGCGTCAGAGCCTTACGCGAGGATTTAGTGTCGTAGTGCCATTTCTCTTTGCCTGTACCGGGGTCGAGGGCAATCAGACGGTCGAAAGGGGTACCGATATACAGTGTCTCGTTGGCAAAAATAGGGGTGGCTGACCAGACCGTAGCGGGTGTATCGCCTTTACCATCTGATACGTCGCCGGTATGAAATTCCCAGATTTTTTTCAGGTTACCGACGTTGTCAGCCGTAATCTGTTTGAGCGGACTGTATTTCTGCGCGTTCAGCTGGCCATGAAAGCTGTCCCAGGTGGCAGCCGATGGCACCAGCGGGGTTGACGGGTTATCTGCAGACGCGACCCTCTCTGCATCGTGCTGACCGGTTGATGCATCGCCGGTGGTTTTTGTCGTGCGGGGAGATTGCTGATCGGCCGCTTCCGGGCTGACATTTTCCCGCGCGCCCATGGAGGCTTCAGCCGCTTTATCCTGCGCATGCAGTGTCAGGGGGGCAAGCAGCAGCGCCAGCGCCGTCATGCTGACTTTCATTACCAATTGATGTTTAGTGTTGTGCACAGGGGGATCCTCAGGCTCTGACGCGATGGTTATGGCTGGCAGATTTTTTATTCAGCATTATCAGACCGACTAAACCGATTACCATCGCTGCCGTAATGATGTACTGATGCAGCAGGGCAGCTGCAAAAGCGGTTCCGAACAACACAAGCAGAGTCAGTATTATTAACGTCGTTCGTGCCCCCCGACCGGATACTCCCCGTAACAGGAATGTAAGTAGCGCAAGAATGGCGCTCGCGATAGCCACACCCAGCGCGCCAATCGTGCCGGTAACACCGGTAAGCGGCGTCATCCATGCATACAAAGCCACGACGAAACCAATCACGGCGGCCAGCAGCAGCAGTAAGCTGCCTGGCCGTGAAGTTTGAGATTGCAACATAACAGGTCGTCCCATGTGAAAATGATCAATGATTAACTATGGCGCACTGACACGTTTATGCGTCTGTTTTCATCAGATAATGATAAAAAAACCGGCCATCTTTAACCGGCTCAGCATGTTATCGGTTCAGACCTGATGGCAATGCGTAAACATCGCTGAAAGCGGCCCGCATTCAGGATGGTTGAAAAACAGTATTTCGCAAGCCGGACAGAAGAGTGCTTAGGTAAAGCATCGGGAAAGGCGTTGGCAATCTCAGCAGACAAGGCGTGATAATCAACGGGGAGCAGATCGATGCGTGCTAGAAAGGTATATATGTGATTTATAATTAATATATGGCTTTTCCGCGCACACATAAATTTACCCTTGTAACCCATGCCATAACGGATATGATATATACAAGACATATACGTTTCATATAAGGTCAAAATGGGTATCGTTAAAATTTCCGACCTGATGCATGAAAACCTGCGCATCGCCAGTCAGGCGATGAGCCGCTCGATTAATGCACAGGCAGAACACTGGCTGAAACTGGGGATGCTTGCTGAACTTTATCCGCAGCATACCCAGCAGCAGCTGGCGCAAATGCTGATCCGGCTCGAACTGCAGGGCAGCGCCGATATACGCAATATGCTCGCCAAAGAGAGCCTCACCGCACAGGGAGACGTGTCATGAACAGCGTTAAAATACATACCGCCGCAGAGATCGAAATGGCGCGCGCAGCTGGTCAGGCTGCGGCTCAGGTGCTGGCGATGATTACGCCTCACGTCCGTCCCGGCATCACCACCGAAGAGCTGGATGATATCTGCCATGACTTCATCGTGAATACGCTTAAGGTAACGCCTGCCAATATTGGTTATCACGGCTATACCCGCACCACCTGCACCTCGGTCAACCATGTTGTATGCCATGGCATCCCGGCCAGCAAGAAATTAAAGGATGGGGATATTGTTAACATCGATGTGGCAATCATCAAAGATGGCTGGTACGGCGATACCAGCCGGATGTATTTCGTCGGCACGCCTTCGGTGCGGGCAAAACGACTGGTCGAAATTACCTATCAGTCGATGGTCGCCGGGATTAAAACCGTCCGGCCTGGCGCAACGCTGGGCGATGTGGGTGCCGCCATTCAGCGTGTGGCGGAAGGTGCCGGTTTCTCGGTCGTGCGGGAGTATTGTGGTCACGGCGTCGGTGAGATCTACCATACCGATCCGCAGGTACTGCATTACGGCACGCCAGGTGAGGGAATGCCGCTTAAGGCTGGGATGATTTTCACTATTGAACCGATGATCAATGCCGGCAAAGCCGGAACCAGCGTGCTATCCGATGGCTGGACCGTTGTGACCAAAGATCGCTCGCTCTCTGCGCAGTGGGAACACACCGTGGCCGTCACAGAGAGCGGTTTTGACCTGCTGACGCCATGGCCTGATGGCACGGGCCACTATTCCGCGATTTAATCTGACGCCTGACATCTGCCCTCAGGCTGATGATCAGCGCCAGACCTCAGCGTGACGGTCTCGCCGGTGTGCCAGATAAGCACATCATTGCGTCCGGCACGCTTGACCCGGTAAAGCGCCTCATCTGCATATCGCAGCCACTCATGAATCGATGCCGCATCACGCGCCGCTGCAATACCGATGCTGACCGAGCACTGATAAGTTGATGAGGCTGGCAATCTGAGCAGCGAAATGCCCTGTTTAATCTGCCCGGCCAGCAGCATAATGCTGGTTTCATCTGCCTCCCGGACAATCACACATAGCTCATCGCCGCCAAAACGGGCGGGCACATCCTTCAGGCCCACGCTGTCGCGCAGCAGTGCTGATATTTCTGCCAGCAGAAAGTCGCCCGCTTCATGGCCAAACGTGTCGTTAACCTGTTTAAAGTGATCCACATCCAGCAGCATCAGCCAGGCATTACCCTCACCCCGCTGCGTGCGAAGAAACTCACTTTCAAGCCGCCGTTCGAACAGACGCCGGTTAGGGATCTTCAGACCGGGATCCATCAGGGCAATGCGTTCCAGCTCGCGGTTTTTTTTTCGCAGACTCAGGGTCAGCGTGTGTGACACCACGCTGAGCACCAGCAGATAGCCACTGGCCAGTGGCAACGTCAGCCAGACGGTGCGGGTACTGAATGTCAGGAGTAAAGGCGCGCCCTGTGCCAGCCAGACCAGCAGAAAAGTGAGCATAAAAGCCTGCAAAGCTGATTTCAGCTGGCCCCACCCGCCAGCCGAGTAGCGATCAGAAATCAGTACCGCCATGATAATGACTGAAGGCAGTGGGCTCAGCGCCATCAGCGCAACCCAGACGCCGCCAAAGGCCGCATCCAGCGTCAGGTTTTTACGTTCAAATCCGGTGGGATCGCGTGATCGCAGTGCCAGTCTGTAAGCGGCACAGGGCCAGACAAACGCATTGATAAACAGCAGTGCGCACACTTCAGCACTTTTTCCCCTTTCCATCAGCACCGAAAGAATGGGCAGAAAGCAGAGAAATGTGCCGAGCTGGCGCATCATAAACATACGGCGCACAAATCGTGTCGAGCGGCGCTTCAGCTGGACATCGTCAGGGGTATAGTAATTCATAGGCAGACTGAAGCAGGAACAGGTGCCGTATTTTATCGGCAAATGCTGAATCAGGATATCTTATTTGCAGAACATTCTTATTGCATGAATGAAGAAATAAGCTACCACCTTAAATGAGACGATCCGTTAAAGGACGCCGTGCAATGTAATCACACGCGGCATCCCTTACCGGCGCCCTTTCGCCACCGAAGCAGACCAGTTGAAATCGCTGACTTCGCTGGCGGTCAGTGACGAAGGTTTCTTTTTACGCAGGGGTTTTTTCTGCTTCTCCGCCTGCACTCTCGCCCTCTCCAGTTTGCGTGCCATCACCTGCTGACGTGCTTCACTATTAAATTCTCGCTCTTTTTTACTGTCCGGTTCCTTGCCGGTTCGCTGACGGTATTTCTCTGCCAGAACCTTATAAGCCTGCTCAACGGCCAGTCGTTCGTCGGCGTCGAACTGGTCAATCGAAATCATCTTTTTCTCGTTCATAACGGCATGTCCAGTGGCGGATGGTCCGGGCAGTGTACCGCATTTGTAGCCTGCTCACGCAGAGGATGAATGCCTGACGGCAGGAACATCCGGATAACCGGTAATTTTTCTTAAACCTGCCTGGTAACCCTGCTGAACACAAGGTTATCTCTTAATATAAAACTAATGTTTATCCGGTTAAATGATAGTGACCACGTACCGCCGGGGAGCGAAAGGAATGATAAAAGAGACCGATCGCCTGTCACAGGCGCTATTACGGCGGCATGGGATTGGTGTTAAACAAAAACGTATCTACTTCAGAGGCAGAGACCTGCTATTCCAGTTACGTAACGCGCGCTATGAAGTGTTCAGCGGCGATCGCTGCATTGCGACGGTAGACACTAACAACATCAACGATGCGATTAAGCAGTTCAAAGCACTGGATAACCCTGGAGAGAAATAGCCATGCCGGACTATCGCCTTTTTCAGAAGGATAAGACACTCAGAGCGGTGAATATTCTTCAGCAGGATCAGCAGGACGCGTTGATCGAAGAAGGCTATCACCTGCTCTGGAATGAGGTGCATGCGGAGAACGCGGAAGCCGCTCTGCTGCGCTATCAGCAACTGCGGGAGGAAGAAGAGAAGAGCGCACAGGGATTTGCCACGGATTCAGTAATAAGCAGCGTGCTGAACCTGATAACCCGTTAAGCCAGCGTGGCAGCAGCAGTACCGAGCCAAAGTTACTGTTAATTCATACCGTGCTGATTAAAATGGGGCAAACTCACCGCATACAGGTTTCTGATGAAGATCACCATTCACGATGAAGATGCGCTATTTATGCACAACTTCTTTGACGCCCCCTGCCACACCCTCGAAACTGACTCTCCTGAAGCTCTGCAGCTTCAGCAATCGCTTCAGCTGGCTATCCGTCAGAAAGAGGCCGAGTCACGCGACGACGGGAAGCGCAGCCTGACGTTTATCCTGCTTTTTCTGTTTTTATATGCTGCACTGGGCGCGTCACTCACGCTGGATCTCAGTAGCAAGGCCACAGCGCATAAGAGCATTGAATATGCGCTGGAAGCGATACCGGTACTTATCGCTTTCTCAGGCTTTTTTACCTCCATTCTCTATCTTTTCCTGACCCGGGCCAGCGCCAGAAAGCAGCGCAACTGGGAAAAAACTATTCTGGTGCTGGAAAAGTACACTATTGGCAACCTGTTCAAAGCGACCCACACTCAGGGCGGTGGCACCAGTAACTATTCTGTGCCTAACCTCTCCATTTCTCTGGCGATGTTTATCTGCGTGACCTGGCTGGTGATCTACAACTATCTGACTTTCACCACCAGTGGCGTATTTGGCAGCGTAATCTCGCTATTTATCAGCACTATGGTTTATGTGATCCTGGATATTCAGCTGCTCAAACCTTTTATTCATGCTGCCGGGAACGTCGACGCGGAAAAGCAGGATGAAGAGAAAGAGCAGAATTAACCTCTGCGCTGAGCCCTGACCTGAGTACCCGGCAGATGACCGGGTATTTTTTTGCCGTCGCGATGAATTCCCTGCCCGGCTGATACACACCCGATGTCGATGATGGAACAAAGTATCAGCTCTTCAGTATGTTGTAACTATATACAATCACATTTGATTCGCTGCGGACGGGATAATTCCGGCAGAACCCGCCATCACAGCGGGCCCGTAATGTTACCAGCGCGTCTTCTGCATATCGATGACGAAACGATACTTCACGTCACCCTTCAGCATGCGTTCAAAAGCCGTTTCAATCGTGTCGCCCGTGATCATCTCCACATCAGCCGTGATGTTGTGCTGACCGCAGAAATCAAGCATCTGCTGCGTTTCCTGAATGCTGCCAATCGAGGTGCCGCTGATGCTGAGACGACGAAACACCATCGGCGTCACGTTCGGTGAAGGATGCGGCTGATCGGGAATGCCCACCAGCACCAGCTGACCGTTGGTTTTCAGCGTATTAAGGTAGGGATCAAGGTCATGCGGTGCCGCCACACAGTCGAGAATAATATCCAGCGACGCCTGGCTGGCCGCCATCTGTGCAGCATCGCGCGAGACCACCACGTTTTTTGCTCCCAGCCGCAGCGCATCCTCACCTTTTGACGGAGACGTGGTAAACAGGGTGACCTCTGCGCCCAGAGCGCTGGCCAGTTTGACTGCCATGTGACCCAGCCCGCCGAGGCCGACCACTCCCACGCGGTCGCCAGCTTTGACTTTAAAGTGCTGCAGCGGCGACCAGACAGTAACGCCTGCACACAGCAATGGCGCTACCGCATTCAGCGCCAGATTGTCGGGCACAGTGACCACAAAATGTTGATCAGCAATGACATATTGCGCATAACCGCCAAACGTAGTCTGGCCGGTGTATTTATCTGTGCCGTTATAGGTTGGCGTGAAGCCAGCCTCACAATATTGCTCTTCCTGCTGCTGGCAGAAGTGGCATCCACCGCAGGAGTCGACCATTACGCCCACCCCGACCGTCTGGCCGACAGTAAATTTAGTGACATTGTCACCAATGGCGGCAACTCGCCCCACAATTTCATGCCCTGGCACCAGCGGATAGCGGCTGACACCCCATTCATTGCGCGCCATGTGAAGATCAGAATGGCAGACGCCGCAGTAGAGGATCTCAATCCTGACGTCGTCCGCCTGCAGGTCACGAATATCCGCCTGACCGGCACGCAGCGGCTGGTCGGCATGGGTCGCTATCAGCGCGTTAATTTTCATCTGTTACCTCTTCTTACCTGGTGGGTCTTAAGAAAGCGGCACACTATAGACATACAGGCACCGGTTTGGTAGTAGTTACCTTTTGGTTACCACTCTCCGTGAGGTTCAGATGCCGGTCTGGGTTGAAGGAAAATTATGCTTTTATGCGGACTCTCCGCCGCGTCGTCTGCTGGAGCTTTTTTCGGTGAAATGGAGCACGATGGTGCTGCATGCGCTGTATCACTGGCCGGAACACCGGGCACGAACCGGTGAACTTGCGCGCAGTCTGCAGGGTATTTCGAAGAAAATGCTGATTCAGACGCTACGTGAACTGGAACAGCGCGGACTGGTGGCACGGCACGTGTATCAGGTGGTCCCGCCCAAAGTAGAGTACAGTCTGACCGCGCTGGGCCATACCTTTTCCAGGCCGATCGAAGAAATGTATCAGTGGGGTCTGGAGAATCAGGCTGCGCTGGATGAGATGGAAAATCATCTGCGCAGCCATCAGGAGACTGACGGCTGACGCGCCATTAGTCAGGTCGCCGTGCAGCGTCAGTCGAATGGAAATTCGCGTGCCAGCACGCGGGAGATCACATTCAGCGCGCCTTCATCGTTGTTACTCTGGGTCTGATAGCGCGCCACGGCTGACACCGCCTCTGCCGCATTGGCCATGGAGAAGCTGAAGCAGGCCTGACGCAGCATCTCGATATCGTTGGCGCTGTCACCGATCGCCAGCACTTCACAGTCGCTGATGCCCCACTTTTCCTGCAGCAGCGCGATGCCGTGCGCTTTATGACAGCCAGGGATAATCAGGTCGATAAAGCCAAAACCGCTTGATACCGGATGCATGATATTTTCCAGTTCGCCCAGCGAAGCATGCAGGCGTTGCAGCAGGGCATCGACCCCTTTGTGCTCCAGCTTCAGCGAGAACTTAAAAATGGTGTCGTCAATGGCGTAGAGGTCATCACGTTTTTCCAGCCGATGATAGTGGCTGGCAAGCTTTTCCACGATCTCGTCAGAAGCGGACGTGTGTATATAGGCACTGTTGCGTCCACAGACCACGACGGCAATATCGGGTTCATGCGAAAGGATATCCAGAATCTGATGCACTTTTTCCTGCGCTAATTCGCCGCAGAAAATCTCCTCATTGCAGTCGGACACCCAGGCACCATTTTCCGCCACAAAGGCGATTTCATCTTTGATGTCCGGAAAGTAGCGCTGTAGCTGGTAATACTGGTTGCCACTGGCGACCACAAAGCGGATCCCTTTCTCTTTCAGCAGCGCATACTGACGTGAAAACCGCTGAACGTTGTACTGCTTATTGTCGTCCAGAAAGGTGCCATCCATATCCACCGCAATCATCTTAACCGCCATCTCACCTGCCCCTTTGTGTTTGCCGTCTGTTCCTTTCGGCTGATTGATTTGATTCATAAAGCTTACTCGCTGTGTGGATTAATGAGAATGCAAATAGTGACTTTGCTAACGGCTTTCGGAGCCTTCCGGATCCGGAGTTGTGTCATGACGCACGGTTTTTAGCGTTAAAAGGATGTTAACTTCAATACAAAATTACGAACGAAGGTTATTTAAATTACATTCGTAACTCCACACCGGCCTGCAAGGAGTCTTTTATGCAAAAATCCGTACGTTATACCCCACTGCCTGACGATACGGGGGCGGCAATCTGTGCGTTTAAACAGCAGCTGCGCGCACAGATTGGCAATGTCGATGCGCTGTTCCGCCAGATATGCGACAACATCACAGCAGCGATTGCGGCGGCGAAAGCCGATGAGCAGCGAACGGGCAGCGCCTGGCCTATAGTTCCGATGCAGGACATTACCGCCGGACAGGTTTCAGATGAAACCCGGGCGCTGATTAAACGCCGTGGCTGCGTGGTCATTAAGCAGCATTTTGCGCGTGAGCAGGCGCTGGCCTGGGATAAGTCGATGCTCGACTATCTGGATCATAATCAGTTCGATCAGCAGTATCGCGGGCCTGGCGATGACTTTTTCGGCTCGCTGGCTGCTTCACGGCCTGAAATCTACCCGATCTACTGGTCCCAGGCGCAGATGCAGGCCCGACAGAGTGCGGCGATGGCCGACGCGCAATCTTTTCTGAACCGGCTATGGACATCAGAATCGCAGGGCAGACAGTGGTTCGATCCTGATGTCAGCATTATTTATCCCGACCGGATCCGCCGCCGATTGCCGGGCACCACATCAAAAGGCTTAGGGGCGCATACGGATTCCGGCGCGCTGGAACGCTGGTTACTGCCCGCTTATCAGCGGGTCTTCCATAAACTGTTTCAGGGTAACTTCGACGCTTACGATCCCTGGGATGCGGCACACCGGACGGAGGTTGATGAGTATGATCTGCCAGGCACCACCAAATGCTCGGTGTTCCGTACTTTCCAGGGCTGGACGGCGCTATCCGATATGATCCCTGGGCAGGGGCTACTGCATGTGGTTCCGGTACCTCAGGCGATGGCTTACGTGCTGCTACGTCCACTCCTGTCTGACGTGCCGGAAGAGGAACTGTGCGGCGTTGCGCCCGGACGGGTATTGCCAATCAGCGATCGGTGGCATCCGCATCTGATGGCCGGACTCTGTTCGATTCCCGCTTTAGAGGCAGGCGATTCGGTATGGTGGCACTGTGATGTCATTCATGCCGTTGCACCGGTCGAAGATCAGCAGGGCTGGGGCAACGTGATGTATATCCCTGCCGCCCCTCTGTGTGAAAAAAACCGTGCCTATGCCAGAGAAGTTGTACAGGCGCTGGAGCAGGGCCGGTCGCCAGGCGATTTTCCGCCAGAAGATTATGAAGCGGCATGGGAGGGGCGCTTTACGCTGGCAGACCTCAACAGCTATGGACGCCGGGCGCTGGGTCTGAGCTAATCCGGCGCATGAACGCCGGATAAACCCTGTTACACTGCACAGTCTGTTTACAGCGAAACGGTATTATGAACCCGCGACATCATCAAATTATTCAACTGGTTAATAGCCGGGGCAGCGTGCCTGTCAGCGAACTGGCGCAGCTAACCGGCGTGTCTGAAGTCACGGTACGCCAGGATCTTACGCTGCTGGAGCGCGACCGGCTGCTGCGCCGGGTTCACGGTTCAGCGCTGGCGCTGGATAGCGATAACGTCGGCACCCGCATGAATACCCGCTATCCGGTTAAGCAGGCGCTGGCGCGCCATGCGGCCAGCCTGGTGCAGCATGGGGAGTCGGTGTTTATCGAAGGCGGCAGTACCAACGCCCTGCTGGCGCGTGCGCTGGCCGACCGGGCCGATCTGACGCTGATTACCGTCAGCCACTACATTGCCCAGCTTCTGCGTGAAGCCGCCTGCGAGGTCATCGTTCTGGGGGGCCTGTTGCAGAAAAGCAGTGAGTCAGTGGTCGGCCCGCTGACCCGTTACTCCATCCAGCAGGTCCATTTTCACCGGGCATTTGTTGGCGTGGATGGCTGGCATCCGGAAACCGGTTTTACCGGTCGCAATATGCTGCGCTGCGATGTGGTCGATGCCGTACTGGCCAGGGGCGCTGAAAGTTATGCCCTGACCGACGCGTCTAAATTTGGTCAGGTTCACCCTTATCCGCTCTCTTCGGGTTATCAGGTCGGGCATGTGATTACCGACAAAATGCTGGACGCATCAACGGTAACGCAGCTCAGGGAGCAGGCGATCGTGGTCAGCCTGGTCGCGACGGATCAGCCAGAACCGGGTCTCTGAGCCACAGAGTCGCGCAGCATCAGACGGGCGGTAAAGGGAGCCTGTGGATGCCAGTCACCGCCATCCAGCATGGTCAGCAGACGCTTTATGGTCTCGTCAATCATCTCGGTGACCGGCAGCTTCATACTCGACAGCGATGGCGTGACGTAGGGTGCCAGAGGGATATCATCGAAGCCGATCACCGAAACCTGCTCAGGCACCGCAATCTGGCATTCCGTCAGACGTTTAATCGCCCCAATCGCCATTTCATCGTTACTCGCCACCAGTGCGCTGAATGTTACTGCACGCGCCAGCAGCATATCCACAGCGGCCATGCCGCTCTGTGCCGTCCATTTACCCGCCACGATGCGCGCCGGATCAGCCTCGATGCCCGCCGAGGTCAGCGCAGCACGATAACCGGAGAGGCGCTCAATACCGGTTGTTGAGTCCGGCGAGCCGGTGATAAACGCAATATCCCGGTGTCCCTGTGCCAGCAGATGGCTTACCGCCATGGCGCTGCTGGCATGCTGATCGCTGAAAATGCAGTAGCTCTGGTTGATACGCAGCCGCCGGTTGATAACCAGAATCGGCTTATTATGTCGGGAGATAATAGCATCCAGTGCATCAATGCTCAGGAAGCGCGGGTAGATGATGATGCCGTCACAGCGCAGATCGAGCAGAAACTCGATCGCTGCCTGCTCCTGCTCCGCAGAATGCTTACCGTCCGCCAGAATAAGCTGACGACCCTGCTGCTCCAGGATGCGCGCGGAGTGCGCCATCATTTCTGTAAAGTAGCTGCCGCTGTAGAGTGTGTTGGTCATCACCAGCCCGATGGTCTGAGAGGTGCGGGTTGCCAGATTCCGCGCCAGCAGATTGGGCCGGTAGCCGGTTTCAGCAATGGCCTGCAGGACCTGCTCCCGTTTTTGCTGGCCGACATAGCCATTGCCGGAGAGCACGCGTGACACGGTCGCTTTTGAGACGCCCGCCCGTTTTGCCACTTCCTGAATCGTTGCCATGATGCTGCTCCTCTGCTGCGTCCGTCATGCAGTCTACCTAAGCCACTCAATATTGGAAATATTTACCCGGCGTCGGCGCAAATGCCGCCCTGCTTCCCAAGTGATACGCTTCACAAAACCGAAAGCTGCCTGATTTTCGGGCTTGTCGGGAAGTGTAAAGCCCTTCATGATTTTGTGAAACCGGTTTCCTATCAGCCTGTCCGCAGGTACATAAAACATAAATTCTGACCGATTTACCCTACAGAGAAGAGCGATCATGCCCAGAAATTATGCCGAGGTGTCTCGCGCCATCGTTGATGCGCTAGGCGGCCTCACCAACATCGAAGCCGTAACGCACTGTATGACGCGTCTGCGGTTTGTAGTGAAGGATGACACGCAGATTGACTATCCCAGGCTCAAAGCGATTCACGGCGTGCTGGGCGTGGTGCATAACGATACCCAGTGTCAGGTAATTATCGGAAACACAGTATCGCAGGCTTATCAGGCACTGCTGGAACTGGGCTCACCGGGTGCCTCATCCAGCGCACCGGTGAAACGTAAAATCACGTTCAGGCGGATTGGCGCGGGCATACTGGATGCGCTGGTCGGCACGATGTCGCCGTTAATTCCGGCCATTATCGGCGGATCGATGGTGAAACTGCTGGCGATGATTCTGGATATGGCGGGACTGTTTGACAAAGGCTCGTCAACCCTGGTGATCCTCAACGTCATCGGCGACGGCGCATTTTTCTTCCTGCCCGTCATGGTGGCGGCCTCGGCAGCACTGAAATTCAAAACCAACATGTCGCTGGCGATCGCGATTGCCGGTGTGCTGGTTCATCCCACCTTTATCGATCTGATGGCGAAAGCCGCGCAGGGGCAGCCGGTAGAGTTTGCCCTGATTCCGGTGACAGCGGTGAAATACACCTACACCGTCATCCCGGCACTGGTGATGACCTGGATCCTGTCGCACATTGAGCGCGGCGTGGACCGCATCACGCCTGCCGTGACGAAAAACTTCCTGAAACCGATGCTGATTGTGCTGATTGCCGCGCCCATCGCCATTGTGCTGATTGGCCCGATTGGCATCTGGATCGGCAGCGGCATCTCTGCACTGGTCTATACCGTTCATGACTATCTTGGCTGGCTTTCTGTGGCCATCATGGGGGCGATCTGGCCGCTGCTGGTGATGACCGGGATGCACCGGGTCTTTACGCCAACCATCATCCAGACCATTGCTGAAACCGGAAAAGAGGGCATGGTGATGCCGTCTGAGATTGGCGCCAACCTGTCACTGGGTGGGTCGTCCCTGGCGGTGGCGTTTCGCACTAAAAACCGCGAACTGCGCCAGACCGCGCTGGCCGCAGCGGCCTCCGCAATTGTGGCGGGCATTTCAGAACCTGCACTGTATGGTGTGGCGGTTCGTCTGAAGCGACCACTGATCGCCTGCCTCATCAGCGGATTTATCTGCGGTGCCGTCGCGGGAATTGGCGGGCTGGCCAGTCATTCAATGGCCTCACCTGGCCTCTTTACCAGCGTCCAGTTTTTTGATCCTGCCAATCCGATGACGATCGTCTGGGTCGGCGCGGTAATGATTCTGTCCGTCGTGCTGTCATTTGTTCTGACGCTGTTACTGGGCTTCGAGGATATTCCGGAGACGGAACCGCAGCCCGCATCGCAGACCTCGCCCGTGACTGAACGTACTAACGCAATTAGCAGCCATTAAAGGAACCGGTCAACGCGACCAGAAAAAAAGAGGATTGCATGTCTGAATCAAGGTTTCCGCAAGGATTTTTATGGGGTGGCGCGCTGGCCGCGAACCAGAGTGAAGGTGGCTTTCGCGAGAGCGGAAAAGGCTTAACTACTGTTGATATGATCCCACATGGTCCGCACCGTATGCCGGTCAAGCTGGGGCTGGAAAAGCGATTTACCCTGCGTGACGATGAGTTCTATCCCAGCCATGAGGCTATCGATTTCTATCATCGCTACCGGGAAGATATTGCGCTGATGGCAGAGATGGGGTTCAGCGTGTTCCGTACCTCCATTGCCTGGAGTCGGCTCTATCCGAATGGAGATGAGCTGACGCCTGCCCCGGCTGGCATCGCCTTCTACCGTGCGGTGTTTGAGGAGTGCCGCAAATACGGTATCGAACCGCTGGTCACGCTCTGCCATTTTGATGTGCCGATGCATCTGGTCACCGAATATGGCTCATGGCGCAACAGGAAGATGGTCGACTTCTTCGCCCGCTACGCCCGCAGCTGCTTTGAAGCGTTTGATGGTCTGGTGAAGTACTGGCTGACCTTCAACGAGATTAATATTCTGCTGCACAGTCCGTTCTCTGGTGCAGGCTTAGTGTTTGAACCCGGTGAGAATAAGGAGCAGGTTAAGTATCAGGCGGCGCATCATGAGCTGGTCGCCAGCGCCCTGGTGACGCGCATCGCGCATGAGGTGAACCCGGCGAATCAGGTCGGCTGCATGCTGGCAGGCGGGAACTTCTACCCGTGGTCCAGCAAACCAGAAGATGTCTGGGCGGCGCTGGAAAAGGATCGTGAGAACCTCTTCTTTATCGACGTGCAGGCACGGGGCGCGTATCCCGCTTATGCCGCCCGCCTGTTCCGGGAAAAGGGGATTACGCTTGAGATCGCCGACGGGGATGATGAGATCCTGAAAAACAGCGTCGATTTTGTCTCGTTCAGCTATTACGCCTCACGCTGCGCCTCGGCAGAAATGAATGAGCAAAACAGCAGCGCCGCCAATGTGGTGAAATCCCTGACTAACCCACACGTGCCGCGCAGCGAATGGGGTTGGGGCATCGATCCACTCGGCTTACGCATCACCATGAATATGATGTATGACCGCTATCAGAAGCCGCTGTTCCTGGTGGAAAATGGTCTGGGCGCGCGCGATGAGATCGATGATAACGGCGAGATCAATGACGATTACCGCATCAGCTATCTTCGTGAACATATCCGCGCGATGGGTGATGCCATTGAAGATGGCGTGCCGGTGCTGGGCTACACCAGCTGGGGCTGCATCGATCTGGTGGCGGCCTCAACCGGAGAGATGAGCAAGCGCTATGGCTTTGTTTATGTTGACCGCGACGATCGCGGAAACGGCACGCTGGCGCGCATGCGTAAAAAGTCATTCTGGTGGTACAAAAAAGTGATCGCCAGCAACGGCACCGATCTTGAGTGACACCGTCACACAGGGCCGGTAATGTGCCCGTCAGCAGCAGTGGCAGAGACGCTCAACGGCCTCTCTGCCGATTGTGCTCTGGCAGAAATTATCGTATAACCACTGTCTCCGAGGGGTGTCCTGTAACGGGCTGAGATGGCGTAAGCCGAACCCTTTGAACCTGATCTGGGTCATGCCAGCGAAGGGACGGGTCGGCAGATTCTTCTGTCTTATCTCCTGCATTATCCCCTGTTCCAGACCGTATGCCCGGATCTCCCTGACAACCGGAGATCCTATGTCACGTCCGCTTTTCGATACCGGCTTTTATGGCCGTCTGCGCCAGCAGGCGGGTCCCCACTGGCACGCCTATGTTGCGCATGACTTCGTGCAGCAACTCGGCCAGGGTACGCTGCCCGCCGCCGCTTTCCGGCATTATCTGGTGCAGGACTACCAGTTTCTGCTGCACTTTGCCCGCGCCTGGGGCCTGCTGATCAGCAAACTCACCGATCCAGACGCGCTGCGTCATGCGACCACCTCACTTAATGCCATCATCAATGAACTGCCGTTGCACCAGACTTACTGCCGGCAATGGGGCATCAGCGAAACCGATATGGCCGCAGAACCTGAAGCAATGGACACGCTGAACTACACCCGCTATGTGCTGGATGTCGGCCACACCGGCGATGCGCTGGCGTTGATGCCCTGCGTCGCCGGTTATGCCGAGATCGGCCTGAACCTGCTGCACGACCCATCTACCCGCTTTGAAGGTAATCCTTATGCGGCGTGGATAGAGAACTACGGCGATAAAAGCTATCTGACGGGCGTTCGCCGCTCGCTCTCCCTGTTTGAACGGCTGGCGCATGAGTGCGCCGGTGAAGCACGATTTGATCAGCTGACGGACATTTTCACCACAGCGACCCGGCTGGAATCGGCTTTCTGGCAGATGGGGCTGAATCAGGTGACCAGCCTGGAGAATGACGCATGAGGATCACGACCCTGCCTGCCGCACCGGGGATTCTGGTGCGTCAGCTCACCCTGAATTTCGGGCTGCAGCCGCTCTTCAGTCAGCTTGATCTGGAAATTGCAGGCGGAAAAATCACCGCGCTGCTCGGGGCCAGCGGCGTCGGTAAAAGCAGCCTGATGCGGGTCATTGCCGGACTGACACCACCCGTCGCCGGAGAAGTCAGCGGCAGCGATGGGCTGCCGCTGACCGGCCGCATCGCCTGGATGGGGCAGCAGGATCTGCTCTATCCCTGGCTGACGATAGAACAGAATGTCTGCCTTGCCAGCCGTCTGCGCGGGGAAAAGGCTGACCCCGGCCGGGCGCGGCATCTTCTTGCGCAGGTCGGGCTGAGCCACTGCGCCCGCGCACGGCCTGCGACGCTCTCCGGTGGGATGCGGCAGCGGGCGGCACTGGCGCGTACGCTCTATACCCGTCAGCCCGTCGTTCTGATGGACGAGCCCTTCTCGGCGCTGGATGCCCTGACCCGCAGTCAGATTCAGACGCTGGCCGCAGAGGTGCTGGCCGATCATACGGTCCTGCTGATTACTCATGATGTGGCGGAAGCCTGCCGGCTCGCGCACCATTGTCTGGTCATCGGTCCGGCGGGCGTTGAAGCCTGCCCGCCTCTACCGGGAGAGCCGCCCCGCGCCGCCGATGACCTCCATGTTATCCGGAGTCAGGCCACACTGCTGAAACAGCTGAGCAGGGTAGCCGGATGAGATTACAGGCAGGCTTTAACGGCTTTCGCCGTATCCTGATGATCGCCGCCGGGCTGATTGCAGTGTGGTGGCTTGCCACACTGACCGCTGTTCCGGCCTTTCTGCTGCCCTCACCCGCCTCGGTCGCCGCCGCGCTGTGGCAGAACGCGGACTACCTGATGCATCACACGCTGATCACCCTGTCCGAGATCCTCAGCGGCATGGTTGCCGGCGTACTGCTGGGTGGCGCACTGGCGCTGGGCATGACCTTTTCGCCGGGGCTGCGGCGCTGGATGATGCCGCTGGTGATCATCAGCCAGGCGATCCCGGTCTTTGCCCTGGCTCCATTGCTGGTGCTCTGGTTTGGCTTCGGCATGGGAGCAAAAGTCGCAATGGCGATTCTGGTGATCTTCTTTCCCGTAACCGCCACCTTTTCTGATGGCCTGCGTCGCGTCACACCTGGCTACCTCGATCTGGCTCGCACCCTGGGCGCGTCACAGGCCACGCAGGTGTGGCATGTCCGGCTGCCCGCCGCGCTGCCTGCGCTGGGCTCCGGCCTGCGTATGGCTGCAGCGGTCGCGCCCATTGGTGCCATCATCGGCGAATGGGTCGGTTCAGCCGAAGGGCTGGGATACGTGATGCTGAACGCTAATGCCCGGATGCAGAGTGACCTCTGTTTCGCTGCCCTGTTTATTCTGGTGCTGATGACGCTGGCCCTGTGGCTGACGCTCGACCGTCTGCTGCGCCGCCTGATCGCCTGGGCACCGGAAACCCCCTGATGACCTCACTGATGAGAAACGCTATGACAAAAATGCCCTTGTTTATTCTGCTAATCAGCGCCTCCCTCGCCGCCCGGGCGCAGACGATGGAAAAAATGACCCTGGTGCTCGACTGGTATATCAATCCCGATCACGCCCCGCTGCTGGTGGCTCAGCAGAGCGGTGCCTTTGCCGCAGAGGGGCTGGAGGTGACGATGATCCCGCCCTCCGACCCTGCGCTGCCGCCGCGTCTGGTGGCCGCGAAGCAGGCTGACCTCGCCATCACCTATCAGCCGCAGTTGCACTTCTTTGCCGATCAGGGCCTGCCGCTGATGCGGGTCGGTACGCTGGTCGATACGCCCCTGAATACCCTGATGACGCTGGATAAATCCATCCGGCAGCCGGGCGATCTGAAAGGCAAGCGCATCGGTTACTCCGTCAGCGGCATCGAGCAGGCAACGCTGGCCACCATGCTGGCCCACAACGGGGTGAGCAGTGACCAGGTTAAACTGGTTAACGTCAACTTTCAGCTGACCAGTGCCCTGCTGACCGGCCAGGTGGATGCGGTCATCGGCGGCTATCGCAATATTGAAGCGCTGGAACTGAAACAGCAGGGTAAAGATCCGGTGGTTTTTAACATCGAGGATTATGGGGTGCCGGCTTATGATGAACTGATTATTGTCGCTAACCGTGAAGATGCGCATGCAGAGAAAATCCAGAAATTTCTGCGCGCGCTAAAGAAGGGGAATGCTGAGCTGCAGGCTCATCCTGAAGAGAGCTGGCTGGCGTTTGCCCGCCTGCATCCGGAGCTGAATACACCGCTGAATCATGAGGCCTGGCGCGCCACCCTGCCGCGGTTCGCTGTCAACCCGGCAAAACTGGATCGCGCTCGCTATCAGGCCTATGAGCAGTTTTTGTTTGATAACAAACTGATCAAAAAAATCACGCCGGTTGAGCATTATGCCACCGGCAGTGAGTGAGTAATTCGCCCGCAGCCCGCGCTGCGGGCGAATTTATGCGTGTGACTTCGGCTGGAGCCAGTGCTCGATGTCGCTGGCGGGCAGCGGTTTTGAGAAGAAGTAGCCCTGGATTTGATCGCAGCCGTAGGTTTTCAGCAACGCCAGCGTGGACTCGGACTCGACACCTTCCGCGAGCACGGTATAGTTCAGCTCTTTCAGCATATTAATGATGCATCTGACGATGACTTTTGACGCCTCATCATCACTCATCCGCGTGATCAGGGAACGATCGATTTTAATCACATCCAGCGGGATATCCTGCAGATAGCTGATGTTGCTGTAACCGACGCCGAAATCGTCCAGCGAGATGACAAAACCGTGCGATTTCAGCGCGGTCAGCCCGTCGATTCCCACGTTGCTGCGGGTGATCAGCTCATTCTCCAGACATTCGATGCCCAGAATGGCATTCGGCAACTGCACTGCGGCGAGTTTTGCCACCAGCCGATCGGCAAAATCGGGACGGGCGAAGTCACGCTCGCTGACGTTGATCGAAACCGGGATCAGATTGTATTCGCTTTTCCAGCGCGCCAGCTGTTCAATCGTATGGTCGATAACCCAGTTCGTCAGATCGGAAATCAGGTTGGTTTTACCCGCTAATGGAACAAATTCTGAAGGAAAAAGTTCACCGCGCTCAGGATGATTCCAGCGGATCAGCGCTTCCAGGCCAACTGTCTTACCGGTTCTGAGGCAAACTTTGGGCTGCCAGACAAGATAAAGCTCTTCATCTCTCTTCAGCGCCTGAGCCAGGTCATTCATGATGATGAAATCATCATTGCGTCGGGTGTCATAACTTTCGTCAAATGACATGGCGCTGATTTCTTCATCGATCGCTTCATGCAGCGCACTGACCGCCTGCCGCACCGTTTCGTTAGGATCCATCTGGCCGGGCACGAACTCGGTTTCACCAGCGAAGACATCCAGATCCAGCGTGATATTCTCTGCCAGGTCAGCCTTCATCCCCCTGAACAGGTCAGGAATAGTGTGGGCCGTGTACCGGCCCGAATAAGGCTGGATAAGAGCAAAACGGCCGGGGGCAAAGGTGTAGAGCGTTTCACTATCTGACAGATTCAGGCGTTGTGCCGCCTCCTGTGCCAGCAGCTTCAGCAGTTTTTCCATTGGCGCAATGCCGACCGCACGCGAAAGCTCATAGGCACGAATGATGTCGAGGCAGTCGATCAGGATGAGACGAAAGCGACTATGTGGATCGGTAATCGTCAGCTGCTGGATATCGCGGATCAGGCGCGGGCGGTTGGGCAGATGGGTAATGACATCGGCAAAACCGGCATTGTTCCAGGCATCCAGAAAAGAGGTGACCAGCGTGGCCAGCGAACGCAGCGTGGCCAGCTTTTCATCGCTGAAAAGATGCGGCTGCGTATCGGTGACGCAGAGCGTTCCCAGCACGGCGCCGTCCAGATTCTGCAGCGAGACACCGGCGTAGAAACGGATATGCGGATCACCTTCAACAAACGGGTGCGTCACGAAACGCTCGTCCAGCAGGGTATCCACCACGACCAGATGACCTTCCCCATCAAGTACGTGACGGCAGAGAGATTCATCACGGGTTGACTTTTTGAGGTCGAAGTTGCGGGACGCTTTAATGTATTGATTGTGATCGTCAATAATCGAAATAAAGCTGCCTGCAATGCCCAGCACCTGGCTGGCAAGCTGAACAAACCTCTCCAGCACCTTATCGCGGGTTTCGTCAGGGGTAAGAAGGGCTTTGATTGCACTCAGACGTTTTACGTCACTGCCATTTTGCTCGTTATGCACTGAAACCTCTCCTATGCAGGCGCAAAAGCCGAAAAATTTCGCTTAAGATTGCTCAATTAGCGCCTAATTATCAGACAAATAGCGGCTCAATCTGACAGTACTTTCACAGCGAAACAGTGTCGCACGATATCGGATGACTGTCGAAAGCATTTAAGTGTGTCGATCAACGCGCGCAACATCCGGTGACTCCATCCTGAACCCCAGTCCAATCAGGCGACCCAGCAGAAAACGCAGAAACGGCAGGCGACGGATAATGCCGGGCACCTTACTGCCCTGAGTCGCTTTTCGTCTGGCTTTGCTGCGGCTCATTTTAATCTGCAGGAACTGGGTTGCGACGGTCGGAAACTGGCGGCGTTTCTGCACTTTTTCCAGATCACGCAGCGACAGTTCGCCCCGTTTCAGGGGAACGGTCAGCAGATTTGCCGTTGCCACGGCATCCTGTATGGCCAGATTGACGCCCACTCCGCCAATCGGCGACATCGCATGTGCCGCATCGCCAATGCAGAGCACGCCGGGTCTGGCCCACCTGTCCAGTCGATCGATGCGTATTGAAAGTAGCTTAAATGCGTCCCAGCTGCTGATTTCTGTCATTCGCGCTGCGCCAAACGGTGATAATGCCGCCACTTCTGCCTTAAATGCCGTCAGCCCGGCGGCCTGCTTCGCCTCAAACTCTCCTTTGGGAATGGTCAGGCCACATTGCCAGTAATCGCCGCGATCGATGACAATAAAGTTCTGGCGCGGCCCTTTATGGCCCATACCCAGTTCAGGATCCTCAGGCTGTTTGCTCAGGCGGAACCAGATCACGTCGCGTGCGGCGCCAAACGCCTGACCTGTCAGCCCGGCGGCTTCCCGAACCCGCGAATGACGGCCATCAGCCCCGATAACCAGATTACAGCGGATATGCAGTTGCTGGTTGCCGCGTTTTGCGGTGAGGCCACTGATCCGGCCATTCTCCTCTTGCAGCGACTCAAATGCGGTGGATTGCAGCAGGCTGAAACCAGGATAGCGGGTACTCTGTTCCGCCATAAAGTTCAGGAAGTCCCACTGCGGCATAAAGGCAATGAAACGACACTGAACCGGCAGGCGCGAGAAGTCCGCCATGGTGATATTCTCGCCAGCGATTTCCGCTTCCAGCTTTTCAGCACGCTGATGCGGCAGACGGAGAAAAGTTTCCAGCAGCCCGAGCTGGTGCATGATCTCCAGCGTCGACGGATGAATGGTGTCCCCACGAAAATCGTGGAGAAAATCAGCGTGCTTTTCGATAACCATCACGCGCAGACCCGCGCGGGCAAACAGATAACCCAGCATCAGTCCGGCCGGGCCACCGCCAACGATACAGCAGTCAGTGGTGAGAATTTCAGTGGAATGTGGCTGCATGTCAGCTCCCTGTTGCGCCAGTCGTGCGATGAGTATTGCGTTATCTATGCAGCTTTGCCGCAGTCGGTTAAGGATGCCGTACCGGGCAAAGCAGGCGGCAAAGTAGCCCGGCCTGACACGTCCTGCACCCGGCGTCAGCAGTCAGACAATCGTGCTGAACGCGCTCATCACTATCCTGTAAGCGTTCCTGCTGGCACCGAAAAATAAGATAACGCCAGTTGAAAACCAAAGACGTTCTGCACCAGTACAGACGGTTTCACCCGCCTCCGTTGCTGCCACCCTGCGGTGGTGATTTCTGCCAGCTGGCCGTATCGCGTCTCGCTGATGGCTGTCGAACGAAAACTGAAAAATCAGAGTAACCCAGCCTACCGCGAACGGATGGCGCAAGTGGTTTGTCCACCACACAAGTCGTCACGCTTTTCCACAAATGGATTTGTTACTGTCGTTTGTTTTCACCCGGCCTGTCAGTAAACTGAGGCGCTGGTCTGGTCGAATAAGAATGCCTCTCAATGAATGAAGAATCACCGCAGTCGGTTTATGTCCCCCGCTCTATCGCGGCGCGTAGTCGGATGTTTCGCGCCCTGCTCTATCGTGATAAAACGCCGCTGGCCATGCTATTTTGCGCCGCGCTGGTCGGCACGCTGGTCGGCCTGGCGGGCGTGGCCTTTGCCCGTGCCGTCGAAACTATCCAGCAGTGGCGGGCCAGCACGCTGATTGCTGCACATTTTCAGGGCTGGACGATCTACGTGGCGGCCTTCGCTATCTCCGCGCTGCTGGCAATGGTGGGCTATTTTCTGGTCAGACGCTTTGCGCCAGAGGCGGGTGGTTCCGGCATACCTGAAATTGAAGGGGCGCTGGAAGAGCTGCGGCCTGTGCGCTGGTGGCGGGTTATTCCGGTAAAGTTCTTTGGTGGTATGGGCACACTGGGTGCCGGTATGGTGCTGGGACGGGAGGGGCCCACGGTACAACTGGGCGGTAACATTGGCCGTATGGTGATCGATCTCATCGGGATGCGCAATAATGAAGCGCGGCATACCTTGCTGGCGACCGGCGCGGCGGCGGGGCTGGCAGCGGCTTTTAATGCGCCCCTGGCAGGTATCCTCTTTATTATCGAAGAGATGCGGCCACAGTTTCGCTATAACCTGATTTCGATTAAAGCGGTTTTCACCGGCGTGATTATGGCCAGCATCGTCTATCGCTATTTCAACGGCGAACTGGCGGTGATCTCTGTAGGTAAACTGGCAGATGCGCCGGTACAGACGCTCTGGCTTTACCTGATACTGGGAATGATCATTGGCATGGTCGGCGTGCTGTTTAATCGGCTGATCTTTCTGACACAGGATCTC
This sequence comes from Pantoea sp. NSTU24, assembly GCF_050157905.1. Taxonomy (NCBI): domain Bacteria; kingdom Pseudomonadati; phylum Pseudomonadota; class Gammaproteobacteria; order Enterobacterales; family Erwiniaceae; genus Pantoea; species Pantoea bangladeshensis. Next base: position 355,008 of record NZ_JBKIWZ010000003.1, read on the forward strand.
TTCGCCCGTTTTTATGCCGGAAAAACGGCACGCGTGGTGCTGGCGGGCGCCCTGCTGGGCGGTGGCTGTGGCATTCTCGCACTGCTGTTTGCGCCAGGTGCAGGCGGAGGGTCAGAACTGATCCCTCAGGCGGTTCATGGCATTTTTCCGCTCACACTGCTGCTGCTGATTTTTGTTGTCAGGCTGGTCACCACCCTGCTCTGTTTCGGCTCAGGTGCGCCAGGCGGCATTTTTGCGCCGATGCTGGCGCTGGGCACGCTGCTGGGCACCGCCTTTGGTGTGGTGATGACAGATCTGTTCCCGCTTTACCATCTTGAAGCAGGAACCTTTGCGATAGCGGGCATGGGCGCCCTGTTTGCGGCGTCGGTTCGCGCACCGCTGACCGGCATTGTTCTGGTGCTGGAGATGACCGATAACTATCAGCTTATCCTGCCGATGATCATCACCTGCCTGGGTGCCACGCTGCTGGCACAGTTTATGGGCGGAAAGCCGCTTTATTCTTCTATCCTGGCCCGTACGCTGGCCCGCCAGACCGAAACACCCCGCCCTTGAGGGCGGGTGAACCACGCAGCTATTCATCATCGAAATAGTCAGCAGGCATCTGTCACGGTGCCTGATTGATAACCCGATTAGTTTCCGGCCTTTCATTCTCCACGTCTGTCACTATCCCAAACGCAGGATTTATCAGGGTTGCCTGATCACAGAAGCTGGACGTCAGAAAGATAAAAGCCCTGACTGAAACAGCCAGGGCTTTTAGGTTACTACTGATTGAACATTTACCATTAACTGACTTAATTAAAAGATATAACTCAGGTACTGCTATTAATGAACAGATTCTGCGGATAACAGCGAACAGGATAAGGTGTCGCTGTTATTAACGGTTTAAACCACCTGAGAGTCTTTTATGAAACGAAGACAGGTCAGGCCCGTATAAATCTGCACACCCCCATCGCGATATATACTCTTTGATGCGTTGCCTTACTTTCATTACGACATTTAAACCACAGTCGTATCCTGTCGTAAAGTCACGTTCAGAACTACGAGGCCTTACATCATCGCGACGCGATACTGCTTGATTCAGACTCAATTTAACAGGGTTATCAGTTATTAACGAACAGTGTCTGATAGGGTTGTTAACAGAATCACCGACAATGCAGTCAGGCATTTAGTCGGCACCGTTTACTCAGAACAGATGGCGTTCTGATATATCATGACAGCTATACGCCGCTGACAACTCTTAATCTACGCAGATAAAAAAGGTTGTCAACACTGATTTTAAAACCATGTTTAAATATTCAGTTATTTGCGCTTAATAGTGTTTTAAAGGCCAGTCCCTCTCTTTTTTATAACGAAACGAATTAAAAAAATTATTTCCTTTCGTTCCGGATAATTCAGCGGGTTACGATTTATTCAGCAACCTGATGAAATAAAAAAGGCGCCCGCAGGCGCCCTCTCAGAACGGATATCTGTTTATTTCGCCAGCGTCGACAGCAACACCTTCGCCGTTTCCGCCGAGGAGCCGGGATTCTGTCCGGTAATCAACAGACCATCCTGCACGGTATAGGATTGCCAGTCATCTCCGCGTGAATAGAGGCCACCGTTTTCTTTCAGGGCATCTTCCACCAGGAACGGCACCACATCGGTCAGTCCAACGCCCTCTTCTTCACTGTTGGTGAATCCGGTGACCTTTTTGCCCTTAACCAGCGGTGTGCCATCCGCATTTTTAACGTGACGCAGTACGCCAGGCGCATGACAGACCAGCGCAACGGGTTTGCCCGCCTGCAGGGTCTGCTCAATCAGCGAAATGGAGTGCTCGTCGTTCGCCAGATCCCACAGTGGACCATGACCGCCCGGATAGAAAACGGCATCGAAAGCGGCCTGGTCGACACTATTCAGCGGTACGGTTGAGGCCAGTGCGGCCTGCGCCTTGCTGTCAGCATGGAAGCGGCGAGTCTCATCCGTCTGAGAATCCGGTTCATCACTTTTCGGATCCAGCGGAGGCTGACCCCCTTTCGGGGATGCCAGCGTAATCTCTGCTCCCGCATCCAGAAACGCATAGTAAGGCGCGGCAAGCTCTTCCAGCCAGAAACCGGTTTTCTTACCGGTGTTACCCAACTCGTCATGCGAGGTCAACACCATCAAAATTTTCATTTCCGCTCCATTTCACAGTCTGTGGTTGAGGTTCCGGGATAGTCAGAATCGGCGTGCGCCTCGCCCCTGGCTGCGTGACACCTGGCTGGGACGGGATCCTGACTATTCAGGTCATTTATTTCTTAAATTTCAGTCATTCACATAACATTATAGCTTAACCCGTGTGACCTGATTTCTCAGACCCCTCTGCTAATGATAAGAGAAGCGCGCCGCGTCACGCGCGCTGTTGAGCACCGGTTATTGCGCAGCCCATACGCTCAAAGGCGCTTAACCGGGCAGGTAAACCTCAACGCCACGCAATTCATTCCTGTTCGTTTCCGGATGCGGGCGACGCCGAAAGCAGAACAGCTGGCGGACAGATGAACAACGTATGGGATCGCTGAAGAGCTACTCCGGATTCAGGCCAGTAAAAAAGGCTGCCCTGAAGGCAGCCTTTTTTACTGGCTCAGGCGAGCCGGGCAGCCGGTGAGTGGCCGGTGCGCCACCACAGAATCAGCGCAGCCAGGGCAATAACGCCGAGAACCGCAAAGGCGGTGCTGTAAGAGTAACGCGCGGCGATCATCCCGGTCATGGCGGGGCTCAGCGCCGCGCCTGCGCCCTGCATCAGCATAATGACGCTCTGTCCGGCGTTGACATGCCCTGTTCCGCGCAGCAAAGAAACGATATAACCCGGCACCGCCACCCCAAGGATTCCGGCTGCAACGCCATCCAGTACCTGAACGGGAATGACAAAGATGGGCCCGGCAAAACTCGCCGCGATAACAGCACGCAGCGGCAAAATCATCAGGGCAATCAGGATAAAGAGACGAAAACCGTGCGTCTCGACACGCTTAGAAACCCACAGCGCAACCGGGATCATGACCAGCTGAGAGATCACGACCGTGGCAGCCGCGTAAAGACCCGGGCTTACCGCTGACTGTCCTCCCTCAGAAGCGACACGCATGCTCAGCATTGGCAGTAACGCGGCATTGGCGAGATGAAACAGCAGCAGCGTGACACCGGCGATCATCAGCGCCGGTTTGCGCATCAGCACCGCCAGGCCCAGCGCAGGCTGGCGTTCCTCATGCTGCTCATAGCCACGCGCCACCTCGTTATCGATCTCATCACCACGTATTGCCAGCGTGGCGAAAGCGGCGAAAATCGCCATTACCGTCATCAGAATAAAAACACCGCCCATTCCCCAGTACCAGGCGGAGAACCCGGCCAGTAAGGCCGCTATGGTGTTACCGCCATGATTAAAGGCTTCGTTGCGGCCCATCTGCTGGTTAAAGCCTCGCTGGCCGGTTAGCCCCAGTGTAATCCCCGCGACGGTCGGACCGATAAACGCCGCCGCAATGCCCGCCACAATCTGAGACACCATTGCTGTCCAGGTCTGATTGCTGTACCACAGCAGTAGCGTGGCGACGGTGATGACCAGACAGCCCACCAGCACGATCATCTTTTTATAACGGGTGGCGTCAACGGCGATCCCGGCCGGCAGCGTAGCAAGAAGGCCAGCGATGCCGCCGCAGGTCATCACCAGACCGATTTCGTCAGGACGCCAGTGTCGTTCCGTCAGAAAGATGCCCAGAAACGGCCCCAGGCCGTCGCGGACATCAGCCAGAAAAAAACTCATCAGGCAGAGCGCGTAGAGTGAACGCTTAGACATATCATATCCCTTGAAGGTAAGTGTTAAAGAGAGTGGCGCTTCGGTTAAAAAATTATGTGCTACAACCCGGAAAGTCACACTCTGTTATAGTAACAAAATGAAAAAGCCACCCGTAATACTATACGAGTGGCTTTTTGCTTTTCAGACCTCAGAAAAAGAGCGGACTATTTATCTGTTCCGAAACCCTGTTTCAGTAGTGCAGGCAGGACGTCCGGGAAGTAGATGTGTCTGTAGTAACCACTGACGCTGTCACTCCAGCTTTCGCCGTCGCTGCGACCAATGTTTTTCCAGTGCTGAACCATTTCATCGTTATAAGCCGCAATCTGCTGTGCCAGGCCCTGCGTCTGGTAAGTTTCATCATGGCGGAACGTCGCCAGCGGTAAACGCGGTTTCTGATGCGCAGGCTCATCAACATGACCGATGACCACGCCCGCTACCGGGAAAGTCAGGGGCGGCAGCTCAAGTAGTGAAATCATCGCCTGTGGATCGCGACGAATTCCGCCAATCGGCACGATGCCCAGCCCTTCTGCCCGCGCAGCGGCCATGACCGACCCCAACGCAATACCGATATCGGTTGCACCCGACACGATACTTTCAATGCTTTCATGCGCAATCTGCTGCTGACCGACCGCGTCGATCGCCACTGCTGATTTATGCATATCCAGTACGAAAGTGATAAAGATGGGGGCTTTCGCGATCCACGGCTGGCCACCTGCAATAGCGGCGATCTCAGCGCGGCGTCCGGCATCACGGGTAATGACAACTGAAACCTGCTGTGAGTTGACGGAGGTGGGTGCGCGATAAGCGGTGCTGATAATACGATCCAGCACAGCCTCGTCGACGGGCCGCTCGGTAAAACTGCGTTCACTTTTATGGCTGGTGAAAATATCAATCAAATCGCTCATGGTTCCTCCCATAGAAAGCGCAACTATAACAGTACAGTGCATACATGCTTGGTAATTCGAGGGTTTTTGGGCGGGCTTTTGTAACTGTTTTTTAGTATTTACACGTATATGTACGCTTCTGAAAACCAGGGTGAAAGTCACTGGATTTATATTACCGGCCTGAACGGATCTTATACCGTTACAATCGTTATGGTCACTTTTCCCGGCACGATGATTCCCTCCAGTCCATCCCCTCGATAGTCTCGCCATCCTGGGTGCTAATCCCCGTATTGAACAGTTTCTGCCGCTGAGTGTAATCGCCGAGCTGGAATGCCACTTTGTCGCCCGGCTTGCCTTACACCGTTCTGTCCACCATTGCCAATCCAGACGGCGTCTCAATCATCAACATGTGAGACGGGTGAGGCATTAAATTCTGTTGAGAGTCTTGATCGCAATATATGTAATATAAGTCAGACCTGACGTCCGCTTGTGGCACATAGCCCCTTTACACTAAATAATGCCCTGTCCATTTTCGCTTTATCAGTAATGGCTATTTTATTCCCGGAATATCTTTCAGCCTTGTTGTATAGCGTGGCGACAACCTTTCGCGCTTCATCTGCCATGAGCTGTCGCGCTCTCCCTGCCCTGCAAACCAGACTTTTCCTTTTCCTGAGCGATTAATGCCGTCCAGTGCCGCCATCAAGGCGTCTGCATTCGCACGCGGCTGCTGCTCACTGAACATGTCAAACTGCGCCACGCCTGACTGGTAAAAATCACCCAGCATGACACCGGCTTTGGCATACCGGTAGCCATCCCGCCAGATAGCTGAAAGCCCCCGAAGCGCCAGGTCAATAATGTCGCGCGTATCGTTCGTCGGATAATCGCTGATACGTGAGGCGGTATTTGAATATTGTGGTTCATTACCATGACGGGCAGTAGCGATGGAGACACTGATTAGCCTGCAGCGCGAGTTCTGCTCCCTGAGCTTTTCTGCCGCGCGTGTGGCATACAGCACGACTGCCTGCTGCATGTCTTCAGGTTTTTCGACTCTTTCACCAAAAGATCGCGAGTTCAGTATGTGCTGTTTCGGCTGCGGTGCATCCTCAAGCGCGATGCAGCACTCGCCATTCAGCTCACGGGTAATACGCTCGACGATGACGTCAAAATTTTTCCGTATCATACTGATGTTACTCTCAGCCAGTTGCAGAGCCGTCGTTATTCCCAGCTGATTCATGCGCCTGCTGATGCGCAGACCAATTCCCCAGATATCACTGACGTCAGTCAGGTGCAGGAGTTTCCGCTGACGGATTCTGTCGGACAGGTCCACGACGCCGTTCGTCTGTGTCCACTTCTTTGCCGCATGGTTGGCCAGTTTTGCCAGCGTTTTTGTCGGCGCAAGCCCCACGCCGATGATGAGTCCAGTTTCCCTGCGGATACGCTCGCGCATCTGCTGACCGTATATTTCAGGTGGTGTAAGGCTGCTGATTCCGGTGACATCCAGAAAACACTCGTCTATAGAGTAAACCTCCTGTCCCGCAGCCATTTCTCCCAGTATCGCCATCATACGTGCCGACATGTCGCCATTTATGTGGAATGCAATTTAAACAAAAAAAATGAGCAACTATTCCTCATGGACTGAAATCCAGAGCCCCACTTATTCAGCCTTAAATTGCTGCAGTTTACCTCCGCTCAGAGCATAAAGAAGTGAACTGGTAAGACATAGCCGGAAAATCGATTTCCCTGAGAGGGGGTTATCTGCCATGCTTCTTCTGAAGCCCTTAAGCGGGCAATGAGTCTTATCCCTTACCACCCCCTATGCAGGAAAAATGATGATAAAAAAATACAGGATCCCGGGACTGACCGCGGTGGCGCTTCTTCTCATCAGCACCCTCGCCGGTGCCGCAGAGGCGCGCTGGACGTTTGACGGCGATATCCACAACAATTCTCTTGCTGTCAGTCCCGATGAAAAAACGGCGGTGGCCTCCTACAGTGAGCGCCCTGACGTGGTGGTTTACGACCTGGTTAACGGCAAAGTCAGAAAGGTGCTGAAGGGATACGTCACGCCCCGCAATGCGCTTTTCTCCCCCGACGGGAAGGCTGTATATCTTTCAGACAGCAGCCTCGGCGTGGTCAGAAAAATCAGCACCGGGACGCTTGACGTGGAGACCACGCTGCCGCTGGGGGCCGGGGCATTCGGTACAGCCATCAGCCGTGACGGTCAGCGTCTGTATGTGAATAACGAAGCCGCCAGCACACTCTCGGTGTATGACCTGACCCACAACCGGCCCGTTTCGGTTGTGACGGGTTTTGCTCAGCCCCGTCAGGGCATCAAAATCAGCCCGGACGGCAAAACCGTCTACGTCACCAACTTTAAGGGCGATAAAATCACCCTCGTTGACGCCGTAACGGGTGAGATTCGCGGCGAGATAACCGGCTTCAGCAAGCTGCGCGCCATTTCTGTCAGCGCCGACGGCCGCACGCTTTACGCGGCTAACAGCGGGAGCAACACCATCGCAGTGGTTGACACGCAGAAGCGCGCCATTACGGCAACCATTCCCGTGGGGCAGGACCCTTACGGTGCCGCCCTGACACCGGATAACCGCTATGTTTACAGCGGCAACCTGGGTGACAACAGCCTCTCCGTTATTGATACCGCCGCCGGTAAGGTGGTCGCCACTGTTACCGGACTGGATGCGCCCCGTCAGGCCATCGTTTTCAGTAAAGACAGTGCCCGCGCGTGGGTGCTGAATAAAGACCTCAGTATTTCGGTGGTTGACCTGAAACAGAACCGCGTCACGGCCACGATTAAAAGCCCGCCGAAGGCCTGATTCAGTCCCTCCCTCACTCCGGTGCAGTAACAGTCTTTCGCAGGGTGAGGGAGGATAAACCACTTTTACAGATTTATTTTAGCTGAATAACCTGTTTTAAAGATTTACGTCTGCATGCCTATACTGTTTCTGTTTACACAGGAGATCCCGGCATGAACGATAAAATATTTACCCTGCATAACGGAGCACGCCCGCTGAGCGCGCTGAGCAGCCCGAAAGAGGCCATACGTCAGTTCACGCCAAACTGGTTCGCCGCCACCATGGGAACCGGTATCCTGTCGCTGTCTCTGGCGCAGTTCCCCTGGCCGGTTCCGGGATTGCGCCTCGTCGCGGAAGGGCTGTGGATGTTTAACATCCTGCTGTTCAGCGTTTTTGCCGTGATGTATCTGGCCCGCTGGGTCATGTACTTCGGTGAGGCAAAGCGCATCTTCGGCCATTCAACCGTGTCCATGTTCTTCGGCACCATCCCGATGGGCATGGCGACCATCATCAACGGCCTGCTGGCGTTCGGTCTTCCCCGGTGGGGCGCAGACGTCATTCCGGTGGCGCACGCCCTGTGGTGGCTGGACGTGGCGATGTCGCTGCTGTGCGGCGTGTGTATTCCTTACATGATGTTTACCCGGCAGCAGCACAGCATTGACCAGATGACGGCCGTCTGGTTACTGCCGGTTGTGGCTGCCGAGGTCGCAGCGGTCAGCGGCGGCCTGCTGGCGCCGCACATTGCCGACACCCACGCGCAGCTCGGCATCATTATTACCAGCTACGTGCTGTGGGCTTACTCCGTACCGGTGGCGCTGAGCATCCTTGCCATCCTGCTGCTGCGTATGGCCCTGCACAAGCTGCCGCACGAAAGCATGGCAGCCTCAAGCTGGCTGGCCCTGGGGCCGATTGGCACCGGTTCGCTCGGTATGCTGGTCATCGGCGGCGATGCGCCCGGGGTGTTTGCCGCGGCGGGCATGCCGGAAATCGCTCACATCGCGCAGGGCGTGGGGTTCGTTGCCGGCATTCTCTTCTGGGGCTGCGGCCTGTGGTGGATGCTGCTGGCCACGCTGATAACCGTGCGATACTTTCGTGAAGGCATTCCGTTCAACCTGGGATGGTGGGGCTTTACCTTCCCGCTGGGCGTGTACACCGTCGCCACGCTGAAGCTGTCCACCCTCGTTGACCTGGCGTTCTTTAAAGGCTTCGGCGCGCTTCTTGTCGTCATGCTGGCCGCCATGTGGCTGCTTGTCGCTGTGAAGACGGTGCGCGGGGCATGGAGCGGGAAACTCTTTGTTTCCCCCTGCCTGGCAGGCCTGGACCGGAAGTCGTGAGTGAAACCTGCACGTCGCTGCTGGACCCCTTTCTGCGCGAGGAGCGCCTCGCGGCGATTACCGCGCCGCACGTAGCCGCGCTGAATCGCTGGGTCAGCGGGCAGCGTCAGGCCGGCGTGGAACTGCCGTGGTTTGATCCGGCCGACGGCGGGACCGGGGCCGGACTGCTTGTCCTGCTGCAGTCGCCGGCGCGCAGCAGCCCGTCACCCCGGTTCGTTTCGCGAGATAACCCGGGGCCGGCCCAGCAGAATCTGGGGCGGTTTCTGGCGGAGGCCGGTATTGCGCGCCGGGACAGCGTGCTGTGGAATACGGTGCCCTGGGTCAGTGACGGGCCGCAGAAACGGCCCTCAGCGGCGGACATCCGCAGCGGCTGCGCCTGGCTTGAGGGCGTGCTGGCGTATCTGCCCGCGCTGCGCGTGGTGGTGCTGGCCGGTGCCGTAGCGGCGCAGGCCCGCGGGACGGTCAGCTGCCTTCGCCCCGGCGTCACGGTGCTGACTATGCCTCACCCCAGCCCGCTGTCGCTTTGCACAAGCCCGGCAGTGCCGGAAAACATCCGCCAGGTGCTCCGCGAGGCACGCACTGCGCTGGCGGGCTGAGAGCGCCGCCGGAATAATACTGACAGGTTTTGCAACCGGCTCTATACTCACAGTACAGGGTGATGGCGTTCCACCCTTCCCAACCGCTCCGTTCAGGAGCTGATGACGCCTGATGTGACTCTTGATTTTCAGGAGGTGCGTCAGGCCGTCCTTACTTTCCTCCCGGCCTGCGTACTTCCCTCTATGGGGAGAGACCTGTGATACACGTTTTTGGCCACATTAATCCTGACAGCGACGCCATCTGCACGACCGTCGTCACCGCACACTGGCTGACCGGGCGCGGAATGGATGCCCGCGCATGGCGTCTCGGCGAGGCTAACCGGGAAACCCGCTTTATCTTTGACGCCGCCGGCCTCACGCTGCCGCCGCTGCTCGCTTTTCCGCTAAAGGATGAACGGGTCTGGCTGGTCGATTTCACCGAACCGGCACAGGGGCCTGACGACCTGCTCCGGAGCAACGTCGTGGGCATCACTGACCACCACCGGCTGGGCGGGCTGATAACGCAACTGCCGCCGGAGGTACATATTCGCCCGGTTGGCAGCAGCGCCACGCTGCTCTGGCTGCTGATGGACGCAGAAGCGCGCCGCATGCTGCCCCCGACGCTCGCCGTGCTTCTGCTGGGCGCACTCCTGAGTGATACCGTGAATCTTCGCTCGCCGACCACCACCGAAGACGATATCCGTTCGGCGACCGAACTGGGCGCACTGTCTGGCGTAAACCGCAGAGCCTTCGCCCGTGACCTCCTCACCGCAAAAACAGACGTCAGCGGCCTCAGCGCACAGCAGCTGCTGGACAGGGACCTCAAGGCCTTCGTCATTGCCGGCACCGACGTGCGCATAGCCCAGATTGAGGTCAGCTCACCGTCACAGGTTGCCCCCGTGATGAACGACCTGCTCGCAGCACTGGCGTATCTGGCAGACCAGTCGGGAGCTGGCCTGGCGGTGCTGATGCTGACCGACATTCGTACCGGGTTCTCAACGCTTTACTTCGCCGGGCGGGAGAGCGTTAACGTCGCCTCCTGCTCCGTACCGGGCATGCTCAGCCGCAAAAAGCAGCTTCTGCCGTGGCTTGAGTCCCGCCTTAACCAGAACGGAGGTTCATTATGACCTGCTACACCCACGCACTGATACTTGTGAACGATAAAAACGACGGCACTCTTCTGCTGAAACGGGCGGTCGCGCTGGCGCAGCCGCTCGGCATGAAAATCACCCTGGCGCACATCAGCGACGACTACCGGGAGATGAACTACGTGTCTGACAGCCTGATGGACGACGTCGTGTCGGAGGAGGTGCTGAAAGGCAAAGCGTTTATGAGTGAGCTGGCGGCCTCCGTGCCTGAGACGGTAGACACGCGGGAGCTGGTGACCATGCGCCGCGTTGAGGACGTGGAGAAGTGCATCGCGGAGCTGGGCGTGGACCTCGTGCTTGCCGGGCACCGAAACCGCTTTATGGGAATGCTCACCTCCCGCTCGGCGGACTACATCAACCACCTTACGGTGGATGTGCTTATCACTCACCTGACTGACTGAACCGGGAGAAACACCATGCGCTTTACACTGGATAACGTAACCGCCCGTGAAATTCTTGACTCGCGCGGCAACCCCACCGTTGAAGTTGAAGCCCGGACTACGGACGGGATGATGGCGCGCGCCTCGGTGCCTTCCGGGGCCAGTACCGGCTCGCGCGAGGCCGCAGAGCGCCGCGACGGTGACGCACACCGTTTTGGCGGTAAAGGCGTGCTGGATGCCGTCAGGGCGGTTAATACGGAAATCTGCCAGGCCGTGCGCGGCAGCGACGTGCGCGAACAGCGTCAGCTGGACAACATCATGCTGGCGCTGGACGGCACGGAGAACAAGAGTCGCCTGGGTGCCAATGCCATTCTGGGCGTGTCGCTGGCGGTGGCCCGGCTGGCGGCACAGGCCTCCCACGAGCCGCTGTGGCGCTACCTGGGTGGCCTGCAGGCGAACCTGCTGCCCGTGCCGTGCATGAACATTATCAACGGCGGCGTGCACGCCCGCGGTCAGGGCGCGGACTTTCAGGAGTTCATGATAGCCCCGCACGGCGCACCCACGCTGCGCGAGGCCGTACGTCAGGGCAGCGAGGTCTACCAGGCGCTGCGCCAGATCCTGCTGGACAACAACCTGTCGGCGGCAGTGGGCGACGAAGGCGGTTTTGCGCCCGCCGTGTCGTCAAACCGCGACCCGCTGGCGTTTATCGTACAGGCCATTGAGAAAGCCGGATACCGGCCCGGAGAAGACATCAGCATCTGCATGGACCCTGCCTCAAGTGAGTTTTTCGCAGACGGCAAATATCATCTGCGCACCGAGGGCAGCGCGCTGAGCGCGGCGGAAATGACGGCATACTACGGCGAGCTGATGGACCAGTTTCCCGTCATCCTGCTGGAAGACGGCCTGGCCGAGGACGACTGGGCGGGCTGGAAGCATTTGCACCGGCAGCTTGCGGGCAGGGCCGAACTGGTTGGTGACGACCTGTTTGTCACCAACGTGAAGTATATCCAGCGCGGCATTGACGAAAACCTCGCCAGCGCCGCACTGATTAAACTCAATCAGATAGGCTCGCTCAGCGAAACGCTGGACGCCGTGGCGCTCTGCCAGCGGCACGGCTGGGGCGCGTTCATGTCCCACCGCAGCGGGGAAACCACGGACACGTTCCTTGCCGACCTGACGGTGGCCCTGCGCGCGGGACACCTGAAAACCGGCGCGCCGTGCCGCGGCGAACGCGTGGAAAAGTACAACCAGCTGATGCGCATTGAGCAGGCGCTGGGTGACGATGCGCACTACGCGGGGCTTCATGCGTTTGTGCGCCGCACGTAGCACATCCGCCGGACGGTCCCCGTCCGGCACAGAAGGAATGCCTGTGGCCTCTGCAACGCTGATCCTTTTGCGTCACGGCGAAAGCCAGTGGAACCGGGAAAACCGTTTTACCGGATGGACAGACGTGCCGCTGACGGTCAGGGGGCGGCAGGAGGCCGACCGGGCCGGTGACGCGTTGCGGGCAGCGGGCCTGATGCCCGACCGTGTCTTCACCTCGGTGATGACACGCTGCGTTCACACGGTCTGGCGGGTGCTGGACCGTCTTGACCGCAGCTGGACGCCCGTGGAAAAGAGCTGGCGACTGAATGAGCGCCACTACGGGGCGCTGCAGGGGCTGAACAAGGACGACGCTGCCCGGATAATGGGGGAAGAGACTGTCCGGCTCTGGCGCAAAAGCTTCAGCGGCATTCCGCCCGCGGACGCGGAGGCTCCGGCGCAGCTGCGTCGGGATCTGCGCTACCGCCGCGTTGCGCTGGCCGACCTGCCTGCAACGGAAAGCCTGGAAATGACGCTGCGCCGCGTCATGCCGTACTGGCAGCATGCTGTGGTACCGCAGTTACGCTGCGGAAGTTCCGTTCTGGTTGTGGCGCACGGCAACACGCTGCGCGCCCTGACCGCCTTCCTGGACGGCATGCCTTACGACAGCGTGGCACAGCTGCACATCCCGACCGGCGTGCCGGTCGTATATCAGATGGATGCGGCCGCCCAGGTCGTGTCCCGTGATGTTCTGAATATTAAAAAAAAGGAGTGAACGTGAATCAGCTTTTTGCCGTCATCACCGGCGGTGCTTTAGGGTGTGTTATCCGCTGGCAGCTGGGCGCGCGCCTGAATGCGCTTTTTCCGGACCTGCCGCCGGGGACGCTGCTGGTCAACCTGCTGGGTGGATTTATCATCGGGGCGGCCCTGGCGTATTTTCTGCGCCATCCCGGCCTCGATCCGGCCTGGCGGCTGCTCATTACCACCGGGCTGTGTGGAGGAATGACGACCTTCTCCACATTTTCAGCTGAGGTTTTTGCCCTGCTGCAGTCAGGCAGCTATGCCTGGGCAGCCGCCTCGGTGCTGATACACGTGCTGGGTTCGCTGGCCATGACGGCGGCCGGATTTTATATCATGACGCTGTGTGGTTAACCCGGACCGTACGGCCTTTAATCCAGGCGAGACCTCAGTGCAGCGACCGCTGCACTGAGGTCAGACAGTTCAGTATATTGTTCAGAAGCGCTCTCTGCGGGCCTGACCCGACAGGGTTTACGCCTGTAATGCTTCTCGTAAATCCGGGGCACTGTCGTGACAGAGTTTCAGGTCTGTCTGTTCTGGTAAAGGTCCCAGCGATTGCCATAGATGTCCTCAAACACGACAACCATTCCGTATTCTTCCTCCCGCGGCTCCTGACAGAAGTGGACGCCTTTTGCCTTCATAGCATTGTAGTCGCGCCAGAAGTTGTCGGTCTGCAGGAACAGAAAAACCCGTCCGCCGCACTGATTGCCGATAAAGCCTTCCTGCCGATCGTTCGACGCGCGGGCAAGAAGAATAGCACAGTCGCTGTCAGGGTCCGGCGTCACCACGACCCAGCGCTTACCCGGCTGCGGCGTGTCCTCAATCAGGGTAAAGCCCAGCTTATCGGTGTAATACTCAATTGCACGATCGTAGTCATCGACCACAACAGCCACATACCCCATACATCGCTTCTGTTTTCTCATCTGCGGCTCCATCAGTTACGGCATCACGCCCGCTATAATCAGATTTATATCAGATACGACGTTCGGTCGTCTGTACTGACTCTGCGCTGACACCCTCAGGCCGGACATTGTAAGCATCTGATCCGTCAGGATTGTGGATCCAGTCTTGTAAGAACCCGCTCAACCTTTTCAGCATCCTGCTCCAGTATGGATCTCTCATCGGGAGTGAGCGGAACCTCTTCGAGGTAACGCCGGATGGATGCTTTACTCTCCATTATCAGCCCGCGCGCGCTGTCTTTAAGCAGGTTAAAATCGCAGCCGATGCAGGCCATCCGGTGCTGACAGCTGCTCCAGAAAGGGTTCGTGCAGTATGAGTCACCCAGATCATAGTACGTCGCGGGTCCGGTCAGACTGGCGGCTTCCGGATCGTGGTCAATCAGCACGCTTATCATATGAGAGACCCTGTCGGCTTTGACGAACGAAGCGGCCAGCTGAGTCGGACGTATACGAATATAATGCAGGGTTGACTGTGGGGATGAATGGCCGGACCACTGCATCAGCTCATGTAAAGACATCCCCCCGGCAACACTGGCCAGTGCTGTAACGGCAGAAGCACGGCCGCGGTGGCTGGTAATGGGACCGCGTGAATCTTCCACAGACATACCCGCTCTGGCGCAGAGAAGCGGAATGACAGTGAGATTTATTATGTTTCTTCCCACCGGTTTACCCCGGTTCTGAAACAGATAACGAACTTTTTCACCGGTGCGTTCATCCGTAAATGCTGCCTGCTCCTGAGGACGCTCACTGAGCCAGATATCGACATATTTTTTCACAACAGACGAGACTGGCTTAACAAAAGCTTTAGACGTTTTGCCGGCTGGTACGCTGAGATAGCACAGAGTACCGGCCGGGACAGGGCTGCTGTTTTCCTGCAGAATGTCATCCACCTGTGGGGTAACGCAGTTCATTGTCAGGCGCAACAGCTCGTTCTGTCGCAGCCCGGCATGCGTCCAGATAACCGCCATAGCCTGAAGCATAGACAGGGGATAATGAATTTCGCTCAGCAAATCTTCCTGACGCAGGTTCAGACTCGCCCAGACCAGTCTGAGCCAGACCGGATCATCAATAACGCGGGGGCTCACGCCCTGACGAAACAGCGGTGTATCAGGCGTGGACAGATGGCGGGCCGGACTGAACTTTAATCGCCCCCATCCCCAGCTTTCATAATCAAGCATAAAACGGCGAATGGCATAAACAAACCGGCTGCGGGAATGCGGCATCAGGGGTTCTCCTGAGCGTTTTGATTGTCTGCCCCCTTTCTTTGTATCCAGTGACAGCTCGTCTACTTTCAGTCTGCCGACCATTGCAATAAAGCTGGCGCAGGTTTCCATTGTCCAGTCAGAGGGCTCGCATATTTCCGGCTTTTCCCGGGCAAGCCACAGGCCACAGCGGAGAATAAAACTGTACTGAGTTTCTCTGGAGCGGGGGCGGAGTACCGACGTTTCCCGCCACATCCGGCACCACCGCGCCCAGTCAGGTGCGATACCTTGTGTTGGCTTTTCATGCCATTCCTGATAGTTACGCATTCTCAGGGGGCTCTCTATAATTCCCATAGCAGCAAGCGCACAGGATATTTTCCCCGTAGCTCTTGCGATTCCCCGGTCGTGGCAGTTCTGCCCCCGCCACAGGAGGTCTGTCGTAAAAGTTTCAAGACGCGGGTCGTTGTTCATCAGCATCAGTACACCCAGCATACCGGACATATTGTGCTTCTGATTCTGCCCGGCATATCCCATTGAGATCAGAACGTCTGTCAGCCGGTTAATTTCATGACTGACAATACTCCGGCCATATATAGCACTGGCGTACAACGACGGTGCGCCATGCACTGGCAGGCTGAGCGGAGAAGAAAACGGACCGAGATGAAAGGCAAAAGCAGCAAGCAGGGGCCTGCCGGAACAGTGTTGCTCACAGAGCGTTAACCATCTTTCCTGCGTCCACTGCCAGCAGGGCTGACCCGACCGGTGCGTTTCTGCAAGAACGGCAAGGAGGGTAATTCTGGCAAGTCTGACACTGATACTGCTTCGTGAGGCAATGTCCTGCAGAGGCAGCAGCAAATATGGCAGGGAATCTGGCCGATCGAGCGCAGCAGACCGCCGGTAGCCTGTACGTATCGCGTCTTTTTCCTCAGGACTCAGCGCATCGCTCAGCTGATAATCTGTGCGTTTGAAAGGTATATAAGTGACTGTGTTTTTTTTTCCACTCATCAGTAAGCCCCCGCCTGAAAAATAAGGCCAGCGATTTTCCTGTCGGTTTCAGCTACGGCTGCGGTTATCCGGCCAGACAGATCGGACCCTGACAGATGGATATAAATCTGTGTGGTGCGCGGATCTCTGTGTCCAGCATAAGTCGCCAGCTCATGCAGCTTCCAGCCGGCCCGAGCCAGATGGGTCAGGCGAAGATGGCGAAAGGTGTGGGTTGTAATCTGTGGAAGCCCCGTATCCAGAGCCCATCTGCGCACGGTTTTACTCCAGCTCCACACAGAAAGAGGAGTGCCGTAATTACGATCAGAAAATGAACGGAACAACGCCCCCTGTGTCCGGCCAGCCCGCTTCAGCTGCCGGAAAAGGTTTGCCAGTACCGGCGTAATGTCCGGACCATAGCACACAACCCTTTCACGCCGGCTTTTCGTTGTTTCCGGGCGGATACGGATCAGGCGATGAGCAGGGTCGATATCCTCAAGCGTCAGGGCTGTCACCTCTGCACGGCGGAGTGCACCAAAATAGGCCAGTGCGAGCATCAGCCGGTCCCGCAGGGAAGCAGCTGAAACATGTTTAAGAAATCTCAGCCATTGTTCATTGTCAGGTATTACAGGTAAGCGGGTGATACGCGGGACAAGCCCCCGCCCGGTATAAATGGCACCCGGTAAACCCGCGCGGGGTAGCGGATTGAGACTGCATATATCCTGATAAACAAGAAAGTCATACCAGAGACGGATAGCAGACAGGCGCAGCTGGAGCGTGGCACTGGCCGCAGGGTAAGGCATGCCAGGCAGCTGAGGGCGGATGTAGGCGGCGAGGTCTTCAAACCGGGCTTTTTCAGGTTCAATTCCGTTCTCGCTGCAGAACGAAAAGTAATGATGAAGGGCGCTACGGTAGGCGGTGAGTGTGCCCTGCGCCCGCCCGAGATCGGATAACAGTTTCAGCCAGCGCTCTGCCAGCAATAGGCTTTGTTCATTCGGTGGGATCAGCATCGTGTTCTCCTCTGACAGCAATATCGCTGCTCAAAGTTTACTCACTCAATGTTGCATTCCACTTAACTTACTATAGCTCGTAGTTAGAGCTGAATACGTGCACACGGTTCTCCCTGAAGAAGCGCTCATTCTTAAACAACGGGGCAGCCATTTTTATGCCCATGCGCTTTGCTTCAGCTGAACGCGCAATAACGCAGCCGTCGTTATTCGACACGACCACAATGGGTTTTCCGCGCAGATCAGGACGGAATACCGTTTCGCAGGAGGCATAAAAATTATTGGCATCGGCCAGCGCGAACATCCCTACTCTCCTGCCCGCCCGTTGAATCCCACCCCAGCCACATCAGTCAGAGCGTAGGCAACCACGCCCCATACGGGGAGCGCCTGACTTACATCAAGCAGCGTTACATTCTCATCTGCGTCAAGCGCCTGCAGGGCGGGAACGGGATTGAGCAGCAGTCGCCTCAGCGTCAATTCCCCATCAAACTCCGCAACAATTAGCTGGCCATGCACAGGCTTAAGTGCACGGTCAACTGCCAGCACGGAGCCTTTAACAATACCGGCAGCAGGACAGTCGCTTTCGCTGCGCATAAGATAGGTTGAGTAAGGGGAAAGGTGTACAAGATCGCCCAGGTTTAAACGCGTTTCAGTATAATTCTGGGCGGGATTCTGAAAGGCCATGAAATGCTCCATTCTGATCGGCGTAGCTGCCTGTCTGTTAAAACCTGCGCATCCTCTACACAGATACATTGACTACTTCTGGTATGAGTATACGTCGTTATAAGTGTAATGCCCGCTTCTGGCACAAAGCGGACAAAGTAACTAAGTTGAACGTCCGCTATGAGCGAAAAGCGGACATTGATCATTCAGATAATCCCCGCCGGGTTTGAAATGCGTATCCGCCAGCCCTTATCCGCCCCTTGTTCCATCACCTGTGTGGCGATACCGCAATCATCTTTTTGAGTGCCGTCTTCTAACGTTGTAGTCAGCGACCATTTGATGATGGCAAGAATAAGGTCACCCGAAGGGATGAGAGTATGGATCTGGTTTCTGATAATTGGCCTCGATGCTATCAACGTGGTTAAAGCCATACGCAATGCAACAGGATCACTTTCGATGACAACATTGCTGGGCATTCTCATCGTGGCACGGTTACTGAAAACAGACATTAATGCGTCAATTTTTCCGGCATTAAATGCTTCATCAAATGCAGCGATGGTTTCAGCTGGTGATCGATGGACAGTGTCGCTCTTCTCAACCGAAGCGGCGAAAGTGGATATGTGTCCTGCAATTTCTTGAGGTGATTCCAGCGGCGAAAGATGTCCTGTGCCATGAACAATCACCATCGCTGCGTGAGGAATGCGAGGCAGCAGCTCTCTTTGCAACGTTTCCGGCATATCGACCCGGTCCAGCTCTCCTGATATGACTCTCACGGGAACATTAATGAAGGCAACTTCACTGGTAATGTCTTCGCGCATCGCGATGTCGGGCCAGGCGGCCTTCGCTTCAGTTCCGGCGCTCAGACTGTCTTCAATAACCTGCTCACGGAGCGCCGGGCTAAGCGGCCTCGACGTCAGAACATTGTCGATAACAAATTCGACTGATTCACGACTGCTGTATGCACTGGTAAGTCTGTCGCGATCTTCTTTAGAAAGCATCATGGGCGAAGGAGGAGAGGGTGCAATTAACATAAGCCCTTCAAGACCCTGAGGCCGACGGGATGCCATCAATTGGGCAACTTTTCCTCCCATTGAGTGGCCAATCAGGATATAGCGTTTGAGCTTGAGCGCGGCAATCACGCCTTCAGCATCACTTGCAAGGTCCGCAATCCGGTATCCGGACTCCGGCGCATCTGATAATCCCCAGCCACGGTGATCGATAGCTACCGCGCGGTAGTGATCAGGTAACTGAGATATCACGTTCTGCCACGTTCTGGATGATCCGCCATAGTAATGCAGGAACACCAGTGCAAGTTCACCGCGACCATGTTGCTGTACATTAATACCTGTGTTGTTCACTGTAATTTTCATTATTTCATTCTCCTCATGGTTTAAAACAATGTTAATTACAGTTCTTATAAATGATAATTGGCTGAATAGTGTTTGCAGTCGATAACCGTATTATCGAATGGTGCGTGTAATGGACAAGTTTACCAGTATGAGGATTTTTATCGCGGCAGTTGAGGAAGGCAGTTTTGCTGCGGCCGCAAGACGTTTTAAGCTTTCATCTGCCATGGCAGGAAAACATGTCAGTGCTTTAGAATCCGATTTACACGTGCGGCTTATTCAGCGCTCTACACGCCGGCTGAGCCTGACGGATGCTGGTCAGCGATATTATGACCGCTGCAAAGTTATTATCGAGGCTCTGGATGACGCGGACAGGGAAGCCAGTGACATTCAGGCAACTCCCCGGGGATTATTACGCATCGCCGCCCCTATTGCCTTCGGCGAAATGCATCTGGGGAAGATTGTGTCACGCTACCTTGAGCAATTTCCGGAAGTCAGTGCGGGTGTTGTCCTTGAGGATAAGTATATTGATTTGCTTGAGGAACGGATTGATGTAGCCATACGCATAGGACGTCTGGACGACCCGACGCTTGTCACCCGACGTCTGGCACCATGTAGAATGGTTTTTTGCGCATCAACAGGCTTTCTGAAAAAATACGGTACGCCTGAAACGCCGAATGACATCTCGCGTATGCCGCGCCTGGCGTTCAGCCAGGCAATTTCTGCCGGAGACTGGACAATCTATGACGCAGATAACAGGCCGTACACTGTCGAAAGCCGCTGCCGGCTCACATCAAACAATATCCAGTTGTTAATGGACGCGGCCCTGGGCGGAACAGGGATTGTGTATGGTCCCTGTTTCGTTTTTCGAGAGCATATAAGACAGGGTCAGTTGATTGAGCTGCTGCCAGACTACAGAACATCAGAGCTTACCATTCAGGCAGTGTATCCGAGTGCGCTCCGCATTCCTTTTAAGGTTCGCACCTTCGTTGATTTTGTTGCTGATGCTTTAAAATCTATGCCGCTTTGAGATGCGGGTACTTGAACAAACATGAAAAAATGCCCGCTTTTGGCACAACGCGGACCTCATTGTTCCAGCATTGATTCTTTACCCTGGCTATACAGCGCTTATTCTATTTTCAAAACAGCAACTGCCATGCGTCTGTTCACTCAATGGCGCAGGCAAGCTTACAGACCTGACCCGGTAGAAGCAGGTAAACCGCGCCTGTTAAGTCGGGTGATAAAATGAAGGTGGTTGGCCTGTAACCCGACGGAACATCGTTGCGAAGGAAGAGCTATTGTCATAGCCGAGCGACAACGCGACTTCATTCACCGGTGTGCCCGTTCGCAGCAATGCCAGCGCGCTGACCACACAGGCTCGTTGACGCCAGGCGGAAAACGACATGCCGGTTTGCTGCCGAAAATGGCGACGAAATGTGCTGCTGCTCATGAACAGTGTACTGGCCCAGCGTTCGGCCGGATCATGGATGGCTGGCGCGCGTAAAAAAGCCTGACACAGCGCTAACAGCGCGGGCTGCTGCGGCAAAGGGATCTCGAACTCGCGCACCGGCATTGCCGCCAGTTCAAGCAGCATCAAATCTGTCAGCGCCCGATCGCGTACGCTTTCATAGCGCGGCGGCAAATCCACCGCCGCCATCAATAACTGTCGCAAAAGCGGTGATACGGCAATTACTTCGCAGCGACTGTTGTTACGTAAGCTGGCGGCGCATACGGGTTCGATATACAGGCTACGCGTAGTGACCCCCATAAACTTTACTGCATGCAGGGTTTCGGGGGGATCCATACCGCATGCTGGGGCGGAACCACCCATTCCCCGTCACGGGTTGAAACATACATCAAGCCGGTAGCGCCATACAGAAGCTGAGCACGGCGGTGATGATGTTGCGGCAGGAAAAATCCCTGCGCATAGTCGTTGCCGAGCGCCACAATCTCGCGATCCAGCCGATCGAAATCGTCGATTTTGCCGTTTCGCATATCCGCCCCCATCTGACCAGTTTGCAAGGGTAATTGAGCGCTGCGCAAATGGGAAGCGGGATGCTGGCGCGGTAAGCTGCTGCCTTATTTGCAAGGGGGCACTTCGTTGAACGATTTAATGATTATCGCAATGGCCGGCTTTACTACCGGCATTACAACGGTACTTTTTGGCTTCGGCGGCGGTTTTGTGGTGGTGCCCTTTGTTTACCAGCTGCTGGTGCGGCAGCCTCAACTGGCGGGCAGTGCGATGCATATTGCCGTGGCCACCTCGACGGCGGTGATGATTTTCAACGCGGGCTGGGTCAGCTACCAAAACTGGCGCGCGGACAGGCTTTCTTCAACTGTCCTGTTCCCGCTGCTGTGGTTTATCGCCATGGGCGCGGTGGCCGGTTCGTGGCTGGCGGGAATATTGAGCGAGGCGCTGGTTCGCGCACTTTTTATCGTTTATATGCTGGCGACGATTGGGGACTGCATGTTGCGCAAAGGCTTCTTCAGCGGCAGCGCGCCGCGTCGTTTATCATTTTTAACGGTCACCGTTGGCGGTATGCTAATCGGCATAATTGCCGCAATGCTGGGCGTGGGGGGCAGCGTAATGACGGTGCCGCTGTTGCGACGACACGGCCATGCGATGCGCGAGTGTATTAGCGCGTCCAACCCACTTTCCCTGCCGGTGGCGCTGTGCGGTACGGTGACCTATGCGATAAATGGCTGGCACAAAATTCCGACAGGCGGCTTTGTGGGTTTTATCAACCTGAAAATTTTGGGTCTTCTGCTGCTAACCGGCTGGGCAGGCATAGTGTTCAGCCGCAGGGCGATCCCTGCCGTCCCCGATGTCTTGCACACGCGAATCTACGTGATGCTGCTGTGCTTAGTGCTCATGGCAATGTTGCTTTGAACAAACCCTGTTTTGTGAGTTTGGGATATCTGCATGAAAAGTTGCTCCTGATACAAAGCGGGCTGACGCGCAGTCGAAGTCCGCTATGAGCGAAAAGCGGACGTTCCGGCTTCGAGAGTACCGCCTAATTTTTTATGTGATACAGTGTTGTATCTGTTTCCATGAAGGTCAACTTTCCGATGTAAAGATTCTGTCTTTTAACAGTTTTTACTTTCCGCATTGCCTGTGGGCTGTGTGGGCTTCTGTTATTTAAGATGAGAATCTTTCCGCATGAATACTTTGCTGCTTGCGCTGATTCGCGCACTGCGTAGTCATGACTGGCTGCGCTTCATTGGTTTTGCCTATATCCTGTCATCCCTGGGTAATGGACTTACTCAGGTAATTGTTTTTGGACAACTTTTACACTGGCAGGCTTCTCCTGCGACTCTGACCATAGTTTATATGCTGTCAATGCTGCCCAGTTTTATAGGGAGCATCTGGGGCGAAGCTCTGTGTAAGAAGGTTTCACCACTCCGAATCCTGATTTTTACAGAGCTACTCGGCCTACTTGCACTTGTTTTTCCGTTATATGGTTTGCTGCATCATAACGTTCCGGCTCTGCTTGCGGTGCAGTGTTCGGAAGCGCTATTCAGCGGCATGAGTTATCCGGCTCTAACTCTGCTGTTTAAACGCGGATTACGGCATGACGAATTACCTGCAGCAACTGCCATGGAAACGATAATTTTTGCCTCACAGGTTTTGCTCGGTACCGGATTGGGCGTTTTACTGTTCGACCTGATTTCTCCTTTGAATCTCCTTGCCATTGATGCCCTGAGTTTTGCCGCTTCAACTGCTTTGCTTCTGACGTCAGCCTCTGTTTTTCAGGTGATGGAGCTGCAACCTGAAAAAGCGGTGCCTGTCACGCATAAGCTATTCTGGCGATGTTTATCTCCCCTGCAAAAACGAAGCGTTATGCTTTTACCTGCCCTTGCAGCTGTGGGCTCTCCCGCAATGGCGCTTTTACCTGCTCTTGCACAGCAAATAAGGCCTGAAGATTCAGCCGGGCTGGCACTGCCGCTGCTTTTCGCGCGCAGCCTCGGACAACTCTGCGGCCCGCTAATGCTTGATGCTGGTAAGTTGCAGCGCTATTCCGCTAATAACAGGCTGTTGTTGCTATGCCTTGGCGGATACATCGGAAGTTATTTTTTATTACCTTTGTCCGCCGGATTTCCATACGCCGGGCTTGTTATGATTTTCAGTGCACACATGGGTTCGAATATTGTTTTTGCTTTAGGTACCTTCGGCGTACTTAAAAACTTCGCAGAAACCCATGTTGCCAAAGCCAGTGCAATTACATGGCGCGGACAGGTTCTGACCGCGGCTATTTCTACCGGTATAACCAGTGTGATAGCGCAGAACTTTGGTGCTTTTACTGCTCTTTACAGCATTTCTCTGTTCAGTCTGGGAGGCGTCGGAGTTTTGCTCTGGTTAAACAGGACGGCCAGAACAAACTAAAATGGGGGTATGTGTAGCATCATAAACAAATAGTGGGGAGCAGGTCTCTCCCCACTAATACAATGTCCGCTTCTGGCACAGAGCGAATTTTACTATCAAAAGCCCTATAGGCTCCTCCGGCTCCCCGGCGATGCCGGGTCGTCACCCCCACTGCGCTAACCGGCTTTGTCGAATCTCTCCGGGGTTCGGGCCTGACGGCCAGGGGCTGATGGCAACAGCCAGGTCAACTCCTGCAGCCGGCTGGCACCGGCACGTTCACTGACCACAAGAAGACGTGGCCGCTGAGGACAGGCCCGGCACTATGGTGTGCCGTTCCGGGGCCGTGATCTGTTCATGCTTCCGTGTTGTGTTTTGTTACCCTGAGCCCCTTCGCCGTGCAGAAATCTGGTACCCGGGCGTCATCATGCAAGGATCGCACGCTATACGGCTGCACCCGGTTCCTGCGGGTTGCGGCTTTGCCGTTTCCCCCTGCGTTCAGCCTGATACCCGCGCGCCCGTTCTGACCTCACGGCGAGGAACTCATAGAAACATCACTTAAACCACACGGGAGGCACAACATGTCACAGCAGAACGTCAACACTACGGCTTCAGAAACTAAAGAATCATTCTCAAAGGCAGAGCCTGCAGAAAACGTCAGCTATGACGCCATCTGACGCGTCTTTCGCAGCAATCTTTTTTACGTCAACTATCCGCAGTTCAGCGTAAATACTGCAGCGCACCGCTGTGATTTTAATATCCATCTGGAGTACCTGGCAGCGGCAACGTTTACGCATGATGAAGCTGTATTTGATACGCGCAGGTCCCGGGCTACAGCCGAGCTGTAGCTGATTAATTCACATGAATAGCCGCTGTTCACTGTCGCCTTGTTCGCCCAAAAAGCAGGTGCGGCGCCGGAAACCTATGAAACCCGCATTTAAGAATCAGGCCCTTCGCTTCATCTTTCACGTCAGCGCATAAGGCTGAACGGTTATCGGGAGCGCAACTCCGTGCGTACAAGACGGACAGGCGTGACGGTTTATATGAGAGAAGAGATATCATGTTTCCCGTTGGTATTGATCTCAGCAAAGACACGCCTGACCTCTGCCTACTTTATGGCAGTAGCTGTGTGTGCGCAAAAGTAAGCATGTTACTCATAGCCCGTTCATAGAATGAATAACCGAAATTAATTCATTTTGTTAATGTATTTATTTCCTCAATAGCACCCTCTTTCATTTGTTAAAATAAATTTACAATTAACACCTTTATTTATCAACAAAATAAGTATTGATAGTGATAATCATTACTATTTAATTGTCTTTTGTAAATTTATCGTTATCATTCCGATTTCCTATAGGTAAGAGATTTTTATGTAAGGGGAGTTTTATGCGAGATTTAACCATTGATGAGTTAAGACTGATCGGCGGCGCGGCAGACATTGTTGGCGCAGCGCAAAGTATTGGCGCAGGTGTTGCTGGTACAGCCGGAGCATTAGCTGGAGCAGAAGACGGTGCACTTATTGGCGGAGGCCTTGGTGGTCCGGCTGGCGCTATCATTGGCGGCGGAGTAGGCGCCGGCATCGGCTATTTCGGTGGTGATGCTATTGGCTCTGCAATCTCTTCAGGCATTGGTGCTATGACGGGTGGTTCTGCGTCGTCCGGCGGTTAACACTCCATAAGAGCAGCTCAGGCTGCTCTTAAAATTCGTCAGGAATCTCAACACAGTGAAGACATTTTTTAAATTGCAAAGACTGAGCTTACTTCAACAATGGCGTCACGATAGCTTTCGCTTAATATTCTTGACTATAGTACTGCTCATTTTTTCTGCCATTATGCTCTGGATCCTTCCCCTGTTTACTCAGGGCAACGTCCATGCCGGGTATATAGGTTTAGTGTGCGGCCTGGCTGCGAATTTCTGGTTCACCTGCATAGCTCAGTTAGATATAGACTGTCATGAGAACAGCGACGAATTAGAGAGATTACTTCATCAGTTTAAGTACGAAAAAACGCCAGAAGGTTTCTATGATCTTCCTGTTGCCCGCTATAAGAAATTTAAGTCTCAGCGCATCTATATTGTCTCTGAAGGCTACGGGTTGTCTTTAAGAGGACCATATAACATTTTAAAAAAAATCACTAAAAAACTGAATGTAAGCTCTTCACAGGGAAAGGATGATATTAGCGGATGAAAACGCTCTCAGCACTGGAAAAAACATTAATCTCCTTCGATACCATGAGCGTTAAGAATGCTCAGGTTTTATGGCTTTCGCCAGATACCCCGTTTGATTCAGACTATTTTCTGGATAACTATGCCTGGGTAATTCCTGATCACAAATCAATTAATGGACGCAGTAAACGATTCTGGGCTGATTTATATGGTGGCAGCGAAGTTGCAGGTAATGGGGGCAGTGCGCGTGCGGGTTATGACGGGAAATTTCAGCTTAAAGGGATCGGCCCAACCCCACTCGTGAGCCGCTATCGGGATCGCTACCATTCAGATGGCTGCCTTTGCACATTTCAGGCATTTTCGGATGCATTCTGGGGGCGAACACTGAATAGCGTACTTCCTTACGGTGCCGTGCAATCTCATTGTATTATGGTATTACCCCTTTCAATTCCAAATGATGCTTATCCCGTAAATACTTCCCGGGCACTTTTGGTTCGTGACGCGCCAGTCAGATTAGCTCACTTTGACAGGGCACTGTTTTATAAACCGCAGGAAGAGGTTAAGTCAAAATTACCCATAGACAGTGAAAGAACTGAAATCAACTTCCAACAAATTGAAGACTTTCTGGATAATGAGTTATCCCACACGATGCGAAATTGTGATAACCCACAACAGGCTGGACGTTATCTGATTTCAGCATTAATTCATCGCCTGGCCAGACAACTGGCTTTCTGTCGTGCCAGCCTGATTAAACTTACAACATCTGCCTCAAACGTGACCATTAATGGTGCTTTACTCGATTTCAATGCCACCTCAAGCGCAGTGCCTAAGCTCTTCCGTGACAGAAAATTCTGGGATGAGCAGATGCGTTATTTACAGGGCGAATGGCGGAATGTTCTGGGTTCGCTAAAAAATATCAGTTTTCTCTGGTTTAAATATCGCGGTGGTGAAGCAGAACCTTATTCTTCTCAGCAGGTAGAGCAATTATATACAGAAGAGTTTATGCGCTGGCGTATTTTTTATACGTTATGCCGCACCGGCTTTCCTGCGAACCTTCATACCACACTGCCCGAAGATAAACTCGCGAAGTTTATCACTTTATATGATCGCGCTTTAATTCTGGCACCGGAAGTACTGTTTGCAAAAAATGGGGAGCTACCCGCAGTGACACGGTTAGTGATTGCTCTGGCGACGGGTAAAGAAGAAATAGAGGATATCCTGTGCCAGCATGGCGCCTTTACGCCAGGGCATGCTTTTTTGAAAGGGTGTCTGGACCTTTTGCAGGAGGCAAACCGCCACCAACTGACTGCTATAGCGTTCTCTTCATTCCGTCAGCGGTGTATTGATCAGCGACTTGATTTCCAGGCCTTCAATGAGGAGTTTGACACCTTTGAGGGTCCCTTGTCGGCACTCATGGAGAAAGCTGGCGAACGTGCAACGTTTCATTTAGCCCTTGATGATAGCGAACATATAGCCTTGTTGCCCGGCGTTAGTCCCTCGCTGACATTTTGCTGGCAGACCGGAAAACTGTCGTTCGATCATCAATTGTGCGATTTCAATGACCTTCCTGCCGCTATTTTTGACGCCTTACATCACTACTACGATGCACGCGTTGTTGAGTTAATTGAGACGAAGAACGGAACAAAGCATGTTATTTAACGAAAGCCATAATACAAATGCTACAGCCTATGCTACACAGCTGGGCCTTGCGGCAAGCTGTATGTTGTCATCACCCCGCTACTGCCGCTTTCCTGTAGCAGCATTAGGAATATGGACACGTCACGCTATCATTCAGGAGCAGATTCATTTTTTCTATGATGGGGGAGGTGAAGTACAAGGCTATCTGACCTGGGCACGGATTCGGCCAGACACACTGAAAAAATGCATCACACAGCCTGAATATATTTTGCATCCTACAGAGTGGAATGAAGGCGACATTCTCTGGTTGACAGATTTTTGTTTACTTAAGAAATATCGTCGTTATGAGCTCCTTGCACTCCTGAAACAGGCATTCGGTTCTGAGACAAGCGAAGTATATTGGGCATCCAGGCACAATCCCGAGCGTGACAAGTGGATAGCCTGCAATCTTATTACCGGAAAGTGCTTTAAACAGTCCTTTTTATGCAGTGAGCCGGGCTGAAGACCATGTTTCGCAAAGAAGCTATTGAACATTACCGCGATACATGGCAAGGCCAGGCCTTGCTATTACCCGGCATTCCCCTGCACTGGATCATTATAGTCACTTCCTTGTTTGTTACTGGCATCATAGCGTTTATTACATTTTGCAGTTATACCCATCGTATTAACGTTGATGGGGAAATTATTACCACGCCTCGTGCGGTCAACGTACTTTCTGCTCAGCAGGGATTTGTTATCAGTGCGTTGGCCAAAGCTGGCGATACGGTTAAAGAAGGTCAGCCGCTCTTAAAAATAGATGTCAGCAGGACCACTCTTTCCGGACGCGTCAGCGAAAATCAACAGCGTGAAATTCATCATCAGATTGCCAGTATTGATCAAATCATCCTTAGCCTTGAACAAAATAAACACGTAACCATTGATGCCCTGAAACAACAAAAAGATCGTTATGAAAATGCTTATAGCTTATCCACTGATATCGTCAATAAAGCCAGGAAAGGGATCGCTTTGATGCAAAATAATATGGATAATTATAACAAGTGGCGTAAAAAAGGATTGATAAATAACGATCAATATTTGAATCAGGCAGCGCTTTACTATCAGCAGCAGAACAACCTGTTAACACTCTATAGCCAGAATCAACAAAATGCGCTGGAGTCTACGCGGATAGCCAGTCAAATACAGACGCAGTCTGTCGATTTTGACACCCAAATCTGGCAAATGAAAATCCAGAAAAACGCCTTAAAACGCGAGCTCTCTTCGGCTGATGCCAGTGGCACTATCGTTGTTACCGCGCCAACAGGTGGCCGCATTGACTCTTTTAGTGCCAGTACCGGACAAATGGTTAATCCTGGCGACAGCTTATTGCAAATCGTGCCTGAGAAGATAAAAGGACACCAGCTGATAATGTGGGTGCCTAATACCGCCCTTCCCTGGCTCGCGCCCGGCGACCCGGTCAACATCCGTTATCAGGCTTTCCCGATGGAAAAATTTGGCCAGTTCCGCGGGATAGTGAGTTTTGTCGCAAAAACACCGGTCTCCCGACAAGAACTTCTGGCGTATTCCAGTGCCCCATTTGCCGATAACCAGCGTGGTGAATCCTGGTACAAAGTGTTGGTTAAACCGGAACAGGAGACGATTTTCTGGCAGAACAAATCTCTGGCGCTGGAGAATGGAATGAAGGCAACGGGAACGCTGTTTCTGGAAACTCGCAAAATCTATCAATGGATGGCTACCCCATTTTACGACATGAAGAACAGCGCCCGGGGACCTTTGCGTGATTAATCAATTTTTTTCAGAACATGCAGTGAAACTGAATTTATCACTGAGACGGCGCGTTCCCCTGTATCTTCAGACCGAGGCGGCGGAATGCGGGCTGGCCTGCCTGGCAATGATTGCAGGCTACCATGGTCAGCATACTGATCTGCACAGCCTGCGACAGCGCTTTGGCTTTTCTTCACGCGGCACAAACCTTAACGCGATTGTAGAGATTGCCTCTCAGATGAACCTCGGCAGCCGTCCTTTAAGCCTGGATCTGGACGAACTGACAGCATTACGCCTGCCTTGCATTTTACATTGGGGATTCACGCATTTTGTCGTCCTTGTTAGCGTCAGAAAAGGCCGGTATGTCATCCACGACCCGGCAGCAGGCAGACGTACAGTCAGTGAAGGGGAATTCTCACGCCAGTTTACAGGGATTGCATTGGAGCTGTGGCCGGAAAGCACGTTTAGCAAGGCGAAAAAAGAAGATCGAATCAGGCTGAATCAACTCTTTTCCAGCGTCCAGGGGTTGTCACGCGCGCTGACCAAGATATTTTTCCTGTCACTGGTCATAGAGTCGGTGAATTTACTGCTACCTGTAGGCACACAGCTGGTTATGGATCATGTGATCACGGCCAGCGATAAAGGACTGCTGGGACTCATTTGCACAGGCCTGCTCTTTTTCGTAATTTTCCGCAGTTGTGTCAGTATGGTGAGATCCTGGTCTTCGCTGGTGATGAGTACGCTGATTGATGTGCAATGGAAATCGGGCTTATTTGCTCACCTGGTCACCCTTCCCCTTGATTACTTTGCCCGCCGTAAGTTAGGTGATATCCAGTCGCGCTTTGGTTCACTGGATGCGCTGAGAAGCACGTTCACTCAGAACATTGTTAAAGCGATTGTTGACGGGATCATGTTCACCGGCCTGACGGTTATGATGTTTATATACAGTCCGATGTTGTACTGGTTTGTTGCCGCATTTACTTTAATCTATGTTCTGCTCAGACTTTATGCCTGGCCAAGGTATCGTGAGGTGACGAGCCAGCAATTGGTCAAGAGTGCGCGTATCAATTCTCACTTTATGGAGACGTTGTATGGCATAGCAACTGTCAAAACGCAAAGTTATGGCACTATCCGCGAAAAAAGCTGGCTCAACCTGGTTATTGACAGTACTAACAGTGGGATCGAAAAAAACCGGCTGGATATGTTATTTGGCGGGATTCACCTTTTTATCATGACCTGTGATCAGCTCCTGATACTCTGGCTGGGGGCTAACCAGGTCATTGATCAGCATATAACGCTTGGCATGTTTGTCGCTTTCAACGCTTATCGTGCCCAATTTGGTGACCGGGTTTCCTCCCTGACGGAGGCTTTACTTCAGCTTCGGATGCTGCATGTTCATAACGAACGTATTGCTGACATTGCTCTGACTGAGCCAGATGACTCGCGAGAAGATATTCATTCTGAAGCATCCCGATGTTCATTACCCATCAAGCTCAAAGTTCAGGATCTCGTTTATACATACGATGTTCACACCAGGCCGGTTCTAAATGGTGTTAATTTTGAGGTTGCCGCCGGAGAAAGCGTTGCAATAGTGGGCGCTTCAGGCAAGGGAAAAACCACACTGATGAAAATCCTCTCAGGACTTTATTCCCCTGCGTCGGGCATTATTTTCGCTGATGACAGAGATATAAGTGCATTCGGAATAAAAAACTATCAAAAGCGGATTGGCTGCGTGCTGCAGGATGACAGGCTTTTTGCGGGATCTATCCGGGATAACATTGTGGGTTTTACTCCTGATTTTGATATTGAGTGGATGGAGCAGTGCGCACGGAGCTGCTTTATTCATGATGATATTATGGCGATGCCAATGGGATACCATACCCTGGTGGGTGAATTGGGCGATGGTCTCTCAGGCGGACAAAAACAACGGCTGTTTATTGCCCGCGCACTATTTCGTAAGCCGGGAATGTTGTTGCTGGATGAAGCTACAAGTCATCTTGATCAGGATAGTGAAAAAGCCGTCAATGATGCCGTGCAACAGCTTAATATTACACGAATTATCATTGCTCACCGCCCTTCCACCATTGCGTCGGCAGATCGCGTTATACATCTTTAATAGCGCTGGCAAGTCCGATTAAATTTCAACCCGGAATTTTTGATACCTATTCTTATGCTGTCAGCAAATAATTAGTCAGGCTGAATCGTAACGGTTTTGTGGGAGAGTTTTTAGTCCGGGAACGCAGGCAGCCATACCCCTGTTTACTAAACTAGCGGGATATGCCCGAGACGGTCCAGCAATCAGCGGTTGTTGTACCACTCCACCCACCTCAGCGTCGCCAGTTCAATCTCTGCGCGATTTTTCTGGCACTGCCGGTGTATCATCTCCGCTCTATACAGCCTGTTGATGTTTTACGCCATCGCACTGTCGCCGGAGCCGTCCATTCTGTCCGTTGAGGCTAGCAGCTTCGCCTCCATCAGCTGTTGTGTGCATGTTAGTGAGACGTACTACGAACCTTTGTCCGAGTGATGGATGGTGCCTGACGGATGAAGAGCGCACAGAACCTACTCAAGCGCATCCGTTACGAACCCCGTTTCCATCGATAAAGCCCGTCAGCCCACGCTGACCCCGGCGAACATGTCTATGATGAAAACTATATACACAAAGCCCTGCCAGGTGCTGACGTAGATAAAATCTGCCATCTACAGCGAGTCCGCATGCTCTGCCGCGAACTTTTTCAGGGAGCTCTATACAGACGTCAAGCGCCTGCCCTTTCCAGCGGTAACGTTATTGAAAAGTCATTTGGCCTTAACGTGATATTCGGGCAGATATCCGTCACGATCCGTTTTAACCTGAACTTTTTCATATTACTTGTCCGGCATCGAACGCAGGATTGCATCTGAGAGCGCCATAGATTTTTGGGAGGGTGACAATTATGTACACGAAAAAAGCGGAAGTGAAGAATAGCGACTGAAACACGGAGGAACAAAAAAACCAGTAATTAATGGCTTTTTTGTCGATTCGCCAGCTATCGCGGGGATATCCGCAATAGCCGGGAATCCAGGAAAACTAATGGAAATGAAACTGCTATCTAGCGCAAGAATAGCAGCAAGTCACAGTGAAAAACTTAACCTCACTGATCATGCTGGCGTGCCACTTTCATTCTCCCCAGCGGCTTTTCAGATAACCTACCGCCTGTTGCGTTTGTGGCTGGTTCAGAAAATCTTCTCTGAACAGAATCGTGCCGCTTATGCCGGGAGTCGACTCATTAAGTTCGAGCTGTTTTTTCAGTTCAGGCACCCCACCCTGACGCGTCCAGTCGGGCTCCATCTTCGAAGGCTCCCCCACTTTATAGAGGGCCAGGCCAATATAAAGCCGGGTCCGGGTCGGTTTTACCACCTCTGCCCACCAGTTCGCCAGTACATCATAACGGGCGGCCTGACGTGAAAAAGGCCAGTAAAGCTGGGGCGCGATGTAATCCAGCAGACCCTGCTGTACCCAGCGTCGGGTGTCAGCATAGGCTTCGTCGTAGGCCGCCGCGCCGCGGGTGTCGGAACCGGCTGAATCGTGTGACCGATTGCGCCAGACGCCAGCCGGACTGACACCAAACGCCACGCCGGGCTTCAGCTGCCGGACGGTGCGGGAAACCTGCTCAATCAGCTGCTGAGTATTGTTTCGCCGCCAGTCAGCTTTACTGGCAAAACCCTGGCCATAGCGGGCAAACGTCTGGTTATCGTTGAGCAGCGAACCGGCCGATTCCGCATAGAAATAGTCATCGAACTGCACACCGTCGACGGGATAATGCGCGACCACTTCGGCTACGATACTGGTGATCCAGTCACGTGCTTCTGGAATGCCGGGGTCGAGCACGTAGCGGTCGCCTGCGGTGCGGATCCAGTCGCGATGCAGCACAAAAACGCTGGCCGGATGCAGTGATAGCGTGCGATTGAGCTCACTGACGGTTGAGGGTTTGGTATTAACCGCAACCCGGTAAGGGTTGAACCAGGCGTGGACTTTTATGCCACGTTTGTGCGCCTCGTCCAGCATAAACTGCAATGGGTCATAGCCCGGGTCCTGACCAATCTGTCCGGTCAGCATATCGGACCAGGGCAAAATTTTTGAGGGCCAGAACGCGGTGGCATCCGGCTTCACCTGGAAGAATACGGTATTGATCCCCAGGCTTTTCAGCTTATCCAGCTTTTCGATGAGCGACTGCTGCTGCAGATGGATACGCTGCGCCGGACTGGTGCCATTGACCGAAGCAACGGGTGGCCAGTCAAGCCGCGACACCGTCGCCAGCCAGACGCCCCGCATCGGTTCCTGAGCATGCGGTTGAACGGGCTGACCTGGCGCAGGCTGGGGCGATTTGCTGACGGGCGGAAACGGCGTGACCAGCGAACGCGGCGGTTCCGATGCGCAGCTGACCAGCAACAATGCCGCAGCCAGCAAGACACCTCGCTTCATGGCGGTTCTGGCCGTTAAAGAAAAGGGATGAGGATAGATCATAAACTCCGGTATTCTCTGGTCATAACGCAAAGAGGGCTATTCTCGGTGACGCGGATTAAATGTCAATGTGTCAGCACAAGGGCGGCCCCGTAACCGCCCCGGCTGAAACGGCGTTAACCCTGTGGACTGAATGTAATACCGGCCGACGCCAGACAGGCTTTCAGTGTGCCAAAGGCATCCTGACACTGTCGCTCATTAACACAGGCGTATCCCAGCAGCAGGCCGCGCGCCTCCTGAGGGTGCATGTAATATTGCGAAAGTGGCCGCACTTTGACCCCGCGTTTCAGCGCCTCGGCGGCGATAGCCACATCGTCACTGCCCGGCGGCAGCGACATCACCAGATGCAGTCCTGCTTCATGATTAAAGGCTGGCAGAAATGCGGGCCCCAGATAGCGTTCAATCAGCCTGCAGAGAAACTGTCGCCGCTGGCGATACAGCAGCCGCATTCTTCGGATATGCTCCATGTAATGACCCAGGCGGATGAACTCCGCCAGCGCCCGCTGGATCAGCAGATGTCCGCCGCGATAGAGTTCCGCGGCAGCCAGACGCAGCGGTTGTGCCAGGGTTTTGGGCACCACCAGATAGCCGATTCGCAACGCGGGATAGAGCGTTTTGCTGAACGTGCCCATGTAAATGACGGGTGCATCTGCTTCCAGCCCCTGCAGCGATGGGTGCGGCTGTCCGGAAAAACGGAATTCACTGTCGTAATCATCCTCCACTATCCAGCTCTGATGACGACGCGCCAGGGCGATCAACGCCTGACGGCGCGCCAGGCTCAGGTGAACACCCAGCGGATACTGATGCGATGGCGTGACAAACACCATTTTCGGGGCCGGGCCACTGTCCGGCACCAGGCCCTGCTCATCGACCGGCATGGCCCGAATCTTCAGGCCATTCATACGCAGCAGATTACGTGTTCCCCAGTAGCCCGGCTCCTCCATCCAGACCCGATCGCCGGGATCACAGAGCACCCGCGTGACCAGATCAACCGCCTGATGCACACCTTCGGTGATCAGAATCTGGTCTGCATCGGCCCGCACTGAACGGGCAACCCGCAGGTAATCGACCAATGCATGCCGCAGATCGGGACAGCCCCCGCCACTGCTGTAGACCAGCCGATGCACATCAGGCTCGCGGTTTAACCGCGCCTGAATCTGGCTGAAAAGCTTATGGGGAAATTCGGTCACGTCCGGCGCGCCGGGCACAAATGCCCCCCACTGCCAGGGTGACGCGTTGGCATGGCCGAGCAGCGAGGCACCGCGTTTTGACAGGGTGGCCGGGCGCTGCGCTTTGACCGCCTGCAGGTCAGCCACCGCCTCACTCTGCAGCGAGGTTTCCGGCAGCGTCTCGGCGATCCAGGTACCACTGCCGGTGCGCGCGTTAACATACCCCTGCGCCATCAGGCTTTCATACACGTGCATCACCGTGTTTCGTGATACGCCCAGTTCACGC
Source organism: Pantoea sp. NSTU24 (assembly GCF_050157905.1). NCBI lineage: Bacteria > Pseudomonadati > Pseudomonadota > Gammaproteobacteria > Enterobacterales > Erwiniaceae > Pantoea > Pantoea bangladeshensis. Next base: position 390,071 of record NZ_JBKIWZ010000003.1, read on the forward strand.
GCCAGATCGCGCGTTGCCGGCAAACGGCTCCCTCGTGGAAAGACCTCTTCCGCGATCGCGGCCTGCATGCAGTTCAGCAGCCGCTGATGTAATGAGCCTGTTCTTAAAAACTGTAACCGTGCTAATAGATGATCTGCGTACAAGAGTCGCAATTGGCTCCACCTTTACTCTCACAATTGGCTCTGGCAACTCACCTCGCCTCAGGCATAAATAAACGTGTTTGTCGGGAATTGTAAATACGCAATATTACGAGGTGGATGAAATGAGCGAAAAAAATAACCTGATGCAACAGCGCAAAGCACAGGCTCTCCCTAAAGGCATCGGTACGCTGTGCGACTGGTACGTTGCCCGGGCAGAAAACGCCACCTTATGGGATCAGGCAGGGAACAGCTGGATTGATTTCGCGGGCGGCATTGCCGTGCTGAACACCGGCCATCGCCATCCACGCATTGAGCAGGCCATTGCGGATCAGTTAACAAAGTTTACCCATACTGCCTTCCAGATTACGCCGTATGAAAGCTACATCGCGCTGGCCGAGCGGATCAATCAGCGTGTGCCTGTCGCCGGTGCCGCAAAGACAGCTTTTTTTACCACCGGGGCTGAAGCGGTTGAAAACGCCGTAAAAGTGGCGAGGGCTTATACCCGTCGTCACGGCATCATTACCTTTGGAAACGCGTTTCATGGCCGGACCTTTATGACGATGGCGATGACCGGCAAAGTCGCCCCTTACAAGCGTGACTTCGGTCCGATGCCGCCTTCCGTTTTTCATGCGCGCTATCCGAGTGCGGTTCAGGGAATCAGTATCGAAGCGGCACTGACCAGCCTCGATGAACTTTTCACCCAGGATATCGCCCCGCATGATGTTGCCGCCATCGTGCTGGAGCCGGTTCAGGGTGAAGGCGGTTTCCATGCCGCGCCGGTAGAGTTTATGGTGCAGTTGCGTGAGCTGGCTGATCGTCATGGCATCCTGCTGATTGCGGATGAAGTGCAGAGCGGCTTTGCCCGCACCGGTAAACTGTTTGCGATGGAACACTATCCGGTGAAGGCCGACATCATCACCATGGCGAAAAGTCTGGCGGGAGGCATGCCGCTCTCCGCCGTCGCGGGACGTGCAGAAGTGATGGATGCCCCTGCGCCGGGTGGCCTGGGCGGCACCTACGCCGGTAACCCGCTGGCGATTGCCTCAGCCCATGCGGTGCTGGATGTGATCGAAGAGGAACAGCTTTGTCAGCGTGCCGTGGATCTCGGTGCCCGTCTGGAAGCGGAACTGCAGGAGCAGCAGCGCAGATATCCCGACATTGCCGAAGTGCGTGCGCTGGGGTCAATGGTGGCGATGGAGTTTTATCAGGCCAGCACCGCCCAGGCGGTTCAGAAGATGGCGATGGAACAGGGCCTGCTGCTGCTGACCTGCGGCGCAAAAGGCAATGTTATCCGCTTCCTCTATCCGCTGACCATCCCGGATGCCCAGTTCGGTCAGGCACTGACCATCCTCTCTTCAGTGATCAGTCACTGTGTCGCCTCAGCCGGACATCCTGTCGTTCCGGCCTGATACCGCTATGCGTTAAGCAAGTTTATCCCCGTTCGTCCGGCCCCTGGGCCGGACGTCGCCTGGAGACGTTTACATGACGATGACTCAGAGTGCGAATGAAGATTCGCTGGCTCAAAACCTGAAACCCCGCCACGTGCGTATGCTTTCGATTGCTGGCGTGATTGGTGCCGGGCTGTTTGTCGGTTCCGGCCATGCTATCTCAGAAGCCGGCCCTGCCGTACTGATCTCTTATGCCGCTGCCGGTGCACTGGTGGTACTGATTATGCGGATGCTGGCCGAGATGGCCGTCGCCTCACCTGATTCAGGCTCATTCTCAACTTATGCTGACAAAGCACTGGGCCGCTGGGCCGGATTCACCATCGGCTGGCTTTACTGGTGGTTCTGGGTGCTGGTCATTCCTCTGGAGGCCAATGCAGCCGGAACGATCCTGCATGCCTGGTTCCCTGACGTAGCCATCTGGCAGTTCACTTTCGCGATTACGCTGCTGCTGACTATCACCAATCTGCTGAGCGTAAAAAATTACGGGGAGTTTGAATTCTGGTTTGCCCTGATCAAAGTGGTCGCCATTATTCTGTTTCTGGTCGTGGCGGGTGCAGCGGTATTCGGACTGCTGCCCGACAGCAATACCAGTGGCCTGTCACACCTCTATGACACGCATGGCTTTATGCCGAATGGCATGGGCGCGGTCGTGGCGGCGATCCTGACCACCATGTTCTCCTTTATGGGAACAGAGATTGTGACCATCGCCGCCGCAGAGTCTAAAAACCCGGGTAAACAGATTACTCAGGCTACCAACTCGGTCATCTGGCGTATTGCCCTGTTCTATCTGCTGTCGATTTTCTTCGTAGTGGCGCTGGTGCCATGGAACACCCCTGGACTGGTTGAGCAGGGCTCATGGCAGACGGCATTGCAGGCGATGAATATCCCGCACGCCCGGCTGATTGTCGACCTGGTGGTGCTGATGGCGGTGTGCAGCTGTCTCAACTCAGCACTCTACACCTCATCGCGTATGCTCTACTCGCTGTCACGCCGTAAAGATGCGCCCGCTGCCGCCTCGCGCACCAACCGTAGCGGCACACCCTGGATTGCAGTGCTGCTCTCCACGACTGCTGCATTTCTGGCCGTGATCGCCAATTACGTGGCGCCCAGCGTCGTGTTTGAGTTCCTGCTGGCGACCTCGGGAGCGATCGCCCTGCTGGTTTATCTGGTGATTGCCGTTTCGCATCTGGTGCTGCGTAAAAAACGCGAAAAAGCGGGCGAAGTGCTGGGCTACCGGATGTGGTTATTCCCCGGCCTGACGTGGTTCACCATTCTCTTCATCTCGGCGGTACTGGTCATCATGTTGTTTGATGCCAGTCATCAGGCCGAATTGCTGGCTACCGGCGGTCTGACTCTGCTGATTATCGCCACCAGCCTGGTGTTGCGGCGTAAAAAAGAGACGCGTCCGGCGACCAGATATTTTACACAGCGATCGTCTGATCCTTCCTGACGCCTGTTTGTTTAACGCAATAACGCTGCCCGCCTCAAAGGCGGGCATTTTTATGTCAGCTGCAAGCGCGTCTGAATATCCCACCGTAAAACGTTCAGCGTTCCGCTGAGCGCGTAAACATGGCCTGTAACGCGTACGTTTAAATGAGTGAATCAGGCTGGCAACTCAGAGATAAGTGACCTCAATAATCCCTTTATTTTTTTCGGGATTAATCCAGTGCATCTTTACTTCAATCGGTAATCCGGTCAGCGATTCTGGCTTCATCATATCTGCGGTTTTCACAATAGCTTTTCCACTCGCTGGATCGTAGCAGTCAAATACCACAGGATTTTGATCGATATTCATATCGCAGGGACCGTTAGTAATAGCACCGGTAAAAACGATGGTGCCTGAGCGGGAGCCCGCGCAGGCAGGCGCGGTGAGCGCGATAAGCAGAGTGGTAAGACAAAGAGAGAATAATGATTTCATGGTGTGCCCTCTGAAGTATGTATTCCTCTTTATCGGCCCATCCATTAAAAAGTTAAGTGGCAAGAAAATAATTATTTGTAAACTTCAGATTATTTACCGGATTAATCTCTTCTGTTTTTCTCCTGATAAATGCTGACCTTCCCATCAACAGGGCGTAGCAGGCCTGTCAAAAAAGTGCCGGCAAATGTTAATTATTGAAGAAAAATAAACGGGCAAAGATAAATTCAATGCGGCACATTAACATTTAATTTTATTTTATACCCTCTGATTTACCTTCTCTGCGGCATCCGCATGATGTGAAAAAAGAATAACAGCCGCATGAAAAAATGGGATATTTTGCTCTGAACTGCTGGTTTCATTCAGACTATTTTTATATCGAACAACAAAAATAAATCACCTGGCGGGCATAGCTAAAAAACCCTTATTTCCGTATGCCTTTAATCGTTTCAGACAGGATCACCGCCTATTCCAGAAACTGACTGAATCGCAGCAGATAACCATCCGGATCCTGAACCAGGCACTCCCGCTGACAGGCAGTGGTGCCGCCAGTGTCATAGTTGTTGTCACGTAACGGCCGATAGAGCGCGATCCTGTGCTGCTGCAAACGCCGCAAAACGGCTTCGATATCATCCACTTCAATCTGAAAGTTAACGCCCCGGCCCAGCGGCCAGCTCAGTTCGGCGGTATTCCAGCCCTGCGGGTGCCACGCCTCAATCATCAGTTGTACCTGCCCGTAACATAGATAGGCAAAATCGGGCTGCTGACGAACGATCCTCGCCTCAAAGCCGAGTATGTCGGTATAGAAACGGAATGATGTGGCAAAGTCTGTGACGGTGAGTTCCGGCACCATCGGGTTCCAGTACTGTTCCTGTCCGGTAGTCATTAATGTGTCCCTTTTCTCTGTAATGCCTGCGACTGATTTCAGTCGCGGAGGCGGGTTTGCAGTTCATCCAGAACCAGCCTCAACGCAGCTGACTGATGTTCGCGCGAGAGATAGAGTCCCCAGATGCCAATACGTTGCGGCGCATAGTCTGGCAGCAGCCTGATCAGTTTTCCGGTTGACAGTGCCTGACGAGCCTCCTGTTCCGGCACCATCGTGATACCGCAATGCGCAATCGCCGCCTCACACAACAGCGATGAAATGCCAGCGCTGAAATTTCCTCTGACTGCGACCGCGATTTTCCCGTTTTCTGGCGTCGTAAAATGCCAGCTTTGTCCGGCAAAGTGGCTGTAACAGAGACAGTTATGTTCAGCGAGATCGCCGGGCGTCTGCGGCGTGCCCCGCTTTTGCAGATAGTCCGGAGAGGCGCAGAGTACAGAGCGACACTCGCCGAGCCGGCGGGCGATCGCACCGGGCTCGGGCGCATCTGTGATGCGGATAGCAAGATCGATTCGCTCACCGATCAGGCTGACCGGCTGATTGTTAATGTCCAGTTCAATGCGCAGCGCGGGATAACGGGTAAGAAAATCGGGGATCAACGGGCCGACAAGATGCATCGCGGTAAAGTGAGCGCAGGCGATGCGCAGTGTACCTGCCGGAATGGCCTGGGTCGTTTCCTGCTGGATAGCCTGCGAGAGCAGCGCGAGCTGCCGGGTCTTTTGCAGAATCGTTTCTCCGGCAGGCGTCAGCGTCAGCCGCCGCGAGGAACGATGCAGCAGACGGGTTCCGGCCCACTTTTCCATCTCTTCCAGATAGCGGCTGACCATAGGTCGCGAAATCCCGAGCGCCCGCGACGCCGCACTCAGGCTGCCCAGCTCACATATCCGGTTAAATACCGTTGCCGCCGTCACTCTGTCCACTCTCACCTGCCCGAATTATGAAACTCAGCATCTCCGATTGCGGGAATTCTAACAGATCGGCAGAAGCGTAAAATAGTGCCACTGACATGCAAACACGTTCGGCCACTGACTGAACCGAGCCACACGCTCTGAGGAGAGATGATGAAAACGCTGATTTACCCTGCCATGCTGATGCTGGCTTCCTCTGCCGCCAGTGCAGCCACGCTGCAACTGGAAACCTACAATCCCCAGACGAACGCGATTTTCCCCGTCTCCTCCACGCTGGTTTCCGGGCCAACCGAAGCGATTCTGTTTGATGCCCAGTTCAGCACTCAGGATGGTGAGAAGCTGGTGGAGATGATTAAGAAGAGCAATAAAAAGCTCAAGGAAATTGTGATCACTTCTGGCGATCCTGACTTTTACTTTGGCCTGCAGCCGATCATGAAAGCCTGGCCGGACGTGAAGGTGGTGGCCGCACCCGCCGTCGTGAAACACATTCAGCAGACCCACGACGCCAAGCTGAAATACTGGGGCCCGCAGATGAAAGAGGGCGCGCCGGACAAACTTTTCCTGCCCGACGTGACACATCAGACCCGCTTTAGCATCGATGGTGAGGTGCTGGAACTGCGTCATCCTGAACAGTATGCCGCCTATATCTGGATCCCGTCGGTGAGCACCATTCTGGGCGGCACGGCGCTCTCCTCAGGTATTCACGTCTGGACGGCGGACACGCAGAGTGTGGAGAGTCGCACAGCGTGGCGGCAGATCCTGACCGAGATGCAGGGCCTTAAGGCCAGGCATGTGATTCCGGGTCACTATCTGGGTGCGCGACCTGCCGGTTTACAGGCGGTCAATTTCACGCTCAGCTACCTGCAAAGTTTTGAGAAGGCGCTATCGCAGCACAAAAAGTCTGATGAGGTGATAGCTGCCATGACCAGAGCCTGGCCAAATCTGGCCGAACCAGGGTCGCTGGAACTCAGCGCGAAAGTGAATACCGGCGAGATGAAATGGTAAAACTCAGGCTGAGCGGTGTACGTTCTCCCCCGCTGTACTGCTGATGCCGAACCAGATTTGACCTTCGGCAGGCGCTACCGTTTTGCCAGGGAGCGCCTGTCGTCACGCGCCTGTAAACGGGCCTCGACGGGCGTCGGGAAAATATAGTCATACAGATCGCGGTAGAAACTCAGGTTCTTCAGTAATCCCTCCTGAATCGCCTTAGTGATGTCTTTGATCAGAAATGCCTGCGTGGTATTGAAGTTGGTCACACTGAAAAAGGCTTTGTCATAAACGTTGACCACGCCCTCCCATTTCATCACCTTCTCCTCTGGTGAGGTCCCCTCCGCCGCGACGAATATTCCTTTATGGGATTTCACCCCCTGTTTACTGACGTAAGTGGTCAGCGCGTCATAGCCACGCTTGTTGCGCCAGCGGCAGAATTCATAGGGCACGTCGTAATGCGGCAGGACAAAGTCCGGACTGCGGAAGTGCTCATCGCCGAGTAACCCATCCAGCGTAACCGTGAAATGCAAAAAGTCCTGCAGAAAGTCGAACTGCCGGGTTTTGGTCAGCGTGACGTTGATGCGATAGTGTCCGGCCTGGACAAACCAGTAGTTAGTGAAACCGGTGACCAGAATGGTAAATGCCTGCCAGTCACTGAGTCGTCGATCCCCCGCCAGCCCCCTGAAACGGCTGATCATCAACCGTGATTTGGGATGCTGATACGCTTTCAGCAGCGGATCGTTCATACCTTTCAGTAACATCAGGCACACTCCTCGATAGATTGCGCCTATCCTGCCACGCCCTGTTCGGGGTGAAAAGTGTCCATGTTCTGAATGTGTCCGGGCTTCATCTGCCAGAAGAGGTCAGCGGCGTGGCGTTATGGGGAATGATGGGGTCAGGCTGGCACATTAGCAATGGAATGTTATGCCAGCCTGGTCAGAGTTGGGCGAGAGTTTAAAGCGTTTCAGTGCACCATGCGGATAAGCAATACTGCCTGGGCACTGGGTCTGGCCTGCTCCTGTTCCCAATTCTGACAGCTGGCTTCGTCGGTGTGCAGGTAGTGGGCAAAAATAGCCGGTGAGAGGTTCAGCTTATTGCGTACATCGCGAAGCTCCTCCGGCGCTATCGTCACAGGCGCACGTCTGGAGACCTTATAATTTCTGCGCGTAGTTTCGCCCTCATTGTGACCTTTGAACGCCGGGATCCCCGTTTTAGTTCACTAAAAATATCGCGTTTATCCATGGGCGGTGACAGTGACGCAGAGAACCTGTTTCGCCTCTGCGTCTGATAAGGATTAACGTCCTTTTTTCTTTCGTCCAGGCTGAGCAAAACGCTTACGGGAAGCGCCGCTGGCGTCTGCTTTCTCAGCCGGTTTGGCAGCACTTTTCTGCGGCTTTCTGGCCGGGGCTTTCGCTTTCTTCGCGGGTTTATCTTCTGACGAGGAGTTTTCCAGCAGTTTAAACAGATCAATCAGTTCGTCGTCGGTCAGATCACGCCATTCACCCAGCGGTAATCCCTTGAGATTGACGTTCATGATGCGCGTGCGTTCCAGCTTCGTCACTTCATAGCCAAAATGCTTACACATACGACGAATCTGCCGGTTCAGCCCCTGCACCAGGGTGATGCGGAAGACAAACGGCGCTTCCTTTTTAACTTTGCACTTTTTTGTGACCGTTCCCAGCATCGGTACGCCTGCGCCCATCCCGGCGATAAACTCATCGGTAATCGGTTTGTCGACCGTGACCACGTACTCTTTTTCGTGGTTGTTCCCGGCCCGCAGGATCTTATTGACCAGGTCGCCGTGGTTGGTGAGGAAAATCAGGCCCTGCGAATCTTTATCCAGTCGGCCAATCGGGAAGACGCGTTTGCTGTGGTTGACGAAATCGCTGATGTTATCGCGTTCGCCCTCTTCCATCGTCGTGATGATGCCTACGGGTTTATTGAGGGCAATCAGCACCAGATCGTCTTCGTCACGCGGTTCAATTAGCTGACCGTTAACTTTCACCACATCGCCTGCAAACACCTGCGCGCCGACAGTCGCGCGTTTGCCATTAATGAAAACGTTGCCCTGCTCGATGAAACGATCGGCGTCGCGACGGGAGCAGATACCGCTCTCGCTGATATATTTATTAAGACGCGTTGATGAGCCAGTCAGCATGATTCCTCCCAAAAAACGCGGACTATACCTTACCGGCGGGGGCTTGCGAAGTCTTTACAGGGGAAACTTTTGCCCGACGTTATCCGCCTGACAGCCGCAGACCTTTAGAGCGTAATCGCCATCTCCATACAGCGTAAATCACAGCCCGCCAGCTTTGAAGGGTAGAGACTCTCGCCCAGCGCCCGGAAGCCGTGCCGCTGATAAAAACTGACCGCGTTCGGCGTCGACGCCAGCGTCAACTGCTGATAACTACGCTGCCGCGCCTCCGCTTTGATGGTGTCGAGGATCTGCCCCGCCATACCCTGCCCGGTACAGTCCGGCCGGGTGAAAATCGCTTCTACGCTGCCGGCAGCGAGATCGAGCGCGCCGGTGGAAACCGGTTCCCCGTCAGGGCCGTCGATCACGAAAAACAGGTTTTCGCGGATCATGGCGGGAAAGCTGGCCGGCATCCTGTCCGGCGTCCATGCAGCGATGACATCGGCGGGATAGACCTGCTCACAGCCATGACGAATGGCAAGATTTCGGATAGTCCATAAACGGTATGCCTCTTCAGGTGACGCCTGTCTGACAATCATGCTGCTCTCCGGCCCGGAAACGTGACTGCTACGTTATCACACTATTTCGCGGGCTTCTGCACCGGGCACCGGGCAGCGGCCCGCCATGCAGGTTCAGAATGCGCCGTCCCGGTTTCTCCCGACCGCGCCGGGCGACGCTCAGTCCGATCAGAAACGGGCGTTCAGCCCGACATTCCAGCTCACCTGATGCGTATCGCTGTTGCCCGCTATCGCCGAAACGCCCGCGAAGGCACTGACCGCTGTTCCGAGCGGCACGCTCGCGCCGACGGCCATATCAATCCAGTTATCATCCCGGGCTGCACTGCTGCGGGTAAAGGCGGTGCGGGTCGACTTCAGCCCGGCAGTCACGGCTGAATCGCTGTCGCCGAACTGATGGTTATAACTTATCTGCGCCCAGGGATTAATCGGTAAGGCTTTGGTATCGATGCGCCAGCCCAGCGAGCCGACCTGTGAATGCAGGGTCTGATCGCCAAAGCGCATCGCGGTGCTGCTGTTTCCCGCCTCCTTATAACCATCGACCTGAGTGTAATCGAGCGCATAGCTGGCCATCGGGCCAGTGGAGACATAGCGACCCAGTGGCAAATCCCAGCCGGTCTGAAGCCGCATGCCCATCAGGCTGCCGTTACTGCTGCCCTTTTCGGTGCGGATTGCCGGTCCCAGCCGGACCTGACGCGCGATGTGATCAAAATCAAGATCGGCATAGTGCACGTCCGCGTTAAGCCATCCACCATCGGGATAGCTGAACTGACTCCAGAGCGCCACCATATTGCCGCGCAGGCGGTAATCGAAGCGTGACGAGGGTTGCTGGCGCTGAGAGGTGGTCGACAGCATCGCACCTGCCTGCCAGCTATCGCTGAGCTGATAGCCCACGCCCACGGTGCCGGTGGCGCTGGTAGCATCGCCATCCTGCAGGCTGTCGCCGTGAAAATCATGCCGCTGTCCGGCATAACCGCCAAACATCGTGAATGCCCCCGTGTCGGCGGGTTGCTGACGCTGCTGCTGAAGATGCCCATCCAGCGTGTTGTGCGCATCGCCTGCCAGCATAGCGGAAGCCTGACTCAGCGCCGCTACCTGCAGCGGCGCATTCAGCACCGACAGGACATAATCCGCGATCAGCGCATGAACCGCCGGGCTGGGGTGCAGGCGGTCAGCAAACAGATACTGCTGGGCCTGAGAAAAGCCCGGCGTTGCACGGGTGCAGTCTTTTGCGGAGACACCCGGCGGGCAGGCCATGCCGGCGGTGTTGCTGAGGCCATACAGGCTGGGATTGTCGATCACCTCATTAAACAGCCCGTTAATATCCACGCGGGCAATGTTGCCGCCTGTGGCCACCAGCCCCTGCTCTTCCATCTGGTTATAGCGATCGGTGAGGAGCGCGGCCTGCTGACTGAGCAGCTGCCAGGCGGCGATCAGCTGCTGAGCAATCGCATCGCGAATCAGCGGGATCGAGGAAATCTGTCCCGCCGCTTCGCCCAGGGCCGTTTCTATCGCCTGTTGCCTGGCGGCACGATCCGCCGTAGTGGCTGTACTCAGCGACTGAAACAGCGCCGCCGTGGCAGGCTGTGCGGCTGGCCCCAGCACCTGCAGAATCGCCTGCAGCAGCGCGGGCGTCGCGCCGACATTCGGCACCGTCGGCACAATGACCGTTCCGGCACCGGCATTCAGTAACTGGCTGACCTGCAGGGCCGCGGTGCTGGCGCTGTTGTCCACGATCTGCCGGGCAGTCAGGGGGGATAACGCTGCCGCAGCTAAATCGTTGCCACCAATCCAGTGAATGTAGAGCCCGTCCGGATCGGCCCGCCCGCCACGCGCTGTGAGATAGCTGGCGAGCTGATCCTGAGTATTAAACAGGGGATCAATCGCGGGCACCGCAACGGCACCGCCTTCCGCATAGTTGCGCCCGCCCTGGGATGAGGGGCGCAGGGTGTCACCCAGTGACTGCGCCACAATCTCGTCATACAGCGGATGGACTGCACTGTCATAGGTATAACGCCCGACGTTTCCGCTATCACTCAGGCTATCGCCAAAGACGGTAAGGTTATCCCAGGCCACCGCAGACAGCGGTGAAAGCAGGCCCAGCGTGGCACAGCAGAAAAGGTATTGCGCGTGAAGGGGTTTCATCAGCAGCTCCGCACAAATTAAAAGGAAAGGAAAAGGTCTGCACTGCTCTCGGGGATCAGCACGCTGTAAGCGTAGTCGTCCTGAAAATTTGACGGTCTGAAAGGCGCGATCGCGCTCTCAAAGCGAAAAAATTTGTGTTAAACCGGCCCGTCGCGTGCGGCTCAGGCCGGTGTTGCACACGGAAGTTAAAGATTACTTCTTGCTGGTGGGTTTGAGTCCGCGATAGAGATCCTGCAGTCTTTTCATCGTTTTAACCGTGCGCTGAGGCAGCGTCGAGGCCACCGACAGGATGAGCATCTCCAGACAGACCATGATCGTGCCGTGCAGCGGAATGCGCCCCTTTCGCCGCCACGCGGCACGGTGATCATCACGTCTGCCTCGCGGGCAAAAAAGGAGTCGGTGGCGTTGGTCAGCAGAATAATCGGGATATCCAGCCGCTTCGCCTCGCGCACTACGGTCGTCCCTTCCCGGTGCGCCGACTGCTGCGCCATCATGACCAGTACGTCGCCGCGCTGTAATGTCAGCATCTGCTCTGCCAGTGCGATGCCGGCACGATTCAATGAAAAAGCGGGCAGACCAATCCGGTTCAGCAACCGCACGCTGTAGTCGGCCAGAATGCCCGACGCGTTGATGCCGAAGATTGCGACCTGGCGCGCTTCGCCCAGCAGAGCCACCGCATCGGCGACCGCTCCCCGGTTCTGCGGCTGCGACAGAATCTCACAGGCGTGCCGGTGACCCTGAAGCACAAAGTCGATGGCACTGTTCACGTCGCTGGTCACCTCGCTGACGGTAGTGATCATCTTATCTTCGGAAGTCAGCGACGGGCCAAACCAGGCTTTCAATGTCTGTTTAAGATCCCGCAGGCCGCTGAAGCCCAGCGCCTGAATGGCGCGGATCACCGTGGCATCAGAGGTGTGGTTCACCTGTGCAATTTCCATTGCGGTGCTCTCCAGCACCATTTCCCGATGCTGATCGATATAGCGCGCCACTGCCAGCAGGCGCGGCGAGAGCTGTTTTTCGCGCGCCCGCAGACGCTCCGCCAGCACATCTGCCCTGTTTTTTACTGCTCTGTTCTGTTTCATGCTTGCACCCGCTGCCGGTTTTAAGGCTGAAAAATGTAGTAAACGCGCCAGCCTGTTTTCTCTTTCACCTGCGTATTACAGGGCTTTAACGCAGCGCCCGACGCCCTTAGCCTTTTAAAACTCACAAATTCAATAAGTTAAGTAAAGTTACGCAAAAAATTTATGCGCTATCTCATCATCCTGAAATGTAGTGAATTCAACGCAAATTTTGTTTACTACTACATTAGCTGATGATTGAATGATTCTCAATTACAGATGAGAAGTATTGTCGTCCTGATGGCATGTCCCCGGATGCACTCTCCTCTGATTACACGGCTGCCCGTTGCAGCAACCTCCAGGATCGCCCTGCATCGCAGATGACCCGTGATGCAGGGCAATAACCGCTTCAGCAACGAAAAGAAAAATGAAAAACAGTTCAGATATCCGTAGTCCGGCTCGCTACTCCGCTCTCGCTCTGGCGATCGTCAGCAGTCTTGCTCTGCCGCAGGTCCAGGCCGCCACCGACAGTTCATCTGATATGACAGTGACCGCTGATGCCGGTGATGAAGGCAGTTACAGCGCCAGCGAGAGCAGCGTTGCCAGTAAAATGCCTGCGGCGCGGCTTGATGAGGCGCAGTCAGTCAGCGTTGTGACGCCACAGCAGCTGGAGGATTATCAGGCCAGCACGCTGGCGGATGCGATGCGCTTTGTCAGCGGCATTGCTGAGGCAAATACGCTGGCCGGAACAGAAGATGGCTTTGTGCGGCGCGGATTTGGCAGCAACGCCGATGGATCGATTTACCGTGATGGCATCCGCAGCAGCCAGGGGCTGAATTTCGATGCGACAACTGAACGGGTTGAAGTGCTCAAGGGCTCCGCCTCACTGCTGTATGGCATTCAGAATCCGGGCGGCGTGATTAACGTGGTCAGCAAAAAACCGCAGTACAGCTGGCACTCCAGCGTCGCCGGACGTTACGCCAGCGAGGGCGGCGGCGCAGGCACTCTGGACGTCACCGGGCCGCTGGGCAACGGTTTCGCTTTCCGGCTGATTGCTGAAAAACAGAATCAGGATTACTGGCGCAACTTCGGCAGCGACGATCACACCCTGGTCGCTCCTTCGCTGCAGTGGTATGGCGAGCAGGCGAGCTTACTGATCAGCTACGCGGACTACCGCTACGATATTCCTTACGATCGCGGCACGGCCTTTATCGGCGGTAAGCCGGTCGATCTTGATTACACATCGCGCCTGGATGATAAAGCCAATCATGCCTGGGGCCACAACAAGACGCTGAATGCGAATTATGAGTGGCAGTTTAATGACACGTGGCGTACCCGCCTGACGCTGGGCTGGAATCAGCGTCGTTATAACAATAACGAGGTGCGGGTAACGGCAGTGAATGCCAGCAGCGGCGTGGTCACGCGGCGCGCCGACGCCAATCGCGGGTTTAACCATAAAACGAAATATGTCAGCTGGGATCTGCTGGGCAACCCCGAACTGCTGGGGATGTCACACGCGCTGGTGGTGGGCACCGATTATGAGATGAACCAGACTTACCGTGCCCATCAGTATCAGGGCCGGGTGAATCGCCAGTTTAATTTCTTCTCTCCTCAGTATGACCTGCTCTCACCCATAACGGACGCCAGTACGGAAAACAGCGCCGCCGCCAATAACCTGAACCGTATTCACAGCCGGTCGCTCTATGCTAAAGACAGCATTTCGCTCTCATCCGACTGGATTCTGGTGCTGGGCGGTCGTTACCAGCACTATGAGCAGCGCGCCTCACGCGGCTTTAATCCGCAGGTGGAAACCCTGAACGATGAGGGCAATAAGTTTCTGCCGCAGGCCGGGGTGATTTACAAATTTACCCCTGACCTGTCGTTTTACACCAGTGTCAGCAAGTCGTTTACGCCGTCAACCGATGTGGATGATGAGGGCAATGTCGGCAAGCCGGAACAGGGCACCAGCTGGGAAGTGGGCAGCAAATGGCAGCTCTCGCCGAAACTGTTCGCCACCCTGGCGCTTTATCGGATAGATGAGAAAGCGATGTCGCTGAATATTAATGGCAGCACGCGACCTATCGACAAGGCCCGTTCCACCGGGGCGGAAGTGGAGCTGAATGGCGAGATCGCCCCCGGCTGGGACCTGAGCGCGAACTACAGCTACGATCAGGCAGAGATCGTCAGCGATCGGGTGAACCCGGACAATAACGGCAATCGCCTGCAGAATGCGCCACGTCATGCCGGTGCGCTTTATCTGAGCCATGAGGTGCAGATCAACGGCGTGCCCGGCTCGGTGCGGCTGGGCGGCGGGGCGCGCTATGTCGGCACGCGGGCAGGCGACCCGGATAACAGTTTCACCCTGCCTGACTACGTTGTCGCGGACAGCTTTGTGGCGTGGAATAATCGTCTGTTCGGTGAAAAAACCCAGCTACGTCTGAACATCAATAACGTGTTTAATCAGCACTACTACAGTTCAAGCGGCGGCAATCTGCGCGTCCGTGAAGGTGAAACCCGTAACCTGATGGTACAGGCCCGTGTTGAATTTTAAATCACTGCGTGGTGCGCTGCTGCTGCTGCTCAGCCTGATGGCAATTGCCTCAGACGTGAACGCCCGCACGCTGACCGACATCACCGGTCGTCAGGTGACGATCCCCGACCATCCACAGCGCATTGTGCTGGGTGAGAGTCGGATGCTCTATAGCGTCGCGCTGCTGACGCCGGGCAATCCGCTGCAGCATATTGCGGGCTGGCCGCTGGATCTGAAAAAATATGATCCCCAGACCTGGGCTATTTTTGCCCGCCAGTTTCCGGAAATCAGCCAGATTCCGGCGCTGGGTCTGGATGGGGTCAATGACATGAACCCGGAGAAGGTAATCGCACTGAAACCCGATCTGGTGATCCTGCCGCAGCTGGCGCGCGGCAGTGAAAACAGCCTCCTGCTGGAGAAGATGCTCACGGCGGCCAGCATTCCTGTGGTGAAAATCGATTTGCGGGTGGCGTTGCTGAAAAATACCGAGCGGAGCATGACGCTGCTGGGGGAGGTGCTCAACCAGCCCCGGCGAGCCGCTGACTTTAATCGGTTTTATCGCACGCACATGCAGCGCATCGGTGACAGGCTGGCGCACTATCACGGCCCGAAACCCACCGTGCTGTTGCAGTTGCATCTGGGACGGCGCAGCGAATGCTGTGTGACCTCAGTGAACGGGAACCTGGGCGAGCTGCTGCGTTTTGCCGGCGGGGAGAATATCGCCAGCCAGCAGGTTAAAGGGGTATTTGGCCGGCTGAGTGAGGAAAGCGTGATTGCCGCACAGCCCGACTTCTACTTCGCAACCGGCACCGGCAGCGCCGACGAAACCGGAGCGCTGAAGCTCGGCCCCGCCGTTACCCCGGCGCAGACCCGGCAGAGCCTGCTGACGCTGACGGGACAGCAGAACGCGCTGAAGCAGCTAGGGGCGCTCAGCAACGGTCATGCCGCTGCCCTCTGGCATAACTTTTATCTTAGCCCGTGGCACGTCGTGGCAACAGAATTTTTTGCTACCACGCTCTACCCGCAGCTTTTCCATGACGTTGATCCTGAGCAGACCCTGCGGCAGATGTTCCGTGAATTTTTGCCGATTCCGTTGTCAGGCAGCTATCTCTACCGGCTGCCACCGTCCTCAGTCACATCAGGCGGCTGACGAGCCCGCATTTTTCACCCGGACAATATCAGCCATGACCGAGAGTGCGATTTCTGCCGGGGTTTTGCTGCCAATGGGCAGGCCGATGGGCGCATGGATGCGGTCCAGCTCGGTCGTGTCCATACCGGCGATCTGTTGCAGCCGCGCCCGCCGTTTCTCGCTGTTTTTCGCCGAACCCATAATGCCGATGTAAAAGGCGGGTGTGGCGATTGCTTCCATCATCGTCAGATCGTCGATGCGTGGATCGTGCGTCAGCGCCACAATCGCAACAGCGGCATGCGCTCCGTTCAGCTCCAGCCAGCGCGCCGGATGCTGTGAAACCAGCGTTACGTTATCTGCCCCGCTGAAATGCGTCTCCAGCTCCGCCAGCTTCTCCGGCCGGTGTTCACAGACCCGCACATGAAAGCCCAGCATCTGCCCGAGCCGGATACATTCATGCGCGACGGTGGAGTAGCCTGCAATGAACAATTCCGGGATCGCCCCGACCGGCAGCAGCAGCTGCTCGCTGGCATCCAGCGCAGGCAGTCGCCTGTCAGTTGCAATCACTTCCCACTGCGCACGCTCGCCAGGCTGGATGATCCGGACAACAGGCTGGCCGCCCCGGAGCGCAGCCTGCATCGCCGTCAGCAGCGCCAGCGTGGCGTCATCGGGTGGCAGACACTCAATCACAATCTCCAGACTGCCGCCGCACGGCAGACGGACATCAGGCCGGATCCCACCCTCGCCATAGCGCACCCGCTGACTGCTGGCGCGATAGGCGCCCGCCGCCAGCTGTGCCAGAAAATCCTCTTCTATGCAGCCGCCTGACAGCGAACCGCAATACTCCCCGTTCTCGTTGACCGTCATCAGAGTACCGGGCGCCCGCGGCGAAGAGCCATAGGTGCGCAGCACCGTGCAGAGCCAGACTATCTGACCTGCCTGACAACTGCTGAGTGCCGCATTAATGACACGTTGATCCAGCGTTATCATGAAAATTCCTTGATTAAGTGCAGATCGGCAGGCAGATCGATGTCATACAGACAGCCACGATCCTGAAGAGGTAATCGCACGGCGGCGGCACTGACTAGCGCCTGCGGTCCGGCATCGCCCTGTAAGGCGCTCAGCGTCGGATAGCAGTGGCGCTGAAAACCCACCGGATGGCCGGGCCTGCCGTCAATCCATGGCCTGACTATCGACGCCTCCGCCAGCGCATGGCCGACGGCGCGGTAACTTTCCGGTGTCACAAACGGCATATCCCCCAGTGCAATCAGCCAGCCATCATAGTGGCGGCTGGCACGCACGCCCGCTGCAATGGATTCACCCAGCCCGCTGCTGTCGCATACGACCAGCGTGGCCCCGGTACAAAGCGCCTGTAGCGCGGGGGCATCGGGCCGGGTGACCACAAAGGTATCCAGTCCGCTTGCGGCAGCCTGCTCCAGCGTACGCTGCAGCACCGGTTTGCCGTTCAGGTCGGCCAGCAGCTTATGGCCGCCCGCCTGCTGCTGAAAGCGGCGGCTCAGGCCGGCGGCCAGCACAATTAACGCTATCTTCACTGTTTCGCTCCGGCTGGCTTAAAAAACGGGCGCAGACTCCTGTCCGCACCCGCATTCTCTGAGACTGACCCACAATTATGGGACAGCAACCTGATCAGATAAGCTTGTCGAGAGTAATCGGCAGATCGCGGACCCGCTTACCTGTCGCATGAAACACCGCATTACTGATTGCGGCCGCCACACCCACAATACCCAGCTCGCCCACCGGTTTGCCGCCCAGCGTGGTCGCCTCGAAGTCCGGCTCACCCACGTTAATCGTGATGATTTCGGGTATATCGCCGTTCACCGGCACCAGGTAATCCGCCAGATTGTTGTTGATGACCCTGCCATTACGCGGATCGACAATGCCCTCTTCCATCAGCGCCTGACCGACACCCATTATCATGCCGCCAATCCACTGGCTGCGCGCCAGTTTCGGATTATAGAGACGGCCGCTGTCCAGCGCCGCTACCATACGTTTTACCCGGATAGTGCCGAAATCTTCATCGACCCGCACTTCCACAAAGTGCGCACTCCAGCTGTGGGCAGAAAATTTTTCCGGGCGGCTCATGTCATTCAGATTACGCACTATCTTGTCGCGTTCTTCCTGCGACATCTCCTCCGGGAACGTGCCGCCTTTGACGGTCAGACTCTCCGCGGGTGCCATGGCGGCCAGTTGCGCGAACGTGAGGCGGGCGTCACTGCCCTGTCCCTGCACACCGTCGCCCTTTAAGGTCAGCGCTGAAACCGGCGTGCCGTTAAGGGGTGACTGTGGCAGTTCGCTGGCCAGCTTCAGCAGCTGGTCGCGCATACGTCTGGCGGTGTCATCCACGGCGGCGGTCACGTTACCGGCCAGCTGCGATCCGCCGGCCACACCTGCACGCGGCAGCTCGCTATCGCCCAGTTCCACATGGATAGCGGTCGACGCCACATTCAGAATGTCGGCCGCCGTCTGCGCCAGAATGGTGTAGGTGCCGGTGCCAATATCTGCACCGGCACACTGCACAGTAAATCTGCCTTCTGCCGTGAGAATGATTTTTGCCTCTGCCGGCAGTTTGTTAACCGGATAGGTGCCGGAAGCCATGCCCCAGCCAATCAGTTCACGCCCTTCACGCATTGAGCGCGGCGCCATAATCCGCTGGTCCCAGCCAAAGGCCTCTGCCCCTTTCTGATAGGCTTCTTTAAGACGTCGTGAACTCCACGGCAGGTCGAGCTGATAATCTTTGTCAGCCCAGTTGCGCAGACGCAGTTCCAGCGGATCAATGTCGAGCGCATAAGCCATCTCATCCATCGCCACCTCCAGACCAAAGGCACTCGGATTTTCACCCGGCGCACGCATCCAGCCTGGCGTGACGGTGTTGACAGGCCGGACTTCATGCTGCGCGGAGACGTTCTCCACCGCATACATGCGTGCGGTAACCTTGTTACAGTTTTCAGCAAAGACATCGATTAATGACGTTTCACTGAAACTGCGCTGAATGATGGCCTGAATTTTACCGTCACGCGAAGCACCCAGCTCCAGCTGCTGCGAGGTAGCAGGACGGCCACCAAGACCGGTAAAGGTCTGTGGACGGGTCAGCGACACTTTGATCGGGCGATTCAGCGCGCGCGACGCGACACTGGCCAGGGCGACATGCGTATACGGCACCGGCTTGGAGCCAAATCCGCCGCCGACGTAAGGCGAGATAATCCGCACATTCTCAACATCAATGCCCATCCATTCAGCGATCTCCACCTGCGCACCGGCGACCCACTGGCTGGGTTCCCAGACGGTCATGCGGCCATCCTGCCACTGTGCCACACAGGCGTGTGGCTCCATCGGCATGTTGTATTCACGCGGTGTGGTATAGCGTTCGCTGAGGCGCACCTCGGCCTGCTGCATGGCCTGCTGCGCATCGCCCATGTCGATATCCTGCTTTGATACCGGCTTTGGCTCAACGCCCTCGTCGGTGGCGAAAATCAGCGCGGAGTCGGTTTCATACTCAACCTCGATTAGCGAGGCGGCCCAGGTGGCCTGCTCAAAGGTTTCTGCGACCACCAGACCGATGTTCTGGCCGTTATGGATAATCTTATCGTCCTGAATCGGGGTATAGGTTGATTGCGCCGCACCGCCGTCCGCAATGGCGGTAGGCTTGTTGATTTTTAGCGAATTGAGATGGGTATACACCGCCACCACGCCTGCAGCCTGCTGCGCTTTCTCCGTTGACATAAGGCTGATGCGGCCGCTGGCGACAGTAGACTGGATCACCACGCCATAAAGCGGATTGTCCGGCTGATGTTCAACCGCATAGCGCGCCTCGCCAGTCACTTTCACCTTACCGTCGCCGCGCGCGCGCGCCGCACCCAGTCCCTGAACGGCACTGGCCGGCTCCGTTAATTCCTGATGTGATGTGTCCTTCAGGTCACTCATGCGGTTTCTCCTGCTGCCATCAGCGCACGTGCAATCACACGCGGCGCCAGTTTTACTTTATAGGCGTTATGCGTCAGCGCCTGTGTCTCCTGGGTGATCAGCTCTGCGGCCCGGAACACGGTTTCTTCACTGAACGGCTGGCCTTCCAGCGCCTGCTCAACCGACCTGACCCGCCAGGGTTTGGTCGCCACGCCGCCCAGCGCAATATGCACCTGACGCATAACGCCATTTTCCAGCGCGAAGCCAGCCGCCGCACTGGCGGCCGCAAATTCATAGGAGCTGCGGTCGCGAACCTTGAGGTAATGAGAGTGCCGCAGCGCCTCTGTTTGTGGCACTTCGATAGCGATAATAATTTCATCATCGCGCAGGTCGTGTTCACGATCCGGTGTGTCGCCCGGCAGCAGGAAGAAATCATCCATCGCGACCCGGCGCGTGTCCCCCTGTGCATTCTGCAGCACCACAATTGCGTCAAACGCCACCAGCGCAACAGCCAGATCGCCAGGGTAGACAGCGATACAGCTGTCACTGGCACCCAGAATGGCATGATTGCTGTTGACGCCGTCTAACGCGGCGCAGCCGGAGCCGGGCTGACGTTTGTTACAGGCCGAAAACGTCGCCGGATCGCGGTAATAATTACAGCGCGTGCGCTGGCGCAGATTGCCGCCCAGCGTCGCCATATTACGGATCTGCGGCGATGCCGCCTGCCAGAGGCTTTCATAAATGGCTGGTGCGTTCTGCTGACAGTCAGGGTGTTCGGCCAGCTGGCTCATGGTTACCAGCGCACCAGCGGTGATCCTCTGGTCATCAAACGTGAGGCTTTTAAGTGCGCTTAAACCGGTGATGCCAATAAGCTGTGGAGGTGTAAAAACGCCGCACTTCATCAGATCAAGCTGCGTAGTGCCGCCAGCCAGCAGCTGACTGCCTGACTGCTGCTTCAGGGTGGCCGCCTCTTCAGGCGAGTGCGCCGTTTTCCAGCTGAATTCGTTCATACGGACTCCTTCGCCATTTCAGCCGCAGCCTGTCTGATGGCATCCACGATGTGCGGATAGGCCCCACAGCGACAGAGGTTGCCGCTCATATATTCACGAATCTCGTCGTCCGAACCGGCATGTCCCTCTTTGATACAGGCGACGGCGGACATGATCTGACCGGGTGTGCAGTAGCCGCACTGAAAAGCATCGTTTTCCATGAAACAGCGCTGCACCGGATGCAGTTCACCTCCAGCTGAGGCCAGTCCCTCAATACTTGTCACTTCAGCACCCTCAGCCTGAACAGCCAGCGTCAGGCAGCTCAGCACCCGCTGGCCGTTGACCAGTACGGTACAGGCGCCGCACTGTCCCTGGTCGCACCCTTTCTTGGTGCCGGTCAGGTTGAGATGCTCACGCAGCGCATCGAGTAAGGTGACCCGGGGATCGACCTGCATCGGGTGCGGCTGGCCATTAACCTGCATTGTTAGCGATATTTTTTCCGACATTGTCTGCTTCCCATTGTTGGGGGCTAAAAGATGTAATTGTTATTCGTGTTGCTGACGGGAGTGAAATCGGGGAAATGGTGATAACCCTAATCTTTACGCGCGTATCTCTGTCATTAAGGTTTAGCAGCTTTTTGGCAATCTGGTGTGAAGGTGGGTAAAAGTCAGCGTTATCCGAAGCGGAAAACAGCATAAAACGGATCTGCATGACGCGTCCGGGCGGGTTGCAGATGTGCCGGCGCGGCTGAATCAGGAGACGGGGTGATCTGCGAACAGGGTGCCTGAAAGAACAGTCGGGAAAGGACGTTGTCTGGTATAAATGCAGAAGAGACACGCTGCTTTTCTGACCTTTTTTGCTTGCATGGGCACGCATTTTATTTTAGTGTTTACTAAATTTAGATCATACTGAAATAAAAGATGAACAACACGTTGCTGTTACAGGAGAGCGCCTCGCGCGCAACCACGCTGCTTAAGTCGATGAGTAATACCAGCCGGCTTCTCATCCTCTGTGTACTGATTGATAAACCCGGCACCTCATCAGGTGAACTGAGTCAGCTGACCGGCCTTTCGCCTTCGGCAACCTCGCAGCATTTAGCAAAAATGAAAGAGGATGGTGTCATTGAGTCTGAAAGAGTGGCGCAAAAAATGAACTATTTCATCAAAGATGAGGCGGCGAAAAAAGTCATCTCCGCGCTCAAAGAGATCTATTGCCCGGAGGCATTCAAATGAGTCTTGAATCTGTCTCACCTGAAAAAGCTAAAACACTGACTGATCAGGGCGCGCTGTTTATTGATATCCGCGATACCACAGAATATCTGCGAGAACATATTCCCGGCGCGCGTTCATTTCCTCTGGCTGATATCAAGGCAGGTAAAAAGATCGACAATCCAGAAGGACGGCCTCTTATCTTTCATTGTCTGTCAGGCGGTCGGACGGCTCAGAATGCCAGTGCTCTCATGGCAGCAGCAGGCCCGGTGTCAGCCTGGATACTGGCTGGTGGCTTTAGTGCATGGAAGAGTGCCAGCCTGCCGGTTGTTGAAGACAGGAAGCAACCCTTACCGGTTATGAGGCAAGTTCAGATCGCTGCAGGCACACTGATACTGGCAGGCGTTATTCTGGGATACAGCGTAGACAGCCGTCTGTTTTTAATCGCCGGCTTTACCGGCGCAGGATTACTTTTTGCAGGCGTCAGCGGTATATGTGGCATGGCGAATTTACTGTTAAAAATGCCATGGAACAGGGTGGATAAATAGTTCCCCGGGGTTATGCAATTAAAGGCTAAGTACGCTTCTGGCATTTGAGTGCTCAGTTAATGAAGATGCACTTCGTATGAAAAGCCAGCATCAGGTGCCAGAAGATTGACGATCTCTTTTTGATCTGCCCGGAAAGCATACTGGAAATACCTTGCCGCAAGATGACTCTCTGATAACATTCATATATGTATTAACATATATGATATTGACTTGCAGACGGCAGGACGTGAGAATGTCTGCCGTTCCCGGCTCAGGAGTCATCATGCCTCAGTTTCAGCCTCTTCAGCTTTTCAAAAATCTTTCTGATGACACACGGCTCAGTCTGGTGCTGCTGTTGCGCGCAAAAGGAGAGCTTTGCGTCTGTGAACTCACGTCATTGTTGAAAGAAAGCCAGCCCAAAATCTCCCGGCATCTGGCGTTACTCAGAGACGCCGGTCTGCTATCAGACAGGCGTGAAGGTAAGTGGATTTATTACCGGCTGTCGCCCCATATTCCTGTCTGGGCTGCCACGGTTATTGAGCAGGCTTACCTGTGTCAGCGTGATGACATCCGTCAACTCAGCCAGCAGGCTGAAAGAAATAATGCGACCACCAACGGCAAGCCGGTCTGCATTTAAAAATTTATTTAAACATATATCATTTTTCATATCTGTTTGCCGGGCTGCCTTCAGTCCCATTTACAGGTGTTTTGTCTTAAGGAGTAAGTATGTTTCTGGCGGGCGCTATATTCGTCCTGACACTGGTGCTGGTAATCTGGCAGCCAAAAGGACTCAGTATTGGCTGGGGTGCAGTTATCGGCGCCGCGCTGGCGCTGCTGACTGGCGTGGTGCATATCGGTGATATTCCGATTGTCTGGCAGATTGTCTGGAACGCTACAGCCACATTTATTGCGGTTATCATCATCAGCCTGCTGCTTGATGAATCTGGCTTTTTTGAGTGGGCGGCACTGCACGTTTCACGCTGGGGAGGAGGTAAAGGCAGGCTGTTGTTCACCTGTATAGTTTTACTGGGTGCTACCGTGGCGGCTCTGTTTGCCAATGACGGCGCGGCACTTATTCTGACGCCGGTTGTCATCGCCATGCTGCTGGCGCTGGGCTTCAGCCCCGGCACCACGCTGGCATTTGTGATGGCGGCAGGCTTTATTGCAGACACATCGAGCCTGCCGCTTATCGTGTCCAACCTGGTCAACATTGTCACAGCAGACTTTTTCAGACTGGGATTCAGCGAGTATGCGTCTGTCATGGTGCCGGTCAACCTCGCATCCGTGGCGGCCACGCTGATTATGCTTCACCTCTTTTTCCGTAAAGATCTGCCGGTCACTTACGATATGGCGAAACTGAAAGCGCCACGTGAAGCTATTCGTGACATGCGAACCTTTAAAGCCGGGTGGCTGGTCCTGCTCATGCTGCTGGCCGGTTTTTTCGCCCTGGAACCGCTTGGCGTTCCGGTCAGTCTGGTGGCAACGGTGGCGGCTTTTATTCTGTGGTTTGTTGCCCGCAAAGGGCACGTCATTAACACCCGTAACGTGCTGAAAGGCGCGCCCTGGCAGATTGTAATCTTTTCGGTGGGGATGTATCTGGTGGTGTATGGCCTGCGTAACGCCGGACTGACGGAGGGTCTCTCAGCCATCCTGAACCGGTTTGCAGAGCAGGGTATCTGGAGTGCCACGCTTGGCACCGGTTTTCTGATGGCCTTTCTGTCATCGGTCATGAACAATATGCCTGCCGTGCTGGTCGGGGCCCTGTCTATAGATGGCAGCACCGCTCAGGATGTTGTAAAGGAGGCGATGATTTACGCCAACATCATCGGCTGCGATCTCGGCCCGAAAATCACACCCATAGGCAGTCTGGCAACGCTGCTGTGGCTGCACGTGCTGGCGCAGAAAAACATCCGCATCAGCTGGGGCTACTATTTCCGCGTGGGTATTGTGATGACTTTGCCGGTGCTGTTTGTGACGCTGTCCGCACTCGCCCTGCGTCTGTCTGTTTAATCTTGAATACGGGGCTACGACTGCGCAGCGCCCTGAAAGAGTCTTGTTTATGACCAAAATCACGATTTATCACAACCCGGCCTGCGGAACGTCCCGTAATACCCTGGCGCTTATTCGCAACAGTGGCGTGGAGCCAACAGTTATTTTATATCTGGAGACACCCCCATCACACGATGAGATTAAAAAACTGATAGCTGATATGGGGATTAGCGCACGCGCTCTGCTGCGCAAAAACACAGAGC
The DNA here is from genome assembly GCF_050157905.1 of Pantoea sp. NSTU24. Taxonomy (NCBI): domain Bacteria; kingdom Pseudomonadati; phylum Pseudomonadota; class Gammaproteobacteria; order Enterobacterales; family Erwiniaceae; genus Pantoea; species Pantoea bangladeshensis. The sequence continues at coordinate 414,823 of NZ_JBKIWZ010000003.1, forward strand.
CCTATGAGCAGCTGGGGCTGGCTGAGGACCGGTTCAGCGATGACGAACTGCTGAATATGATGCTGGCTCATCCTATTCTGATTAACCGCCCGGTAGTGGTGACATCGCGCGGAACCCGGCTCTGTCGTCCGTCTGAAGCGGTTCTGGATATTCTGCCTGACCCACAGCAGGGGGCCTTTACGAAAGAAGACGGTGAACAGGTTATTGATGAACACGGAAACCGGATAAGCCACTGACTTTCTCAGAATGCTGCCGGCGGGATGTGACAAGCAGACGACGGCAGATACCGGTTTTTTCATATTTACGGGCAGACAGCTGACTATCCGTAATTTCGGTGGCCCTTAACGGAATTCGTTTGCCAGGGTGTCGTTGTATTTCTACACTTCGTCAGTTCCTTTTACATCACTCATGCTGTTTTTCCTGCGCCAGCACAGAGACCTGAGCCCGGAGGTGCTGCTCAGCCTGCTGAATCTGCTGCTGACGCTGCGGAGAATCTTCAGTGAGCAGCTTCAGCTGCCGAAGCTGTTCTTCCACCGGCACGGTCTGCCGGAAGCTTGTCAGCATGCCAAAAACCTGCGATTTAAGTTCACTGACGGTGATATATTTTCCCCTCTGACCGTCAAGTCCATTCAGTTTATCGGCAAGAGCCTGAAGCTGCGTCATACCTTCATGCCAGCCATTGGTTTTATCGACAGGAAGAACTGAGATATTAATCTGCTGTTGCCACTGCTGTACCAGGGTCTTAGCCTGTTCCGGCCATAGCGCCTGAACCTGTTCGATGAGTTTTCTGGCGTAAGTAATATTCCAGTCAGGTGGCAACTTATCCAGTCGGGCAAGCTGCTGCTGTGTCAGTGCGATAAGGTCCTGTGGTAACGGAGTCTGCTGACGTAACATCCCCAGCTGTTCAGACGTAAGAAGTTCTGGAAACGGTGCCAGTGAAGCAGCAAGCTGAGTCTGCAGAGGGTCTGAACGGTGAAGAAAATGCCAGCTCCACGCTGAGACTACGCTTACCACCAGCATGGTACACATGCCGGCAGCGAAGGATTTCCACTTTTTAACCGGAACAGGCATTGTCGACAGCACTTCCACATTCGATTGCGGTTCCGGTTGCGCAACGTAAACCCACTTCACTGCACTCTCTGGTTTATTTTCATCCGGTACACCAGCAAAGTCTCTCGTGGATGCTGTCGCCTCATTCATCATGATGGCAGGCAATTCGATATCAGGCCGAATACCCGATCCGCCACTGGTTGCACCATCGCTATTTTCCAGCCGGACAGCACTGTTGTGCATCAGCGTACGCAACGTATCGAGCTGACTCAGATGCTTAAGCTCCAGGCGCTGCAGTACCTTTCCCAGACCTGTAAGCAGTTGCTCTGCCCGGTACAGCTGGCTGAGGTCGCTGTAATTCAGCGGGAGCGCGCGCATCCGTTGCTGCAGGCGCTGACTCAGACTGCTGAGAATTTCCATGCGCGCAGGGACTGGCTGAGGCCACAGTGCCCCCCACTGATGGCTTATCAGGGCCTCAAGTATCGTCAGCCCTTCATTAAGCCCGAATAAACCGGCCAGCTGTGCACGCGCAAGCGTATACCAGGCCGCTGTTTGCAATTCCATACCGTTCTGCCCGAACAGTGAGAGGCAGAGTTTTTCGACATAATGCCAGTTCACATCCGGGCGAGCCGGATGTGTCAGCTTGCTCAGTTCATCACGCAGGGCGGCATAATCCGGCAGCGTGCGCGGGTCGCCGCCGGTTTTAATTTTACGCGGGGTGATGTCATTCATGACCGATTGTCCATTTGACGTATAGGGAGCTTTCGAAAGTCATTGCTTATGCGGCTTCGTTTTCCATGCAATGACAGACCGGCAAACAAGCTATTGCTTATTCCGGTTGCACTATGGAAGGAGTGCCAGAATCAAACCAAAAAAAGTGCTCTCATCAAAACCCTGTCCTGGGCGGGATAAAACACCAGCCGGAATAAAGGTCCAGTTGTTCACCCTGCCTGACCGCATGAACAAACGCCCCAGTGGCGTCACGCGTCCGTCTCGCGGAAGGATTTCCACTCGATGTACTCCGCACGGTCAAAGTAGTTACCGATATCCTTGATGGCTGCCACTTCTTCCATTGAGTCCTTGAGGAAGAATTTCGGGCCGGCAGAGCCGATAAACGGCATGTGGGCAGCGGCGGAGACTTTGGATATGTTACGCAGCAGGGCAACGTCCTGGGCAGACGCATCAAATTCGTAAGTGGAAATCAGCGCGGCAATCGGCTCTCCGCCCGGGGTGTCGTACTCATCAATATATGTCTGTTTATACAGTCCGCTCTGGATGATTTCCGGGCTGTCTTCGAAGTCCTGACGCAGCTCTTCTTTTGACATATCCAGCAGCTCAACCTTCACGTTCTGGCGGAAATCGGTTTTGTCGACCAGGGATTTCACGCCGCGCCACAGACTCTCCACCGCCTGAAATTCTTCGCTGTGCATAACCGCATCCAGCTGACGGCTGATCTGGTAATCCAGCTCCGCGATATGGTGGTCAATCAGGTTTTTGTCGAGTTTTTCAACTTTTGAGCCTGATTTTGTCAGGCACTCCAGAAACACCTGCATGCCGGCCGTTAAACGTTCATCTGCGGTAGCATCTGACATCGCCTGCGCGTCCTGCCAGATATCCAGCGCACTCAGCTCGGACACCGGGTTAAGGTTGATTTTCTCAAACAGAGAGGCATAAACCCCGCCTGCCGCAGAACGTTCCAGCACCACGCTTTCGCCACCCGCCGCATTCTCATTTTTTACAGACATCAGCATCTTCCTTTTTAATCTGTTAAATCATCGTGATCGTTATGGCTGCTTAGGCGCCAGGGCTGAAAGTTCGGCTCGGAGTTCTGCGCTTAACGCCGGGTCGAGTAGAATTTTTTCCAGCTCTTTACGGAAAGCCTGATTGTCCAGCAGGTTCGCTTTTAAATCGCGAAGCAGGTTGCGCATGGAAAGCATTGCTTTCAGCTGAGGGATTTGACGGGAGACCTGCTCCGGGGTGAAATCTTTCATGCTGCGGAAAGTCAGTGAAACACTATTTTCGCTGCCGTCATCAGCCAGCGTGTTTTTAACGGTAAGACTGACGTTTGGAGAATATTCGGAAAGAACAGAATCAAAATTATTTTTGTTCAGGCTAACTTTTTTGCGCTCAGACAGGGGAGCAGACTCCTGACCATGACTGAAGTCACCCGCCACCAGCAATTTCAGGGGGAGCTCCGTTTTTTTGCTCGCGCCGCCCGTATGTAAATCAAGTTTTAAATTAATACGTGCTTTAGGGATTTCGGACTGGAAGGAAGAGTTAGACATGGCTGTCCCTGTTCTATGGAGTAATAGAAACGGTCAATGCCAGTGAAAAATAAATAAGAAATTACCCTGTCAGAACAACTTTTCCGGTTCGCGTCATCCGACACAAATAAAAACCCCGGAACTTAAAAAGCGGGCGCATTCCATTCACCAGCATGCTGACACTGTACTTTTGAGTATTTTTTCTGAAATTTATAATTTCGGATTACACCCAATAGCCAGAGTGTATGAACGCAAGCTGCCGAACCGGAAATAAATATATGTACCGAAAGGTTACCATTACATAAATTAACAATTTCAGATCATACCTGTGATTTATACGATTTTTCTAGCCAACTCCTCTCCAGGCCTTTTGAAATAAGGGTGCACATTAAGTGTTCAATTTAGCTGGAGATATA